>SKRW01000045.1 GCA_007118295.1 Paracoccaceae bacterium | reverse complement strand
TGCGCAATTCCCGCAGATTGTGGCTGACCATGATGCCGCTGGCCCCGCGCATCCGGGCACGAAACAGCGCCTTGCTCTTGCGTTTGAAGGCCCCGTCGCCCACTGCGGTTGCCTCATCCACCAGATACAGATCGAACGGCAGCCCCATCGAGGCACCAAAACCCAGCCGCGCGCGCATCCCGGAAGAATAGCTGCGCAAGGGCGCATGATAAAGCGCGCCCAGTTCGGCGAAATCAGCCACGAATTCGACCAGCCCCTGTGGGTCGGCCCCATAGACCCGCGCCAGAAAGCGGATGTTCTGCGCACCGCTCAGGTCACGGTGAAAGCCCCCCGCAAAGCCCACCGGAAACGAGACAGAGCCATGCCGCAGCACGCGACCTGCATCCGGGCGCAACCGGCCTGCGACCAGATCCAGCAGCGTTGTCTTGCCCGACCCGTTTGTCCCCAGCAAGGCCAGTGCCTGCCCCGCTGGCAGTGACAATGTCAGCCCCCGAATGACCGGGCGCCACGCGCCTCGCAGCCAATAGCCCTTGACCACATTCTCGAAGCGAATGATCGGCGGCGGGTGCGCCCCTTCGGGCGGGGTATGGCGCAAGGGGGCGGTCATCGCTCAGGTCCTGTCGCGCAGAGAATGATAGCCCAGAACGCCAAAGGCCCAGATCAGGAACGCGAACAGCCCGGTCAGCCCGGCCAGCAGCGGACGCTTGGGGTAGGCCGGTTCCTGTGTCAGCGTCGGATGGATGAACAGCGCGACAAACAGGCTCTGGCGTTCGGCATTCGAGCGCGCCAAGTCCTGCGCGCGCATCGCGGCCGCATAGCCTTGTTGCGCAATTTCCTGTTCCACCATCAGGCTTTCATATTGCGCGATCAGGCGCGGATAGTCCGTATCACTGCGCGCAGCGTCCTGATTGGCAAACGTGGCGCGTTCCTCGCGGATGCGGTCGCGGATCACATCGACCCGGCGCATTGCCTGACGCAGGCGCGGGTCATTGGCGTCGGTAATCAGCGCCAGCAGGTCATATTCTACAAGCCCCTGCGCCAGTTGTTGCTGCAGGTTGTTCAGCACCCCCATGCGGCCCTGAATATCGGCGTCAGGGTCAAGGATCTGGGTGCGCGCGCGGAATTCTGCCAGGCCCTCTCGCGCCACGCGCAAACGGTCTATGGCAAGGGTCAGATCATCCTCGGCCAGCCGCATCCGGTCGCGCCGCGCCTGCAGGTTCAACTGGTTTATCATGCGCTCACTCTCCTGCACGATGGCGGCAACCAGCGCTCGGGCATAGCCGGGATCATTGGCACGCGCCTCGACCAGCAACAGCCCGGTGTTGCGATCGAACGAGACACGCAGCACGCGCTGCCAGAAGCGGACAAGCTGATCGACCGAGCCCTCGGGCGGCACTGCAAAGACCGGGTCACGCGGCCAATGGGTCGCGTAATGCGCGCGCAGGTCCAGCCGGGCATCCACCCGCATGACGATTTCCTGACTGCGCAGATATTCAAACAGCAGATCGGCATTGCCGCCCCCGCCCCCGCCCAGCAATTGTGACATGCCCCCCAGCAGGTCTGACGCGCTGGCGCTGTCATCCTGCCGGATCGTGAACCCGGCGCTGGACGCATACTGATCCTGTGCAAACACCAACAGATAGGCCACAACCACCACAAGCGGCACCACAACAACCAGCACCAGCGATGCCAGAAGCCCCCGCTGCTGCCCTACATGGGCGGCTGCGGGCACGACAGGCGGCGCTGTGTAGGCACGTGCGGCCAGATCGGGCGCAGGGCCATTCCAGCCCAGAAATGCCGCGCCAGACGGTCTGGACCGTGCCGTTCCCTCAGCCGCCGTGTGCTGTGCAGGTGTCGGGGGCATGCCGGGGAGGTCCTTTGCGAATGAGGGCGCGCGTTAAGCCTTGGCTAGCAAATCCGCGTTAAAACTCCGTAACCCCTGCCTGCGAGAAGTGATGACCCCGCCGCCTGCTCTGCACTTGCCCGCCCGGTCTGCGCGCCCCCGCTGGCACCGCACTGCGCTGCGCACGATCAGCGCGCTTGCCCTGCGCGAGATGGCCACCCGCTACGGGCGCACACCGGGCGGGTATCTGTGGGCCGTGTTGCAGCCACTGGGCATGATCGTGGTGCTGGCCTATGCCTTTTCACTGCTGCAAAAATCCCCCGCGCTGGGGACCAGTTTCCTGCTGTTCAAGGCGACCGGTGTGCTGATCCTGCGCCAGTTCATCGTGCTGTCGGGGGTCACCGGGCATGCGCTGACCTTTTCGCGCAGCCTGCTGCTATATCCACGGGTCACATGGTTCGATGCAGTGCTGGCACGGTTTGCGCTGAACCTGCTTGTGCTGATCGGGGTGATGGGCGTCATTCTTGGCGGCATCTTGCTGCATGACGGAACTGCCTCCTTCCTCCACTGGCCAAGCCTGATTCTGGCCGTCGCGCTGACAGCCGCGATGGGGCTGTCACTGGGGGTGCTGAACAGCTACCTCTTTCACCGGTTCGAGGTGTGGCAACAGGCATGGTCGATCCTGACCGCACCCTTGTTCATTATCTCGGGGGTGATCCTGCTGTATGAGGACATGCCACAGGCGGCGCAGGGGGTGTTGTGGTTCAATCCGGTCCTGCACCTGACAGGGCTGATGCGGGCCGCCTTTTACCCAGTCTACCGGCCCGATTACATCTCGCTGGTCTATGTCGGGCTGTGGTGTCTGGTCCCGCTGGTCACGGGGATGATGCTGATGCGGCTCTATCATCGCGCGTTGCTGACACGGCTGAATTAGCGCAGCGCTGTCTGTGCGAATGGCTGTCTGATCTTCGACCCGCAATGTGATAGGGAGCGTCATGCCACAAATAACCCTGCACCTTATCAACGCCCGCGGACAGTTAGCCGACATCGAGGACTGGCTGTGCGAAAGGCTGCGCGATGCGTTCGCGGCCTCTGCAAGACTGTTGCCCCTGCTGGAAACGGATGTGGTCGTCAGGGCCGGGAAAAGCGTCATTCCGGAGAAAGGGCATCTGGGTTACGCACCCGAAAAGGGCGTGATTTGCATCACCATAGACCCCGAACACCCTGCGCTGCGGGCCAATCTGGATATGTCGCTGGAAAGAATGCTGGCACATGAGTTGCACCACAGCGCGCGGTGGGACGGTCCCGGATATGGCGCGACGCTTGGCGAGGCGCTTGTTTCAGAGGGGCTTGCAGGACATTTCGCACAGGAGGTTCTTGGCGGCACGCGAGAGCCATGGGAAAGTCTGCCAGCCAGCATCTTGCGCCCGCATATTCCCAGCGCGCAGGCCGACTGACAGAAAACCGGATATGGCCATGCGGCATGGTTCTTCGGATCACAGGAAATGCCCAGATGGTTGGGGTATTCTCTGGGGTATCCGCGTGTCAGAGGGTATCTGAACGCATATCACGATGCGCGGGCCTCAAGACTTGCCAATGCGGGTGCCGAAGATTTCCGCCGCTTTCTTGGTGAAATCTGACCGACAGCAACGACCCGCAAAGCCGTCCCGCTTTGCCCTCGACCAAAACGCGGAGAGCCGCATCTGCGGCCCCGCATCAACCTTTAGATGCAATCATATGCGCGATCTGGCGCACGGCCAGCGCGTAGCCTTGCACCCCGCACCCGGCGATCACCGCATCGGCGCGCGCGCTGACATAGGAATGATGGCGGAAGGCTTCGCGCTTGTGAATGTTCGAGAGGTGCACCTCGATCACCGGCCCCTCGAACATGGTCAGCGCATCCAGAATGGCCACGGAGGTATGCGTGTAGGCGGCGGGATTGATGATGATCCCCTGCGCCACCTCGCGCGCTTCGTGGATCATCTCGACCAGCGCGCCCTCATGGTTGGTCTGGCGCAATTCGGTCGCAAGGCCAAGCTCCTGGCCCAGCGCAGCGCAGGCCCGCGCGATGTCGTCAAGCGTGTCATGGCCGTAAATCTCCGGCTGTCGCTGGCCCAGCAGGTTCAGATTTGGACCGTTCAGAATATGGATCACTGGCGCTGTCATGGCGTGCCCTCGTTGCGTCGCCCTCGTGATGGCATGAAACGGCGTGGCGCGAAAGACTTTACGCGCGTATCGCCGCCGCAGGCGACCTGTGTGCAACCTGTGTCCAGACGCGGCCACACGGGCGCTGCATTGCAGCAAATCCACTTGCCTGCACGCCCGCGCGATGCGACACTTGCGCTGCAATGCAGCATGAAGGGCCGCAGCAATGCTTGGCATCCTTGTCATCACGCTGGCGCTGGGTGCGCTGATCTTCCTCGCCTATCGCGGGTTGAGCCTGCTGTTGCTGACCCCGGCGCTGGCGGTGCTGGCGGTACTCGCCTCTGAAGGCGGGCCCGTGCTGGCCAGCTATACGCAGGTGTTCATGCAGGCAACGGGCGGGTTCATCGTCCAGTATTTCCCGCTGTTTCTGCTGGGGGCCGTCTTTGGCAAGCTGATGGACGTGTCCGGCGCGGCACAGGTGCTGGCGGATGGCATCATCCGGGGGCTGGGGCCGCAGCGCGCGATCCTGTCGGTGATCCTGTCCTGCGCAATCATGACCTATGGCGGGGTGTCGCTGTTTGTGGTGGCCTTTGCAGTCTGGCCCATCGCCGCGCATCTGTTCCGCGAGGCGGACTTGCCCAAGGTGCTGATCCCCGCGACCATCGCGCTGGGGGCGTTCACCTTTACCATGACGGCGCTGCCCGGCACGCCTGCGATCCAGAACGCGATCCCGATGCCCTATTTCGGCACCACGCCCTTTGCCGCACCGGGGCTGGGCGTACTGACAGGTTTGTTCATGCTGGCCTTTGGCTGGCTTTGGCTGGAACGGCGCGCGCGGGTATTGGGGCCGGGTTACGGCGCGGAAGATGATGATGTGACGCAAGCGCAATTTGATGATGCGCCGGGGCTGGCCATCGCGGCCAGCCCGCTGGTCCTGGTGCTGGCGCTGAACATTGGTTTTACCTTTGTCATCATCCCGCGACTGGACACGGCCTATCTGGCGCAGACCCTGTATGGACAAACCGACATCGAGGCGCTGCGCGGGATCTGGTCGATCATCGCGGCGCTGACACTGGCCACACTGGCACTGATCGCGCTGAACTGGGGCCGATTGCGCGCGCGGTTGGCGGAGGCGCTGGATGCCGGTGCCAAGGATTCGCTGCTGCCGATTTTCAACACGGCCAGCCTTGTCGGCTTTGGCGCGGTCATCGCGTCATTGTCGGGCTTTGCGCTGATCCGCGACTGGGTGGTGACAGCGGGGGGCGACAACCCGCTGATCTCGCTTGCGATCGGGACAAGTCTGCTGGCGGGAATGACCGGGTCGGCCTCTGGCGGGATGTCGATTGCGCTGGCAACACTGGGTGACACCTATCTGGAGATGGGACTGGCGGCGGGGATCTCGCCCGAGTTGTTGCACCGGGTCACGGCAGTCGCCACGGGCGGGCTGGATGCACTGCCGCATAACGGGGCGGTCATCACCTTGCTGACCATCTGCGGACTGACCCATCGCGAGGCGTATCGCGATATTGCTGTCGTCGCCGTGGTGATCCCGGTTCTGGCGCTGGTCGCGCTGATCACATTGGGCACGGTCCTGGGCAGTTTCTGAGCGCTGCGGCGCGCGCCCGGATCCCCGACCTACCACATGGTTTTCGACACCCGCACGTCCCATTCGGCGTCATAACTGGCCCCGTCAAAACCACCTTGCGAGATTTCGGCCAGAATATCGCCCATGCTGGGCAGGCCCGCGCTTTCATCTCCTGCGGCCCAGAGCCCCGAGCGCAACAGTGCGCGGGCGCATTGGCTATACACCTCGGCGATGGTGAAAACGACCACGCTGCGCGGGTTGGCACCCTTGCGGGCGAAACTGGCGCAGAGCGTGTCATCGACACTCAGCCGGGCCGTGCCGTTCGTGCGGATAACTATGTTGGACCCCGGCACAAAGAACATCAGCGATGCGCGGCCGTCGGTCACGATGTTGCGCAACGAGTCAGTGCGATTGTTGCCGCGCCAATCGGGCATCTGCAGGGTCTGGGCATCCACGACCCGCACCACAGGGCCATCGTCGCCACGCGGGCTGGCATCGACCCCGTGCACCCCCACAGTCGAGAGGATGCAGAAACGCGATTTCTCGATCCACGCGCGATAGGCAGGCGTCAAGGCGGGGGTGACCTTGATCAGGCTGCCTTCGGACGGTGCACCATAGAGCGCTTCCAGCGCGTCGAGTGAGGTGATCTCGGTCATGTGCCCTTCTCCTTGAAGCCCGCCTCGGTCATCAGCCGGTCGGAATGGGTTTCGATTTCGCGCTCCAGCACTTCGATAAAGGCGCGCGGCTCTTGCCCGGCGGGGATCGGCGGCAGGAACTCGACCACGGCAAGACCCGGCTTGCGCATCAGCCCGTGACGCGGCCAGAACACGCCTACATTCGTCGCCACGGGCACGCAATCCTGACCCAATTGTTCATAGAGCACCGCTGTTCCCACCTTGTAAGGCAGATGCGCGCCGGGCGCGACACGCGTGCCCTGTGGATAGATGATCAGTTGCCCCGGCGTGCTGGCACCTGCCTTGACCGCCTGGACCATCTGCTTGATCGCCTGTCCCCGTTTGCCCCGGTCCACGGGCACGCAGCCAAGGCGCAGCGCATACCAGCCTAGGATGGGCGCATATTTCAATTGCTTCTTCATGATGAAGCGCGGGCGCGGCAGGGCACCGAAAATAATCAGGATGTCAAAAAAGCACTGGTGCTTGGCGGCAATCAGCACTGGTCCGCTTGGCACCTCGCCGCGCACTTCCGAGCGCAGCCCCACCATCCATGCGGCAGACCAGCGCACATAGCGGCAATAGGTGTGGCAGGCGCGCAGCGCCATGTCGCGCTGGAAAATGGCAAAGGGGAAAAAGACAATCGCCAGCACCACCATCGCCAGATACATCTGGACAATGAACACCACCGAGCGGACCAGTTGAACCGCGTCGCGCATCATGTAACCCCCCGAAGCACCTGAAAGGCGGTGGTCAGACTGGCCGCCCAGGCCAGCACCATCGCCAAGGGCGGAATGACCAGTGGCAGCAGCCAGCCCGCCCCCGCAAAGCCCAGCCCGGACAGCAGATGAACACCACCCCCCGCCTGCGGAAGCGCGGCAAGCGCACCCATCCCCAGCGCAGTGCCAACCAGTGCGCCCAGTCCGGCGCGCAAACTGATCTGGCGCACAAAGGCGCGCGCGATGAAGCGGTCACGCGCGCCCACCAGCCGCAACACCCGGATCACCTGTCCGTTAGACGCCAGCGCCGCACTGGCCGCCAACACGATTATGGCCGCCGTCACCCCGCCGATCAACCCCAGCGAGACCAGCGCAAAACTGCGCAGCCGCCCCGCCGCCTCGGCCAAAGGGCGGCGCCAGCGGGTGTGGTCGTCGAATACCGCGCCGGGTGCTTCGGCGGCAAGCCGCAGGCGCAGACCCTGCCGGTCTGGCCCCTCGGAGGTTTCGGTGATCTCGATCAGGCGCGGCAGCGGCAGGGCATCAAGCGGCAGGTCGGGGCCCAGCCATGCCTCCAGCAATGCGGCCTGCTCGTCGGGCACCATGACATGCGCAGACTCAATCCCCGGTGTGGTGCGCAGAACTTCGAGCACAATGGCCGTCTGCGCTTCCATCTCTTCGGGCGGGGCGGCAAGGCGCACTGTGGCCGTCTGCGCCAGTGCCGCGCTCCATGTCCGGGCCAGTTGCGCCGAGGTGACAGACAAGGCCAGCGCAAAGACGGCAAGAAACGCCATCGCGCCCGCACTGAGGCTGATCAGCCAGACACTCTGCCCCCGGCGCGGCACCACAAGCCGCGAGATCTCGCGCGCGCTCACAAGTCCGCCCCCGCGACCTGCAGCTTGCGCCGCGAAATACGCAGCACGCGCGCGTTGATCTGACTTTTCGCAAAGCGGATCAGTTGCAGGTCATGCGTGGCCACCAGCACAGCGGTGCCCATCTTGTTCAACTCGATCATCAGCGACATCAGGCGCTGTGACATATCCCAGTCCAGATTGCCTGTCGGTTCATCAGCCAGCAGCACATTCGGTGCAGCGATGATCGCGCGGGCAAGGGCAGCGCGCTGGCGCTCGCCGCCCGAAAGCGTGGGCGGCAAGGCATCCGCGCGCTTGGCCAAGCCGACCCATTCCAGCAAGTCACTGACATCGCTTTCCGCCACTGGGCGGCCTGTGGCCGACAGCGGCAGCGCCACGTTCTGCTCGACGCTCAGATGGTCAAGGAACTGGCAATCCTGATGCACCACCCCGATCCGCTGGCGTATCTCGGCCAATGCATCGCGCGACAGGGTGTTCACATCCTTGTTCATCAACGAGATCTTTCCCGCAGAGGGCAGCAATTCACCGTAACACAGTTTGAGAAACGTGCTTTTGCCAGCACCCGAAGGGCCGGTCAGAAAATGGAAGCTGCCCTTTTCAAGCCGGGCAGAGACATCGCGGAACAGTGGCCCGCCGCCGTAGTCGTGGCTGACATCCTCGAAGACAATCATGCGACACCACCACGCAGCCTGATCGCCACGCGCAATTGCGTGGCGAATCTGCAACGATCCTGATGAAGCGACAGCATCTGTCCCACGCGCACCCGAGTCAGATCAATACAATTTGCGTTTTCGTCCTCGCTTGCTACAACATAACAGCGGAAGGGCCAATGCCCGATCTCTTGGTGCGAAGTGTAAGTGATGCGACTGACCTGCCCGAACTGCGCGGCGCAATATGAAATTGACACCAGCCTCTTGCCAGAGGACGGGCGAGAGGTTCAGTGCTCGGCCTGTGGGCATATCTGGTTTCAGGACGCACCCGGCGCAGCGTACAAACCTGCCGAGCCAGAACCAGTGCAGGCAAAATCGCCCGAAACTGTGCCGGACACGCCGCATGCAGAGATGCCCAAGCCAACTGCGCACCCATTGCCGCAATTGGATGATGACGACCCGGAAGATGCCCCGCTTGATGACATAGACGCACCGCAACCACCGCCGGCGCAACAGCCTGCGCCAAAGCCCGTGAACGAAGATGTTCTGGGCATCCTGCGCGATGAAGCCGCGTTCGAGGCAGAGCAGCGCGCACGCGAAGCGAACCGACTGGAAAGCCAGCCCGAACTGGGCCTGCTTGGGACTGCGCCCTGGCCCAAATCCGATGACACCGAAACCATGCAGGAAGAGCGCGCGCACGAAGCAGGCGGACATTCAAAGGCCGCCTTTCCGGATATCGAGGATATCAGCTCGACACTCGAACCGATTGGCGCGGCCCGCAAATCTGCCTCTGCAGACACGATACTGCCTGCAACATCCGAGGCAAAGAAACGCAGTTTTCTGGGGGGATTGCTGATCCCGATCTCAGTCGCGCTGATACTTGTCGCGCTGTATATCGGGGCCCCGGCACTCGGCGCAGCCGTGCCTGCACTCGCTTCGACCCTGTCCGCCTATGTGGGCCTTGTCGATTCCGCCCGCGAGGCCGTCGCCGGGCTGGTCGGGCGCTAGGACACCCCGCGCCTGACGCCAGCGGCCTCAGTTGCGGCCAAAGAGCGTGCCCAGAACACCGCGAATCGCATCATCCAGCCCGCCACCGCCCGACATTTCGGGGGCAGGCGTTTGCGTATAGGGTTGCGGGTCGGATTGCGGGGGGTCCAGGACCGGGCGCTGGGGCTCGATCATGGGCAAGGGGCGCGGGGACAGACCACGGTTCACCCGCGTCATCGTCTCGCGCCATATCTCGGCGGGCAAGCCACCCCCAGTAACCCCGCGCAAGGGCGAATTGTCGTCATAGCCCATCCAGACACCGACCACGTAATCAGCCGTAAACCCGATGAACCAGGCATCCCTCGCGGCCTGTGTGGTGCCGGTCTTGGCCGCGACCTGCCAGCCATCCAGCCGCGCGCGCGTGCCCGTGCCCTCGGCGACGACACGGGTCATCATCCAGGTCAGGACCTGAGCAGAGCGCTCGGAAATGACGCGGTCAGCGATTCCGGTCGAGGCACCGAATAATGGCTCCGTTTCGCCCAGCAGGGTCAGTTCCTCGATGCCGAAGGGACGTACGGCCTGCCCGCCGTTCAGGATACCCGCATAGGCGGCGGTCATCTCCAGCAAGCTTGCTTCGGATGCGCCCAGCGCCAGTGCCGGACCTTCGGCAAGGTCGCTGTGCAGGCCAAACTGATTGGCCACACGTCGCACTTCGGCGCGGCCCATCGCTTCGGATATACGCACAGCCGGCGTGTTCAGTGACCGCGCCAGCGCCTCGGTCAGGGTCACAAAGCCATGAAACTGGTTGTCATAGTTGCGCGGCGACCACGCGCCAGAACCGGGAATGTTGATCGTCAGCGGCGCATCCTCGACGATATCAAAAGGCTCGAACCCGTTTTCAAGCGCGGCAGCGTAGAGAAAGGGTTTAAACGCCGACCCTGTCTGCCGCATCGCCTGAGTCGCACGATTGAACCCGCCGACCGACGGCGTGCGCCCGCCGACCATGCCGCGCACGGCCCCATCCGGTGACATGACAACCACCGCAACTTCGGCCTCGGACCCCTCGCGCACGCGGTTTTCGAAGACTTGGCGCACGGCCTCTTCGGCGGATGTCTGGATGCGCGGATCAAAGGTGGTACGCATCAGCACGTCTTCGGTCGTGTCGCGGGTCAGATATCCGGGGCCAGACTGCATCAGCCAGTCGGCGTAGTGAATGCCACGCTGCGCCTCGGCCTGCTGCGAGAGTGTCGCCGGATAGGACCGCGCCTCGATGACCTGATATTCGGTCAGATAGCCCTGTCCGGCCATCAGATTGATCACCACATTCGCCCGTCCCTGTGCCCGCTCAAGGTTGCGCGTGGGCGCAAATGTCGACGGGGCAACCAGCAACCCGGCCAGCATTGCCGCTTCGGAGGGGCCGACCTCATTGGCAGAACGCCCGAAATAACGTTGCGCAGCGGCCTCGAACCCGCGCGCGCCAGCGCCCAGAAAGGCGCGGTTCATGTAGATGGTCAGGATTTCATCCTTGGAGAATTTGGCCTCCAGCGCAAAGGCGTAGGGCAATTCCCTGATCTTGCGCCAGACCGTGCCGCGACGGCAATCAGCCTCATACGCGGCTTCGGAGTCCCATTCCGACGGGTCAAAGGGCACGCCAAGGCAGAGCAGTTTTGCCACCTGCTGCGTGATGGTGGACCCGCCCGCCCCCGAAAAGGCCGAACGCCCCGACTGCATGTTCGACCGGATCGCGCCCGCGATGCCGCGAGGGCTGACCCCAAGATGACTGTAAAAGCGCCGGTCCTCGGTCGCGATGATCGCATTGCGCAGATGGGGCGAGACGGTGTCCGCCGTGATAACGCCGCCAAAGGTTTCGCCGCGCCACGCAAAGACACTGCCATCGGCATCCATCATCGTGACCGACCCGCGCGCACGGGCGTCCAGCAATTCGTTCAGGGGGGGCATGTTGACGTAGAAATACGCACTGGCAAGGAACAGGATCATCGCCACTGTCGCGCCTAGGCGCCACGTTACCCCCCAGATGATGCGCCAGAACAGCCGCACCGTTCCAGTGACAAATCGCACCAGGATATTGCCATGCGGCTTGGTGCTGCGCGCGGGCTTGCGCGCGGGTGCCTTGCGCCGCGGTGGGGTCTTTGCGCTGGTGGCTGGTTTCACGTTGCGCCGGTCCGCGACCAGCTTGCGCCCGCCCTTTGGAGTATTGCTCATCTCTCAGCCTTCAATTCGCCTGTTCCGGCGCGTGCCCGACCTGTTATTGCTGCTGTGTCGCAACACAGAAAATAGCTTGGTGCCCATATGGCCCCGTTTTGACATCCCCAAGGTCAAAATACCACCGCCTTTGAGACGGATTGACAGTTTGTGACCACCCAGCACGATCCCGTGCATGCCTACAATTTAGGCAATGACTAATTTTTTTGCACAATTTATTCCATTTTCATGCCGCTGCGCTGCATTGCAGCGGCAAAACGTTGAGAGTCGGGCCGCTGCGACCCCTCATGAGCGTCGGCAATATCAAGAAACTCTCGCTCTTAAGAAAGGGGACGACCGGTGAAATACATCATAGCGGCAATCAAACCGTTCAAGCTTGAAGAGGTCCGCGAAGCGCTGACAGCAATCGGCGTGCGCGGGATGATGGTAACCGAAATCAAGGGGTTCGGGGCGCAATCCGGGCATACCGAGATCTATCGCGGTGCCGAATATGCAGTGAATTTCGTACCCAAGCTGAAACTCGAGATCGGCGTGTCGGATGCCATGGCCGATCAGGTGGTCGAGACCCTGCAGAAAACCGCACGGACCGACAAGATCGGTGATGGCAAGATTTTCGTGCTCGATCTGGTTGCGGCCACGCGGGTGCGGACAGGGGAAACCGGGGATGATGCGCTGTGAGCGCGCAGTTCGGCACAACACAGAGAGGACATAATCCGATGCAACTGAAAAAGATACTTCCCCTCGCGGCGCTGGCATTTACGCTGCCTGCGATGGCGCTGGCACAGGACGCCGAACCGGTGTTTGACGCGGCCGAGGCAGTGGCCGCCCTGAACACCGAAATGGTGTTCATCATGAACTCGCTCTTGTTCCTTGTCGGCGGGTTCCTTGTGTTCTTCATGGCGGCAGGCTTCTGCATGCTGGAAACGGGCCTCGTGCGCTCCAAGAACGCCACCATGCAGGCCACAAAGAACGTGGCGCTGTTCTCGCTTGCGACGATTGCCTATTTCGTGGTGGGCTTCAACCTGATGTACCCGCTGGGTGACTGGGTTATCGAGGGCTGGCTGGGTGGCATCGCGCCAACCGTGCTCGAGCCGGTAGGCGTCGCGCTGGAAGATGTCGATGACATCGAATACGCGTCGATCGGGTCGGACTTCATTTTCCAGTTGATGTTCTGTGCCGCCGTCGCCTCGATCGTGTCGGGTGCCGTGGCCGAACGGATCAAACTGTTCCCCTTCCTGATTTTCGTGGTCATCCTGACCGGCATCATCTACCCGATCCAGGCGTCCTGGAGCTGGGGCGAAGGCTTCCTTGACGAGATGGGCTTCTCTGACTTCGCTGGCTCGTCCATCGTGCATGCGGCAGGCGGCTGGGCGGCTCTCGCCGGGGTGCTGGTGCTGGGTGCGCGTTATGGCAAGTATGGCAAGGACGGCAAGGTCACGGTCATGCCGGGCTCGAACCTGCCGCTGGCCACACTGGGGATGTTCATCCTGTGGCTGGGCTGGTTCGGCTTCAACGGCGGCTCGCAGCTTGCCATGGGCACGATCTCGGATGTCGCCGATGTCAGCCGGATCTTTGCCAACACCAACACGGCTGCCGCAGGTGGTGCTGTTGCGGCGCTGATCCTGTCGACCATCCTCTACAAGAAGCCGGACCTGACCATGGTGCTGAACGGTGCACTGGCTGGTCTGGTGTCGATCACGGCAGAGCCGCTGACGCCCAGCCTGGGTGCTGCAACGCTGATCGGCGCTGTGGGTGGCGTGATCGTGGTCCTGACCATCCCGCTGCTGGACAAGCTGAAGATCGATGATGTCGTGGGGGCCATTCCGGTTCACCTGTTTGCCGGTCTGTGGGGCACGATGGCCGTGCCGCTGACCAATAGCGACGCCAATTTCGTGACGCAGTTCATCGGCATGGTGACCATCGGTATCTTCATGTTCGCAGCCTCGCTGGTTGTGTGGCTGATCTTGAAGGCAGTGATGGGTATCCGTGTCAGCGACGAGGATCAGGTCACGGGCCTCGATAAGACGGAAATGGGCATGGAAGCCTATCCGGAGTTCAGCAACAGCTAACCGGATTTTCCTGACGCAACACTGAAAGCCCCGCCTGCACAGGCGGGGCTTTTCCATTGCCCGCCCACAGGGCATTCCGCTGACAGCCACACGACACAGGTAGGGTGGGTGCTCTGCACCCACCGCGCCAGCCAGAAGCGCAGGGCCTCAGCGCAGGCTGCGCCCCTTGACCACGGCATCCACACCGAACCGCGCACGCAAGCGGTCCATCGCGCGCTCGGCTTCGGCCCGCTGTGCGGCTTGCGGGTCCAGCAGATCGGGGCTGAATCCGGGGCCGTCGGCCTGCGACAGGTCCGATATGCCGACGCCCAACAGTCGAAACGGGGCCGAAACCATCGCCTGACCCAGCAGGGGCCGCGCGGCGCGATAGATCACATCGGCCAGCATCGTGGGTGCCTGCAGGCTGAGCCTGCGGGTCAGTATCCGATGATCGGCGCGCTTGAGCTTGAGCGTCACCACGCGCCCCGCCAGACCCTTGGCCTTGGCCCGCGCCGAAACCTGATCGGCCAGCCGCCACAAATGCCCCTCCAAGAGGTCAGGGTCGCGCAGATCGCTGTCAAATGTCGTCTCCTTGGAAATCGACTTCACGCCCGGATCACGCGCCACGGGTCGCGCATCAAGCCCGCGCGCCAGATGCCACAGCCGTGTGCCCATCCCTCCGAACCGCGCGACCAGATCGGTCTGGTCCCAGCGCAACAGATCATCAATCGTGGCAATGCCCGCGCGCTCCAACTGCGCGCGCGTCGCGGCCCCGACACCCCAGATAATCCCGACCGGCTTGCCGCGCAGAAATGCGGCTGTATCGGCCCGGCTGATGATGGAAAACCCGCGCGGCTTGTCCAGATCAGAGGCGATCTTGGCCAGAAACTTGTTGTGTGACAGGCCGACCGAGCCTGACAGCCGCAACTCGCGTTCCATCCGCCGCAACAGCCCGGCCAGCATGATCGCAGGCGGCGCGCCATGCAGGCGCGCAGTGCCGGTCAGGTCCAGAAACGCCTCGTCCAGCGACAGGGGCTCTATCGCCGGGGTCAGGACTTCCATCATCGCGCGGATCTCGCGCGAGGCAGAGGCATACGCCTCGAAGCGAGGCTTGACGATCACCGCCTCGGGGCAAAGCTGCAATGCCTTGAACATCGGCATGGCCGAGCGCACGCCATGAATGCGCGCAATGTAGCAGGCGGTTGTGACCACCCCGCGCGCGCCACCACCCACGATCACCGGCTTGTCGCGCAGGGCCGGGTTGTCGCGCTTCTCGACGCTGGCATAGAACGCGTCACAGTCCATATGCGCGATGCACAACTCGAACAGCTCTGCCCCAGCCACGACGCGCGGGCCATGGCAGGACGGGCAGCGGGGGCCCGTGTCAAACTGGGTCAGGCAATCGCGGCAAAAGGCGGGCATCCGCGCAGTATAGGATGGGCGGGGTGCCGCTGGCTATGGGTATTCAGGGGCTTGCGACGACACAATCCATCGCGCGCGCCGACAGGCGCATACAGGCGCGTTCGGCCTCTGTCTGGGTCAGGCCCGCGAAGCTGGCCTCGAACCTGCCACTGGTCTGGCGGATGCGACTGACCCCGTTGCCCAGGGCTGCGGCCTCGGCCATCTTGACCGTGATCAGGCCGCGTTCAGCGGCGGATCGCGAGTTGAACTGCCCCAGCGACACGCCCCAGAGCCGCCCGCCATCCGATGTGGACAGACGGCTGACCATTTCGACATCGTGCTGGGCGGTTGCCTCTGCGACACGTGCGATGGCCTGACGCTCGGCCTCGACATGGCCTGCGGCGGGTGTGCTGGTCAGGATGATATCGGGATTGGGGGTGGGGCGGCTGGCCGGGTCGGGCAGGTCCAGATCCGCATTCAGTGTCAGGTTGCTGACGGATGCAAGGGCTGCGGGCGGCGCCTGCGGGTCAGGCAGGAAGGCGGCCTCGCCGCCGATCCAGACTGTCTCGGCATCGAGTTGTGCATCCTGTAGCGGCGCGGCGGTGGCCATCTCGGTTTCGGCAAAGGCGTCAGACACCGACTCGGCTCTGACGGGCGGCGGCGCTTGCGCGATGTCACTTGTAAGGGGCGCGGCGTTTTCGGTCGCATCTGCGATCTCGACTTGCTCTCCTGTCAGTGTTTCCGGCGCGTCCGCCGTATCTTGCAGATCAGTCGGGTTTTCTGTCTCCATAACTTCAGTCAACTCGATTACCTCGGATGCCGGGCTTGCGCCTGTGTCCGGGGTCGCTTCGGCGACCTCATCTGCTTCGAGTGCGATCAGATCCTTGGGATCCGCGATCGAAAAGCCGACCTCGACCGCAACGGCAAGATCGACCGAAGGCTCGGTTGCGCCATCATCCGGTTGGGTCGCCAATGTGTCGGGTCGCGCTCTGGGCGTCACGGCAAGGGCTTCGGGGGCAAGGGCCGCGACAACAGGCGACAGGGTCTCGTCCTCGGTCGCCTGTGGGGATTCGGCGACGGATTCGGCGATGGATTCGGCGACGGCTGCCTCTACGCTCTCGCGCACGGCCAGCAGGATATCTTCGTCCGGCACGGCCTCTGGCTGGGGTATGCGCCGGGGCTGGGGCCGTGGGCTTTTGCGCACAGCCAGTTGCAGGCGGATCGTCTTGGCTGCGGCATTCGGGTCGTCATCGCCATTGCGCACAGGCGCTGACGGGGCCTGCGCCACGGCCACGGCACCACGACCCTGATAGGCAGGCGTGCGCGGGGCGCGCGTGGCCACGCGCGCATTGGCACGGCTGAACCCGATATCCAGCAGTTCCGCCACATGCGCATTGCGCGCCGCCGTGGACGCACCGCCAAACATGGTGGCGATGATATGCTTGCCCCCACGTTGCGCAGATGCTGTCAGGTTGAACCCTGCCGCACGGGTGTAGCCGGTCTTGATACCATCGGCCCCCGAATAGGCGTCCAGAAAACGGCGGTTGGTGTTCGGGACCGTCGCGACCCCGGCATGATCACTGCGACGCGAGAAAATGTTGAAATATTGCGGATAGTCGAAATACAACTGCCGCCCCAGAATGGTCATGTCACGCGCGGTCGAAACGTGACCCGACTGCGTCAGCCCGTGGGGGTTGCGGAAGGTGGTGTTGCTCATGCCCATTGCGCGGCCTGTCCGGGTCATGCGCTCGGCGAACGCCTCGACCGAGCCCGAGATGCCTTCGGCGATCACGACCGAGGCATCATTGGCCGAGCGCAGGGCCGCCGCGCGGATCAGGTAACGCAGCGAGATCCGCTGCCCTGGGCGCAGGCCCAGACAGACGCAACTGGTCGCGGTTGCATTCCGGCTGACGGTGAATTGCGTGTCCAGCGTGACCTCGCCATGCTTGATCGCCTCGAACGCGACATAGAGCGTCATCATCTTGGTCAGAGAGGCCGGGTGCAGCTTGGTGTCGTGATTGCGCGCAAAGATTACTTCGCCGTTGCGGGCATCCATGACCATCGCCGCATAGGGCGCCGCGTGCACCATGCCCGCAAGGAGCGTGACATGCACCACGACAAGACACGCCATTACATGGCGAAATGATCGCAAGATTTGCGCCTGCATTTTCTGCCTCTGCCCGGACCCGCTTATTTTATTATGATGCGGGTATTCTGCTCAACCAGAGGTTAGCATGACGGACGCTTCAAGAAAAGCATGAATTTTCAGTGTGTTTTATCTGTTTCTTCATGTTGTGATCGCCAGATATTGCGCCCCGAATCTGCACAATCACAATATCCGCACCTAGCTGCCGTCAATCCAGCCAATCAAGTCGGGCAATTCGCCCAGATGGGCAAGGACGCGAAAACGCGGATGCGTGACCGGCGCTTCGGCCCGCTCGATTTCCCATTCCATGCCAAAGGGCACATGCACGCCCCAGCCCCCCGCGAGAATCGGCGGCAAGACATCAGACCGCATCGAATTGCCGACCATCAATGCGGCCTCTGCCCCGTCGCCATGGCGGGCAAAAATGTTCGCATAGACGACCGGCGTCTTGTCCGAGACGATCTCGACGGCATCGAACATCTCGCCCAGACCGGACTGTGCGAGTTTGCGTTCCTGATCCAGCAGATCGCCCTTGGTGATCAGCACCAACCGATGCGTGGGCGCAAGCGCTGCGATGGTCGCCTCGGCATTGGGCAAGAGTTCGATGGGATGGCGCAGCATTTCCTGCCCGGCGCTCAGCAATTCCGAGATGACCGAGGCAGGCACACGCCCATCTGTCACCTCGATCGCGGTTTCGATCATCGACAGCACGAAACCCTTGATGCCGAACCCATATTGCCCGAGGTTGCGCCGCTCTGCGTCCAGCAGTCGCGCCATCAGCGACTCGCGGTCCGTGTAGTCTGCCAGCAGATCGGCAAAGTGGTCTTGCGTCATGCGAAAGAAGCGCTCGTTATGCCAGAGCGTGTCGTCTGCATCGAAACCAATGGTGGTAATCCGGGTCATCGCTGGCGTCCTGATTTCATCGGGTGTTTTATCGAGGGCTTTTCAGGCCGCAGGGATACGCTATATTGCGAGGAGCAATTGTAATCCAGACACCGAGGGGCACTCGACCGGAATGAACTTGATTCCGAATACCGCAAGTCAGGACCCGAATGGGCCGAACGGACCCGAAGGTGACAACGCGGTTGTCACCAAGACGCGCACCCGCACGCAGCGTCCCCCGATGTACAAGGTGTTGCTGTTGAATGACGACTATACACCGATGGAATTCGTCGTGCACGTTCTGGAACGGTTTTTCGGCATGTCCCACGCCATGGCATTCGACATCATGCTGACGGTTCACAAGAAAGGGGTGGCAGTCGTCGGTGTGTTCTCCTATGAGGTGGCCGAAACCAAGGTCGCGCAAGTGATGGATTTTGCGCGGCGCCATCAACATCCGCTGCAATGCACGCTGGAAAAGGAATAAGGCGCTGCGCGCCCCATGACCCATTCCCCCGCTCTGACCCTTGATCCCGCACCGCGCGCGGTGCGTCTGGCCATCGCGCTGGATGATGGCCTGTGCCTGCCCGATGGGATGATATCCGTATTCCGCCCGCGTGCGGGTGAACTGTTCGACCCCTTGCCACCAGAGCGCCTGTCACTGGTGCAGGGGTTTTCCCCCGATCATGCGGCGCTGACGGAGGCCGGATATCAGGTCAGCGTGATCCCTGCCCCGGCACCCGCTGCGCTGATCTGCCTGCCACGCTCCAAGGCCGAGGGTCTGGGACTGGTTGCCGAAGCCGTGCGTCTGGGCGCGCGGCTGGTGCTGGTGGACGGTCAGAAGACCGATGGGGTCGAGAGCGTTCTGAAAGCGGTGCGCGAGAAGGTGTCGGTTGTCGGCACAATCTCGAAAGCACATGGCAAGCTGTTCTGGTTCGCCCCCGATGGGGCCGATTTCACCGATTGGGCGCTTGAACCGCACAGCGTGACCGACCCTGCGCTTGGCATGTTCCGGACCGTGCCGGGCGTGTTCTCAGTCGCAGATGTCGATGCCGGATCGCAGCTACTGGCAGCATATCTGCCACAGGCCCTGCCCGCCCGGATGGCTGATCTGGGCGCAGGATGGGGGTATCTGTCCGCAGCGTGCCTTGCGCGCGACGGGGTCGACCAGGTGCACCTGGTCGAGGCAGAGGCCGCCGCCCTTGAACTTGCACGGGTGAATATTTCCGATCCGCGGGCGCAGTTTCACTGGGCGGATGCGACAAGCTTCGCCCTGCCTGAATCGCTGGATGGCGTGGTGATGAACCCGCCCTTTCATACCGGGCGCAAGCCGCAACCCGCGCTGGGGCTTGCCTTCATTGCCGCCGCCGCGCGGATGCTGAAGGGACGCGGGCAGTTATGGATGGTCGCGAATCGTCATCTGCCGTATGAAGGGGCCTTGGCCGATCTGTTCGGCCAGCATGAGATTCTGGCCGAGACCGGTGCCTTTCGCGTCTGGCATGCCAGCAACCCCCGCACGCGCGGGGGCAAGACCATCACAAGACAAAAGCGTCAGGGACACTCAAGATGAGCTATTCCATATCGGGCAAGGTCGCGATTGTCACCGGCGCAGCGAATGGTGTCGGGCTGGCCATCGCGCGCCATTTCGTCGATCAGGGTGCGCGCGTGGTGCTGGCGGACCGCGATGAAAGCAGATTGCGATCCGAAGTTGCGACCATGTCAGGAGCGGATGAGCATTCGATCTTCTTTGCGGGCGATCTGCGCGAGCGCCTGACACTGGCCAACCTGCTTTCGGCCACGCTGGATGCGTATGACCGCGTGGACATACTGGTCAATGCGACGCGCGAGTGCATCTCGTGTGATCCGCTGAACGATCAGAGCGATGCCGTGCAAGAGGCATTGCAACAGAATCTGCTGGCCAGCCTGAAGCTGAGCCAGATGGTCGCCAAGCAGATGATCGCACAGGCTGAAGATACAGATGGCCGCAAGAACGCGATTGGGTCGATCATCAACCTGTCGTCGATTGCCGCGCGACGCACGCAACCCGAATTGATGGCCTATTCCATCGCCTCGGCAGCGCTGGACCAGATGACCCGCTCGATGGCCGTTGCAATTGCGCGTCACCGCATCCGCGTCAACGGGGTGTCGCTGGGCAGCGTGATGAGTGCGAATCTGAAAGATCAGATGAACGCGAATGAGGATTATCGCGCGCTGATCCTGCAACAGACGCCCATGGGCCGCATCGGGGCCGCATCAGAGGCCGCAGAAGCGGTGCAATTTCTGGCATCCGACGCCGCGGCCTTCATGACCGGACAGATCATCACCATTGACGGTGGGCGCACGCTGCTGGACCCGGTCTCGGTGCCTGTTCACTGACACCGGTGTTCCGCCCTTGCCCTGCCCGGACGGCGCGCGGGTGGGGTCCGACGGCCCGGCAGGGCGAGGGCGGAACCTAGCTCGCGCGGCAAGCAGCCACTGCCTGCGATGCGCGGACGGCAAGCGCGTCACGCTGGGCGCGCAGACTGGCAAGACGCGCCTGTTCCGCCGGGACATTCACGATTTCGCGCTGCGCCCGCGTTCCAGGCGTGTGATGCGTGCAAAACAGCACAGGCTCGCGGGGCCAGGCGCAGATATGCAGCGTTGTGCGCGGCTCGGTCGCTTGTATCAGGCGATAGCCGCGCGCCAACGCAGCTTCACTCTCGGCGATCTGGCGGTCCAGTTCGACGAGTTCGGCCTGTGCAGCGCGAACGCACGCCTGTTGCGGCGACGCGCAGGCCGCCAGAACCGCTAGCAGTGCAATCAGACCCGCGACCCTCATGGACTCACCCTGATGCCATGCGACACGTTTCGCATATCAGATGATCTCAGCGCGGTGAGCGTTTGGCAAGGATGCGTTGCAAGGTGCGGCGATGCATGCTCAGCCGTCGCGCTGTTTCCGATACGTTGCGGTCGCATTGCTCGAACACGCGCTGGATATGTTCCCAGCGCACCCGGTCGGCGGACATCGGGTTTTCCTGTGGTTCGGGCAAGGCATCGTCCGGATTGGCCAGAAGCGCGCGGATCACCTCATTGGCGTCGGCGGGTTTGGACAGGTAATCCGTGGCGCCGATCTTGACTGCGGCAACCGCCGTGGCAATCGCTCCGTAGCCTGTCAGCACCACGATACGCGCATCCTCGCGCGCGTCGCGCAGGGCTTCGACCACATCCAGTCCATTGCCATCTTCAAGCCGCAGGTCGATCACGGCATAGGCGGGCGGGCGGGCGCGGGCGATGACCTTGCCTGCGGTCACCGAGCCTGCGGTCTCGACCGTGAAACCGCGCTTTTCCATCGCGCGGGCTAGGCGTTTGAGAAACACCTCATCATCATCAACCAGCAGAAGCGAAGGATCAGGGCCAAGGTCTGGCGCAGGAATATCGGTCATTTGCACACTCTCTGTCATAGACAGTGATGTAGAGTGCGCGAAGCCGAAGGTCAATTTATCCGCGCATTATGCGTTATCGATGAAACATGCCAGCATATCTGCCACCTGCTCGGGCGACTGGTCGCGGCGGATCACCTCGACAAAGCCATGACCGGGCAGCAACAGGTAGCTGAAGGTCGAATGGTCGATCAGGTAGAAATCATCATCCGTTTCCTGCACCGCGTAATACATCCGGTACGCGCGCGCCGCAGTGCGGATCTGCTCTTCGGACCCGGTCAGGCCGATCATCTCGGGGTGCATGAAGCGGACGAATTCGGCCAGTGCCTCTTGTGTGTCGCGCTTGTGATCGACCGAGATGAACACAGGCGTCACGTCGTAGCCCTTGTCCGCCAGCATATCCACAGCCTGCGCGTTGCGCGCGGTGTCCAGCGGGCAGACATCGGGGCAGAACGTATAGCCGAAATAGATCAGCGTCGGGCGGTCGGTGAAATCGGCATCCGTCACAATGCGGCCCGTGTGATCCACCAGTTCAAACGCCCCACCGATGGACCCGGCCCCGCCTGCGATGGACGTGGCGCGACACTGGTCAAAGCCGGTCTGTTGCGAACCCGAATAGATCATGAAGCCCAAGCCCCCCAGCATAGCTGCGATGGAGCCAAGCGCTATTGTGGAATAGAGGCGAATCATCACGATATCCTGTGTCGGTCTGCGACGCCTTGATGCCTCAGGGTTGGCGTCCTAACAATCCCGTATGGCGCAACTGTGACAACGCGCCCCGCGGAGGTGCCATGCAAAGCCCGACATTTGGGGAAATCTCGCAAGATCATCGCGGCGAGTGGGTTCGACTGCGCACGATGACCTACCTGCGGACGGTCGCGCTCGGGGGGCAGGCCGCGGCCCTGCTGGTGGCACATTTCCATTTCGGGTTGCGGTTCGAGGTGGTGCTGGTCTGGCTGGTGATGGGGGCAGCGGCGCTGTCGATCCTGCTGTCTATGGTGCTGTTTCCGCAGACCAAGCGGTTAAGCGAATCCGAGGCGATGCTGACCTTTCTGTTCGACATCGCGCTGCTGATCTGCCTGCTGTATCTGACCGGTGGGATCACCAACCCGTTTTCGCTGCTGGTGCTGGGCCCGGTCACTGTGTCGGCCATGGCGCTGAAACCACGTTCGACATTGCTGCTGGCACTGGTGGCCATCGCCTTGCTGACGCTTGTCAGTTTCACCTATCAACCGCTGCGCTTTGTCGATGGCACGGCGCTGGTGGTGCCACCGATCTTTGCCTTCGGGTTCTGGGCGGCCATTGTCATCGGGATCCTGTTTCAGGCGTTCTACGCGCAGCGTGTCGCCGCCGAGGCGAGTTCAATGGCCAATGCGCTGCTGGCCGCGCAGATGGCGTTGACGCGCGAACAGAAACTGACCGATCTGGGCGGCGTGGTCGCGGCCACGGCGCATGAACTGGGCACGCCGTTGGCAACGATCAAGCTGGTCAGTTCCGAACTGGTCGAGGAATTGCGCGGCCACCCAGAATTACAGGCAGATGCGCGCCTGCTGGTCGAACAGGCGGACCGGTGCCGCGATATCCTGCGCTCGATGGGGCGGGCGGGCAAGGAGGACACGCATCTGCTGCGCGCGCCGCTGGAGGCGGTGCTGCAAGAGGCGGCGGACCCACATTGCGACCGCGGCAAGAAGGTGCATTTCCTGATCGCACCCGGCTTGGGCGGGGATGAGGCGCAACCTGTCATCCAGCGCCGCCCCGAGATCATCCACGGGTTGCGTAACCTGATCCAGAACGCTGTGGATTTTGCCGCAGCACAGGTCTGGGTGCAGGCAGAATGGTCTGACAGGGTGCTGACCATCCGCGTGATCGACGATGGCCCCGGCTTTCCGCCTGCGCTGCTGGGCTATATCGGCGAGCCCTTCATCCGCAGACGCCGCGACCCGTCGCGCCCGCGCCACCGCCCCGATTACGAGGGGATGGGGCTGGGACTGTTCATCGCCAAAACCCTGCTGGAACGGTCAGGCGCGCGCCTGACATTCGGGAATTGCGACGGCCCCGTGACCGTGCTGCCCAACTCGCCCCGGCTTGAGGGCGCGCAGATCCGGCTGGACTGGCCGTTGGGACGCATTGTCGTGGACAGCAGCGCCACATTGGCGCCCAATCAACCCGTTGCCGTGTGATCCTGCGCTCACAGGCGCAACTGTGAATGGACAAACCCGTCAATCCTGATAGCTTGTGGCGCAGGTTTCTGGAGGGTTTCCAATGGCGCTGCCACTTGCACCGATTGCTGTATTCGCAGCGAAATATGGCGCTGTCGCGTTGGCAGGCTACACGCTTGCGCGGCAAGTGCAGGTCGGACGCACGGATCAGCGCGCCGAAGATGCGCTGGATGAGTTGCATGAGGGTGTCAGCACTCACCGCCCGCGCGACCGCGATCAGGTCAACGCCAGTGCACGCTTCCGCCGTACCATCCGGCTGGGCACGAACGGGCCGGGGTTCGAGATCGACGCCTCGGCGCTGGGGCGCATCCGGATGCGCCGCCTGTGAGTGGGGTGCCTGCAACTGGTCTGACGCTGTATTTCAGTGCCGCCTCGCCCTATGCCCGCAAGGTGCTTGCGCTGGCGCATGAGGCTGGTCTTGCGGACCAGTTGACGCTGATTGTCGGTTCCGGCACCCCGCTGGACCCCGGCACGACGCCGATAGCCGCCAACCCGCTGGGCAAGATACCCACGCTTTTGCGCCCGGATGGTGCCGCGCTCTATGACAGCAGGGTGATCTGCCAGTATCTTGACGCGCGCGCGCAGGCTGGCCTCTACCCCGAGAATGCACGGCGCTGGGACGCGCTGACGCTGGAGGCGACGGCAGACGGGATGCTGGATGCCGCACTGGCCATGGTCTATGAATCGCGTCTGCGCCCCGAGGACATCCGCTTTGCCCCTTTTGTCGAAGGGCAGTGGACCAAGATCGCGCGCAGCCTCGATGTGATCGAGGCGCGCTGGATGGCCTATCTGGCCGGCCCTCTCTGCGCAGGGCAAATCGCCCTTGGCTGCGCGCTGGGCTATCTGGACCTGCGCCATGACGCGCGCAACTGGCGCGCCACCCGTCCCGAACTGGCCCGCTGGGACGCCCGCTTCGGGGCGCGACCCGCGATGCAGGCCACCCGCCCGCCCGAAGGCTGAGCCGCTGTTTGCGCTAATGCAGGCAAACGCGCACCAAAGCAGGGCGAATGCGTCAAACTGCGACACCTTAACCTGCTTTGGCGGCTGGACGAGTATGCCAAACCCCGCTAAATACGCCTGAATATAGGCTGTGGTTTGACCACGGTCCCTTGATTGTTGAATCCATCGAACCCAGTGAAAGGGAGAATGCTCGTGTCCAACGCTGAAGATCAGGACAGCACCCGCAGGGATTTCATCCATTATGCCGCGGCCGGTGCTGGCGTGGTAACGGTCGGCGCCGCAGTGTGGCCGCTGGTCAACCAGATGAACCCATCGGCCGATGTTCAGGCCCTGTCGTCGATCTTTGTCGACGTGGGCGGGCTCGAGCCGGGTGGTCAGATCACAGTCAACTTTCTGGGCAAGCCCGTGTTCATTCGCCGCCGCACCCCCGAGGATATCGAAGCCGGGCGCGCAGTCGATTTGTCGGACCTGAGCATTGACCGCGAATCGCGCAATCCCAACAGACCCGGCACCGACGCCCTTGATGCCAACCGCACCATGGATGACGAAGGCGAATGGCTGGTGATGACGGGTGTATGCACCCATCTGGGGTGCGTGCCGCTGAACAATGCCGGTGATTTTGGCGGCTGGTTCTGCCCTTGCCACGGGTCGCACTATGACACGGCAGGCCGTATTCGCCGCGGCCCCGCGCCCGAGAACATGCATATTCCGTTGGCGCAGTTCGTTGACGAAACCACAATCCAGCTCGGCTAAGGGAGAGACACCATATGTCTGGTATTCCACACGATCACTACGAGCCGAACTCGAACGCTGAAAAGTGGATTCATCGTCGGCTGCCTATCGTCGGTCTGATCTATGACACGATCATGATCCCGACGCCCAAGAACCTGAACTGGATGTGGATCTGGGGTATCGTCCTGTTTTTCTGCCTTATCCTGCAGATCGTGACCGGAATCGTTCTGGCGATGCATTACACGCCGCATGTCGACTTTGCGTTTGCGAGTGTCGAACATATCATGCGCAACGTGAATGGCGGGCACATGATCCGCTATCTGCACCAGAACGGGTCGATGCTGTTCTTCTTTGCAGTCTATCTGCACATGTTTCGCAGCATGTATTACGGCAGCTACAAGGCCCCGCGCGAGATCACATGGATCATCGGGATCCTGATCTATCTGGCAATGATGGCGACTGCGTTCATGGGCTATGTGCTGCCATGGGGTCAGATGTCGTTCTGGGGTGCCACGGTCATTACTGGCCTGTTCGGCGCGATTCCCGGCATTGGCGACCTGTTGCAGACATGGCTGCTGGGCGGGCCTGCCGTGGACAACGCCGCGCTCAACCGCTTCTTCTCGCTGCATTATCTGCTGCCCTTCGTCATTCTGGGCCTGAGCATCGTGCATGTCTGGGCGTTCCATACCACGGGCAACAACAACCCGACCGGGGTTGAAGTGCGCCGCGCATCCAAGGAAGAAGCGTCCAGGGACACCTTGCCGTTCTGGCCCTATTTCGTGATCAAGGATCTGTTTGCGCTGGTCGTGATCCTTGCGATCCTGTGGGCCGTGGTCGGGTTCCTTCCGAACTTCCTGGGGCACACGGATAACTACATCGAAGCCAACCCCCTGGTGACACCCCCTGAAATCGTGCCGGAATGGTACTTCCTGCCCTTCTACGCGATTCTGCGGGCCTTCACATCGGATGTGTGGATCGTGATCGCCGTGAACTGGCTCAGCTTTGGCATCATCGATGCGACCTTCTTCGGGGTTCTGGCCATGTTCGGGTCGATCTTCGTCTGGGCGTTGCTGCCCTGGGTTGACACATCGTCCGTGCGGTCGGGCCGGTATCGTCCGATGTTCAAGATATGGTTCTGGTTGTTCATCGTGAATTTCGTGGTGCTGACCTGGGCCGGTGCCATGCCAGCCGAAGGGATCTACACCACGATCTCGCTGATCGGGACAGCCTACTGGTTTGCCTATTTCCTTGTGATCATGCCCTTGCTGGGCGTGTTGGAAAAACCGCTCCCAGAGCCCGCCAGCATCGAGGAAGATTTCAAGGCAAGCCTGAAATCCAAGTCGGACGACGGCCCCAAAGGCCCACCGGCTGAACCGATCCCTGCAGAGTAACGGCAAACCGAAAGGATATATCAATGAAACTGAGGAATCTTGCCGTTGCTGCCCTGTCTGCTCTGGTGCTGGCCCTGCCAGCCACCATGGCCGAGGCCAAGAAGGTGAAAGGCGAAGTCACCAATTTCGACTTCTCCTTTCAGGGGATGACCGGCACCTATGACCGCAACCAGCTTCAACGCGGCTTGCAGGTTTATCACGAGGTCTGCGCTGCATGCCACGGGCTGGAATATGTTGCCTTCCGCACGCTGTCGGACCGCAACGGCCCGGAACTGCCCGAAGACCAGATGCGAGCCTTCGCCGACATGTATGAAGTGTGGGACGAACAGTTGCGCGACTGGCGCCCCGCAACCGGTCCCGACCATTTCCCCGAATCGCAATTCGAGGGTGCGCCGGATCTTAGCCTGATGACCAAGGCACGCGCGGGCTTCAGCGGCCCGTACGGTCTGGGTATCAACCAGTTGATGAAAGGTATTGGCGGGCCGGAATACATCGCGTCCTTCCTGCTGGGCTACACGGGTGAAGAAGACTTTCAGGCCGGGTCGCTGTTTTACTACAACAAGGCGTATGGTGACTGGGTCTCCATGGCACCCGTGCTGTTTGACGACATGGTCTTTTACGAGGATGGCACCCCCGCCACCGAAGAGCAGATGGCGCTAGACGTCGCGGCCTTTCTGACCTGGACAGCCGAGCCTAAAATGGTCGAGCGCAAGCGCGCAGGTTTTATCGGTGTGATCTTCCTGTCGGTGCTGGCATCGCTGCTATATCTCAGCAACAAGGCCCTCTGGGCACCGATCAAGCGGGCCGCCAAGAAAGACACCTGACGCCAGACGTCACCTGTCAGACCACAGAAGCGCGCCCCGCGACGGGCGCGCTTTTCGCTTTTATCGGGCAGGCGCGCGGGCTAGGCATAGCTTGTTTCACCTGTGAAGGATCTGCCCCATGACCGACAATCTGCGCGGCGCGTTGCTGATGTCGCTGTCCATGGCGGCCTTCTCGCTTGAGGATATGTTCATCAAGTTGCTGGCCGACAGGCTGCCTGTCGGGCAGATTCTGGTCTTTCTGGGCATTGGCGGGATGGTGATCTTCGGGCTGATCGCACATCAAAAGGGGCAGCGCCTGATCACGCCCCTGTTGCTGACCCCCGCAATCCTGACGCGCAATATCTTCGAGATGATCGGCACTATCGGTTTCGTGCTCAGTTTCGTGCTGGCCAGTCTGGCGACGGCCTCGGCGGTGCTGCAATCGGCGCCGCTGATCGTGACGCTGGGCGCGGTGCTGTTTCTGGGCGAAAAGGTGGGCTGGCGGCGCTGGACGGCCATTCTGGTGGGTTTTTTTGGTGTGATCCTGATCGTGCGGCCAGGAATGGCAGGGTTCGAACCTGCGGCGATGCTGGCGCTTGTCGGGGTGTTCGGGCTTGCCGGGCGCGACCTTGCCACGCGCGTCATTCCGCGCAGTGTGTCCAGCTATCAACTCTCTTGCTGGGCATTCGGAATGGTCATTCCGGCGGGTCTGTTCCTGATGCTGGCCATGCGCGAGGCACCTGTCCTGCCAACTACAAGCCAGTTGCTCACCCTTGGTGCCGCGATGGGGGTCGGGGTCATGGGCTATTACAGTCTGGTCGCCGCGATGCGCATGGGTGAATTGTCCTTTGTCACACCGTTTCGCTATACGCGCCTGCTATTCGCGCTGATCGTTGCGGTTCTGATGTTTGGCGAGCGCCCGGACCTGTTGACGCTGATTGGTGCCACGATCATCGTTGCGGCGGGCCTGTTCACACTGTGGCGCGAGACTCGGGCGGCCTAGAAACTATCCCCGACTGGCGCTATAGAACCTGCGACACCGTAGCGCATAAGGGGAGCCCCATGAGCACCATCATCGATATTATCGGTCGCGAGATACTGGACAGCCGGGGGAACCCCACTGTGGAAGTGGATGTCATCCTCGAAGATGGCACCATGGGCCGCGCGGCGGTGCCGTCTGGCGCATCGACCGGCGCGCATGAGGCCGTAGAGCGCCGCGATGGCGACAAGGCCCGCTATATGGGCAAGGGTGTGCTGGAAGCCGTGGCAGCGGTGAATGGCGAACTGGCCGAGGCTCTGGTCGGGTTTGACGCAACTGAACAGGTCGGCATTGACGCCGCGATGTGCGAACTGGACGGCACGCCCAACAAGGCGCGGCTGGGCGCGAATGCCATTCTGGGCGTGTCGATGGCCGTCGCCAAGGCGGCTGCCGAATATAGCGGCCAGCCGCTGTTTCGATATGTCGGCGGCACATCGGCGCGCACCCTGCCCGTGCCGATGATGAATATCATCAATGGCGGCGAGCATGCTGACAACCCGATCGACATTCAGGAATTCATGATCATGCCGGTGTCCGCGACCAGCATCCGCGAGGCTGTGCGCATGGGGGCAGAAGTGTTCCACACGCTGAAGAAGGAACTCTCCGCCGCGGGTCTGAGCACCGGTATCGGCGACGAAGGCGGCTTTGCGCCGAACCTGTCGAGCACCCGCGATGCGCTGGATTTCATTCTGAAATCCATCGAGAAGGCAGGCTACAAACCGGGTGAGGATATCTATCTGGCCCTCGATTGCGCCGCGACTGAATATTACCGCGATGGCAAGTATCACATGGCGGGCGAAGGCGCAGTCATGACCCGCGACGAGAATGCCGCCTATCTGATGGGGCTGGTCAAGGATTACCCGATCATCTCGATCGAGGATGGCATGGCCGAAGATGACTGGGACGGCTGGGCCAAACTGACCACGCTGATGGGCGACACGGTGCAGCTTGTGGGGGACGATCTGTTCGTCACCAACCCGCTGCGCCTGGCCGACGGGATCGAAAAGGGCTGCGCCAATTCCTTGTTGGTCAAGGTCAACCAGATCGGCACGCTGACCGAGACCCTGGCCGCCGTCGACATGGCCCACCGCGCGCGCATGACCTGTGTGATGTCGCACCGGTCGGGCGAAACCGAAGATGCGACCATCGCCGATCTGGCCGTAGCCACGAATTGCGGGCAGATCAAGACAGGGTCACTGGCGCGGTCGGACCGGCTGGCAAAGTATAACCAGTTGATCCGGATCGAAGAAAGCCTCGGTGAAACAGCGGTTTACGCGGGACGCAGCATCCTGCGCTGATGCCCCTGCGCGCCCGGCCTGTGGACGGGCGCGCAGATACCTAAAATCGCGCATGTTTTTCAGGCGCGGGTGACACTGCATTTCACACTCTGTTAACCGGGTGGTGGCACCATTCCCTTTGATGGACTCACTTGCACGGTATAGGAGGTGCAAAATGCAGTTTGTATCTGGCCTGCCTGCAACCGGCGTTCTGGC
>SKRW01000190.1 GCA_007118295.1 Paracoccaceae bacterium | reverse complement strand
CGGTGTGACACGCGCGAATCTGGATGACTGGTTCGACTGGTGGCGCCTGATTCTGCGCGAATACGAAACCGAAGTGGCCGGTCGATAATCGCCACTCCGGCGAACGCAGGCCCGTGTTTCCGGTGCAGGTGAAAGACCGGATGGCCCCGCCCGCCAACACGCCAAGGGCAATGCCTGCCGCCGCTCCCTTCGGGCTGCACGATCAACTTCTGACTTGCTTTCCTGTTCGGCGCCGTGGCGCCGGACAGCGCCCGCGAGGCGGGCGGGTAGGCGCGGCTCGCGGGCGCTTCTGTTCCCTGCATGGCGGCCGGGCCGCCGCAAGCACCGCTACACCCCCCTTGCGCAAAGATTTCAGCGCGGCAGAACAAGGCGCGCGCGCAGCCCGCCAAATGTCGGGCTCTGATCCAGAATCAGACGGCCGCCATGCTGGCGCATCGCGTCCTCGGCGATGGCCAGCCCCAGCCCGACGCCACCGCCAAGGTTCTGGTTGCGCGCCGCATCCAGCCGCGCAAACGGAAGCTTCGCCTCCTCGCGCCGGTCGGCTGGAATGCCGGGGCCACAATCCTCGACCGCGATCACAAGTTCGGTGTCTGTCTGGGTGACGCAGACATGCGCCTCGGCGCCATAACGCAGCGCATTGCCCACCAGATTGTCCAGCGCGCGCGCAATCAGAAGAGGGCGGAGCGCCATCGGGCGCAGCTGCTCATCGGCGCCGCGCAGGGTCACTTTGCCGCGCCCCTTTGCGCGACCGGCGACAACCTCGGCCACCAGTGCGGTCGGGTCCACCGTTTCCGGCGCAACCGTCGCATGTGCGCGGGCGAAATCGAGAAAACTGTCCAGAAGCGCCTCCAACTCCGTGATGTCGGCAGTCAGGGCCTCGGTGTCCTCGCTCTCCTCCATCATCGACAGGGTCAGGCGCATCCGGGTGAGCGGCGTGCGCATGTCATGGCTTACACCCGACAGCATGAGCGTGCGCTGCGCGATCTGGCGCTCGATCCGCGCGCGCATGTCCAGAAACGCCTGGCCGGCGGCACGCACCTCGGTCGCTCCGGCGGGGCGATAGTCCACGGTCTGCCCCTTGCCGAAGGCTTCGGCTGCTGCCGCGAGACGCCGGATCGGGCGCACCTGATTGCGCAGGAACAGGAACGAGATGAGCGTCATGAAGATCGAAGCCAGCAGGACGATCACAAGCAGCTGGTGGGGGTTCGACGGGGACATCCGCGCCCGCGACACTGTCGCCAGCACCACCCCATGCCGGGAATCTATCCACAGGACCGCCTGCCTGCTGTCGCGCAGGTCCACCGCCACGAAGCCGGGCAATTGCGCACGCAAGGTCGCGATCAGGCTCAGCCCGGCCAAATCATGCGCGCGCAACAGGTTGCGCTCTGGCGGCGGGGGCGCGGCAAGGTCGATGGCAACCGAGGTCGCGCGCATCAGGGGGGCCATTGCCTGCAACTCCGCCTCGGGCACGTCGCTGCCTTCCAACCGGTCACGCATATGGTCCAGTTCCGCCACCACGCTTCCGGTCATCTGCTGCGTGACCCGGTCGAAATGGCGCTGCACAAAGACAATGGACAAGACGATCTGAATGGTGACGATGGGAACCATGAGGATCAGGGCGGTGCGTCCGTAGAGCCCGCGCGGCAGAAAGGATTTGAACCATTGTCCCAGCATCAGCGCCGACAGTATCGCGGTTTCGCCGCCTGGGGCACCCCCCGGCGCACTGTCATTTCCATACCCGCAGACGCGGTAAGATCATGAGCAGCCTCAGCCACGTAGCGCCCGGCCTGCGCTGCCTGCGCGCCCCGAATCCGGGGCCGCTGACCGGGACGGGCACGAACACCTATCTGGTGGGCGCGGGCGAGGTGGCGGTGATCGATCCCGGCCCTGACATGCCAGGGCACCTGCATGCCATTCTAGGCGCGCTGGACCCCGGCGAACGGATCAGCCAGATCCTGGTCACCCACAGCCACCGCGACCATTCGGCCCTGGCGCCCGCACTCGCCGCCATGACCGGCGCACCGGTGCTGGGGTTCGGCGACAGCACGGCGGGGCGCAGCGCATTCATGCAGTCCCTTGCGCTGGACCTCGACCTTGGTGGCGGCGAGGGCGTGGACCGCGCATTTGCCCCCGACATCATGCTTGCCGATGGCGACGAGGTCCTTGTCGGCCCCTTTACGCTGCGCGCACTCTGGACACCGGGGCATATGGGCAATCACCTTTGCTTCTGGTGGGACGGCCATGTGTTCAGCGGCGATCATGTCATGGGCTGGGCGACCACGCTTGTTTCACCTCCCGAAGGTGATCTGGGTGCCTTTATGGCCAGTCTTGACCGGCTGGAAGGCACTGCCCCGGCCCGGTTGTTCCCCGGCCACGGCGCCCCGGTCGATGACGGACTCGCCCGCATCCGCGCGCTGCGCACCCACCGGCAAGCACGCGAGGCGGCGATCCTGCGGGCGCTGACGCGCGGGCCACGTTGCATCCCCGACCTGACCGCAGAGGTCTATGCCGACACGCCCGGCCACCTGCTGCCGGCCGCCGCGCGCAACGTTTTTGCCCACATTCTGCACTTGTGCCAGCAAGGTCGCGCAACTGCGCAATCCTCCCTGCATCCGGATGCCGTTTTCCACCTGAACTGAGCGTTTTCGCATGCCGGACTTCGGACCGGATTTCGGTCTGGACGGGGGCAGAATCAGTTGCTATACGGCCCTCGTGGTCCGGCGTAGCTCAGCGGTAGAGCAGTTGACTGTTAATCAATTGGTCGTAGGTTCGATCCCTACCGCCGGAGCCAAAAAACCCCAAGAAAACAGGTAATTGAGCAAGGCGCAAAGCTGGCGCGCTCTTTTGCCTGTCGGTAAGTCCGCACTATGTCCGCAACAGATTCGGACACGGAGCCCCCGTCAGCTTTTTCTGAAAACCGATGACCGGAAGTCGATATTTGCTTTCTCTCTCCGCG
>SKRW01000241.1 GCA_007118295.1 Paracoccaceae bacterium | reverse complement strand
TGCGCACCGAACGGCGCGCGCTGGACCGCGGCGCACATCTGGTAGTGGGCACGCCGGGGCGGCTTCGCGACCATATCGAACGCGGGGCGCTGGACCTTGGCGACCTGCGCGCGGTGGTGCTGGACGAAGCCGACGAGATGCTCGACATGGGCTTTCGCGAGGATCTGGAGTTCATGTTGTCTGCTGCGCCTGCCGAGCGCCGGACCCTGATGTTTTCGGCCACCGTCCCGGCGATGATCGCCAAGATGGCGCAGAAATTCCAGCGTGACGCGCGGCGGATCACCACACTCGGGTCCACCGAACAGCATGCCGACATCGCCTATCAGGCGGTGCGCGTCGCCGCGACTGACGTGGACAACGCAGTGTTCAACCTGCTGCGGCTGCACGCCGAACATGCGGCGATCGTGTTCTGCAACACGCGCGTGGCTGTCACCCATCTGAGCGCGCGACTGACCAATCGCGGGCTGGCGGTGGTCACGCTTTCAGGCGAACTCAGCCAGACCGAGCGCACACACGCGCTGCAGGCCATGCGCGACGGGCGCGCGCGGGTCTGCGTGGCCACTGATGTCGCCGCACGCGGGATCGACCTGCCGAACCTCAATCTGGTGATCCACGCCGACCTGCCCACCAATGCCGAAAGCCTGCTGCACCGCTCGGGGCGGACGGGGCGCGCCGGGCGCAAGGGGATTTCGGCGCTGATTGTCCCGCCACGGTCGGTGAAGCGTGCCGAGCAGTTGTTTCGCTGGGCGAAGCTCGGCGCGGAATGGACCGTGGCGCCTTCGGTCGAGGACGTGCTGCGCCGCGACGAAGAGCGCCTGCTGGCGGATCCCGGCTGGCAGGAAGCGCCCACCGACGAACAGGCGGTCTTTGCCGCGAAGCTGCTGGACCTCTACACGCCCGAGGCCATCGCCGCCGCCTATCTGCGCCTCTATCAGTCGCGCCACGCGCCGCCCGAAGAAGTTCTGCCGCCCGAAACCAGACCCGCGCCACGCGACCGGCGTGGCTTTGATAACAGCCGCTGGATCGCGCTTTCGGTCGGCCGTGCGGCGCGGGCTGAACCGCGCTGGCTGCTGCCGATGCTGTGCCGCGCGGGCAATCTGGACCGTTCGTCCATCGGTGCGATTCGGGTGCAGGACCAGCACAGCCATGTCGAAATCGCCGAGAACGCGGTGGCAGGGTTCATGGCTGCGCTGGGAGCCGGTGGCGTGCTGGAAGACGGCATCACCGCACAGTTGATGGATGCAGCGCCTGGACCCGAGCAGAACGCCGCGCCCGAAGCGCCGCGCCGCGACGCAACTCGTCATCGTGCCGGGCCTCCCCCGCCGCGCCGGCCTTCGGCCCCGGACAGCGGCCCACGTGGTGACACGGGAACGGATACGGTGGACCGCGCGCAGGACCCCGGGCGAAAGGCCCGGACAGCCAAAGGCCCGCGCACGGGCACGGCCCCCGACACGCAGGCTGTCACACCGGCTTCAACATCGACCGTTGAAAGTAAACGCGCGAATGCGCACACCGCCAAGGCGGAACCCGAGCGCCGCAAAAGCGTGAAGCCTGTCGCCAAATACCGTGCGCCTTACGCCGCAAAACCGGATGAGCCGCCGCGGACAAAGCCGGAAGGCAAGGCACCGGCAAAGCGCAAGCCAAACCCGGCGCATGCTGGTCCCGACAAGAAAGGTCCCCGCACCGAAGGCACGCTGTCGACGGGAAAGCCCGCGCAGGGAAAGCCCGTACAGGGAAAACGCAAGCCGCACAAACCCGGTGCCCCGCGCCCCGGAAAACGCTGACGTGGCGTTGCTGAGTACAGATTGCAGTCCGACTGCCGAGCCAGAATGTTTCCGGATCAACCCTATGTCCCGGACAACCTTGTCGGGGCTTTGCGCTGGCTGCAATGGCGGATCGACCGCGATGCCAAGGGCATAGCCGCTGCGGGCCTGCCAGGATGGGCGCGAGCATCGCTGAAGGGCCCCGCCCGCCCGGCCACCGCTGGAGGATGCACCCTATTGCAAAAAGCTCAACTGACAGCGAAGCCCTGCTGGCAAGGCAAGATCTTCATTGGCCAGTGACAGGCGCACCCCGAAGGTGTTGGACGTCGGGTCCAGCACCGAGTCGATTACATCGACCGTCGCGGTCCGGGGAGTGGCACCGGGCAATCCGGGCATGACCGAGCCTGTCTGCCCGACCTGAAGGCCCGGGAACATGGCGACAGGCAGAAAAACCTCGACATGAAGTGGGTCCAGTGATGCGACCTCGGCGATTTCTCTGTCCTGATAAACAGATTCGCCCGGCGAGAGAAAACGCTGGGTCACGACACCGTCGATCGGGCTTGTGATGCGATATCTGTGAAGGTCTGCCTCGGCGCGGCGCAATTCCATGACCGCAATCTCCTGCGCCTTGCGGGCAGCCGCAAGCTCTGCTTCGCTGATCTTGAATGCTGCTTCGAGTTCCTCGACCTGACCGCGCGGAATGGCCTCGCGCTCCAGCAACTGGTTTGCCCGCTCAAGGCGCACATTTGCAAACTCCTTTTGCGCCAAGCGCGCTTCAATGCTGGAAGCGTCGTCGGCTCGGACGCGCAAGAGATCCACCGTCGCCTCCTCAAAGCCGCTGTCGACACGGGCGATCACATCGCCTGCCCGAACAAGGCTGCCACGATCAACCCCGACCTCGCGCAAGGCCCCGTCTACCTGACTTTCCAGCCGCACAAGGAGTCCAGGTTCGATCAGACAATCGAAAAGTTCATCAGCGGCGGCGGTTTGCGCACTGGCTCCATTGGCACTGGCCAGCAAAGCGACCAGAAGCGCCGCCGCCCTATTCCGGGGCACCGACAAAAGACATCGCATCATTGAGAACCTCATCCTGTCTGAGAAGATCACGGCGCATTCGTGCATGCAGGCGCTCGGCACGGCGCTGCGCGATGCGTTGGGCAAGATCGGATACGGCCCCAATCGGAACCAAGGCCAG
>SKRW01000114.1 GCA_007118295.1 Paracoccaceae bacterium | reverse complement strand
TGGCCGCGCTCTCGGGCGTGCTGTTGTCCACGCAGATGGGGGCCGCGACGCCCAATCTGGGCCGCGACTACGAGCTCTGGGTCATCACGGCGGTTGTCCTTGGCGGCACCAAGCTCACCGGCGGCAAAGGCGATATCATCGGCACGTTGGGCGGGGTTCTGGCCATCGGTATCCTACGCAACGGGATGAACCTGATGCAGGTGCCCGCCTTCTATGTCTACGTCATCCTCGGCAGCATCCTGATCGCTGTCCTGTTTCTCGACAAACGCTTCAACCGCACTGCCGATGGGGGGCTGCGCCTATGAGTACCGCTCAACAACCGGCCCTGCGCCTGCAGGGCATCGTCAAGACCTTCCCCGGCGTGCGCGCCCTTGATGGCGTGGATTTCGAGGTCATGCCGGGCGAAGTCCATGCCCTGCTGGGCGAAAATGGTGCGGGCAAATCCACGCTGATGAAAGTGCTGGCTGGCATGTATCAGCCCGATGAGGGGCAGATCATCATCGAAGGCCGCCCCGTGCGCATGACCACACCCATCGAGGCCAAGGCCGAAGGCGTTGTCCTGATCCATCAGGAACTCAGCCTTGTGCCAGAGATGTCGGCAGCCGAGAATATCTATCTGGGGGAATTGCCGCGCAGATCCCTTGGGCGGGTAGACTGGAAGAGACTGGAGCAACGCTCCAACGCCATTCTGGAACGGCTGAAATGCAGTTTCCGGGCCGAAGTCACAGTTGCGCACCTGTCGATCGCCAACCAGCAGATGGTGGAAATCGCGCGTGCGCTAACGGTCGATGCGCGTGTCGTGGTGTTTGACGAACCGACTGCCTCACTGACAGATGCCGAAAAGGTGGTCCTGTTCGACATCATCAACGACCTCAAGGCGCAGGGCGTGGGGATTGTCTATATCTCGCACCGCATGGACGAGATTTTCACCCTGTCCGACCGGATCACCGTGCTGCGCGACGGCGCGTATCGCGGCACCCTGACGACGGCGAACACGACTGAGGACGAGGTCACGCGCCTGATGATCGGGCGCAGTCTGGACCTGTCGCGCAACGAGGCCGCCCCCGAATTCGGCAAGACCATGCTGGAGGTGCGCAATCTGACCTATCCCGGTCTGTTCAAGGATGTCAGCTTTACAGTGCGCATGGGCGAAGTGGTGGGCTTTTACGGCCTTGTCGGCGCTGGCCGGACCGAGATCGCCGAAGTCCTGTTCGGCCTGCGCACTGCCACGGCAGGCGAAGTGTTTGTCGATGGCGAGAAGGCCGAGATCACGTCGCCGCGCGATGCGATTGCACTTGGCATTTCACTGGTGCCGGAAAACCGCAAGGAACAGGGCCTTGTGCTGCAGATGAACTGTCGCGACAACATGACCTTGCCACAGGTGCAAAACCTTACTGCGGGGCCCTTCATGTCGCAAGGGGCCGAGCTTGCCATCTTTGACCAGTATCGCGACAGGCTGGCGATCAAGACTCCAAGCTGGAAACAGCCTGTTGGCGTGCTTTCGGGCGGGAATCAGCAAAAGATCGTCATTGGCAAATGGCTGTCCATGCAACCGCGCGTCCTGATCGTCGATGAACCGACGCGCGGCATCGATGTGGGGTCAAAATCCGAAATTCACCAGTTGCTGCGCGCGTTGGCGACGCAGGGCTATGCCGTCATCGTCATCAGTTCGGAAATGCCCGAGGTGCTGCGCGTCTCTGACCGGATCGTGGCCATGTATCATGGCCGGATCATGCGCGAATTCGATATCCACGAGGTGACCGAGGATTCGCTGGTGCAGGCAATATCTGGCATCAGGGCCGAGGAACCGGCCTGATCTGTCGCGGGCCGTCCCGCGTGGCCCGGCGCATGAACCGGCGCATGAACCGGCGCATAACCCGGCGCATAACCCGAAATCCGGTCACTGCACGTCGCGATGTTCGGGTCAGGGCGATGAGCAGCGCCCCCAGAGCACCCTCAAATGCTGGTCGGAGTGAGAGGATTCGAACCTCCGACCCCCTGCTCCCGAAGCAGGTGCGCTACCAGGCTGCGCCACACTCCGACCGTGGACGTGCGTATAAGAGAGCGACCCGGACTTGACAAGGGGGCGCGTGGCCCACGCGCAAGGATCGCGGGGGTTTCAAACCCGCGCGGTTTTGCCTAATGAGGGTCTGGTATCTAGAGGACTCGCGCGCCCCATGGAATTGATCACGACAACCAAGGCTCTGGCCGAATTCTGCTTGCTTGCCCATAACGCCCCGTATGTGACGATCGACACCGAATTTCTGCGCGAACGCACCTATTATTCAAAGTTGTGCCTGCTGCAAATGGCGTTGCCGGGGCCGGACGGCCCCGAGAATGGCCCTGCGGTGCTGGTGGACCCGCTTGCCGAGGGGTTGTCGCTGGACCCGTTCTATACGCTTTTGCGCGACGAGAGCACAGTCAAGGTGCTGCATGCCGCGCGCCAGGATCTGGAAATTTTCTTTATCGAGGGGCAGACCCTGCCGACGCCCCTGTTCGACACGCAGATCGCGGCGATGGTCTGCGGATTTGGGGATCAGATCGGGTATGAAACGCTGGTGCGCAAACTGGCCAAGGGCAATATCGACAAATCCTCGCGCTTTACGGACTGGTCGCGCCGCCCGCTGTCCGATGCACAATTGCGCTATGCCCTGGCCGATGTCACGCATCTGCGCGTGATCTACGAAAAACTCGCCGCGAAGCTGGACGCGACCGGGCGCGCGGCCTGGGTGGCCGAAGAGCTTGCAACGCTGAACGATCCGGCCACGTATGTCACCCAGCCGGACGAGGCATGGCTTCGGATCAAGACGCGCAATGATTCGGGGCGCTTTCTGGCGATCCTGCGTGAACTGGCGGCCTTTCGTGAAAGCTATGCGCAATCGCGCAATGTGCCGCGCTCGCGGGTGTTCAAGGATGATGCACTGCTGGAACTGGCCTCGGTCAAGCCGCGCGCGGCGGATGATCTGGGGCGCACGCGCCTGTTGCTGCGTGAGGCGCGCAAGGGTGAGATTGCGCAAGGTATTCTGGATGCAGTCACGCGGGGGCTGGATTGCGCACCCGAAGATTTTCCCAAACTGTCCGGCATTCGCGAGAACATGAATGTGAACCCCGCGCTGGCCGACCTGCTGCGGGTGCTGCTCAAGGCGAAGTCCGACAGCACTGGTGTGGCGGCCAAACTGATCGCCTCCGCCGCTGATCTGGACGCACTTGCCGCAGGATTGCGCGATGTGCCGACACTGGCGGGCTGGCGTGCCGAAGTGTTCGGTCAGGATGCGCTGCGGCTGTGCAACGGGTCCGTGGCGCTGGCGGTGCAGGGGGACCGGGTCGAGGTCATCGCGCTTCAGCCCTAGGGTGCCAGGGCAGGCTGAAGGCCCGCACTTGACTGGTCCCGGTTCAACAGGTGCGCGCGCAGTCTGACGGAAGGTCTGCGGTCGCGATGCCCTAGCGGTTGACGGTGCGCGCGTTCTGCGCCCCGCGCACGACGATCCGGCGCACACCTGCCAGCCGCTCATTCGACAGCGCGACCGCCGCCGTCACAGTGCGCGACGCATCGGACGACACAGGTGTCTGGGTGCGTGGGGCAGCCACGACGAATTCATAGACCAGTTCGCCATCCACCGGGCGCTCGCGATTGGTCGGGCGCAATTCGACATCCCACCAGCCTTGGGACGATGTCAATCCGCTGGCGCGCACCAGCGCGCCGCTATTCGTGCGCAGCACTTCAAGCTCGGTCACCATGGGCACCAGATCGCGGCGGTCCGCCCCGGCACCCCACCCACCCGACGGGGCAAGCGTCTCGGCGCTGTCACGGCTGAACCAGTTCATGGGATTCAGGCGCGATGACCCTATCGTTCCACAGGCCCCGAGTGCGAGCACCATCGCCAAGGCTGCCAGAAGAGGCTTTTGCATCCGGGGTCCTTTCCTGCTGCGCTGCGCATGCCATATCCCGGTTACCGCAATATCGCGGCTTTGAAAAGCGCAGAGCGTGCCGCAGTCGCGTGAAAGGCTGGACGCGGGCTTGCGGGCGTCCTAGGTGTGGGTCGGCGAGGGCAAGCACAGGTTAGGGTATGGCGAACGAAACATTCGAGGAAATTGTCGAGACATTCGAGTTTCTGGACGATTGGGAAGACCGCTATCGCCATGTCATCGAACTGGGCCGCGCCATGCCGCCCATGCCCGATGCGCTGAAAACCCCCGCCACGAAGGTCGAGGGCTGCGCCAGTCAGGTCTGGATACAGCCGATGATCGAAGGCGAAGGCGAGAGCGCTGTCTTTGACTTTGCGGGCGATAGCGATGCCATGATCGTGCGCGGGCTGATCGCAGTGCTGCATGCGCTGTATTCCGGGCAGCCCATGGCACAGGTGCGCGCAACAGACGCCATGGCCGAGTTGAAGCGTCTGGGGCTGGATGAGCATCTGTCCTCGCAACGCTCGAACGGACTGCGGGCGATGGTCGGGCGGATCGAGGCGATTGCCGCGCGCGAGGCCTGACAGCGCCTCTGCTCCGGCGGCATCACAGGTGGATCGCGTGGCAATGAGTATTTTTGGCAAGATGAAGATCAGGGGCGCGGACGGCTGCAAGCGCTTCGAGATGGGGATTGCGGCCTGGGCCGGATTGCGGCACATCGGGGCAGGTATTCGAAGGGGGAGGAGCACATGAGCCGCGCATTCGTATTTCCGGGGCAGGGGGCGCAAAGCATCGGTATGGGGCGCGCATTGGCGGATGCCTATCCGCAAGCCCGCGCCGTGTTCGACGAGGTGGATGACGCCTTGGGAGAATCGCTCTCGCGATTGATCTGGGAGGGCGATATTGCGGATCTGACCCTGACAACGAATGCGCAGCCAGCGCTGATGGCGACCTCGATGGCGGCCATGCGCGCACTGGAATCCGAAGGTGTCGCGCTGCGCGATGCGGCCTATGTCGCGGGGCATTCCCTGGGCGAATATTCGGCCCTGGCGGCCAGTGGGGCGCTGAGTGTGGCCGATGCCGCGCGCCTGTTGCGCGTGCGCGGGGCGGCGATGCAGCAGGCCGTGCCCGTGGGCGTCGGCGCGATGGCGGCCCTTCTGGGGCTGGATTTCGCGACCGTGACAGAGGTCGCGCAAGAGGCCGCGCAGGGCGAGGTCTGTCAGGCGGCCAATGACAATGACCCCGCACAGGTGGTGGTATCGGGGCACAAGGCGGCGGTCGAGCGCGCCGTCGAGATTGCAAAGGCGCGCGGCGCGCGGCGCGCCATGTTGCTGCCGGTCTCGGCACCGTTCCATTGCACGCTGATGCAGCCCGCAGCCGAGGCGATGCAGGCCGCACTCGCCGATGTGGCCTTGAAGAACCCGCTTGTTCCGCTGGTCGCAAATGTCCGCGCCGAGGCCGTGCAGGATGCCGACGAGATCCGCGCCTTGCTTGTCGCACAGGTGACGGGTTCGGTGCGCTGGCGCGAATCTGTTGCCTGGATGGCGGGGCAGGGTGTGACGTCATTCTGGGAAATCGGCGCAGGCAAGGCGCTGTCAGGCATGATCCGGCGCATTGCCAAAGAGGCCGAGACCCGCAATTTCGGGACGCCCGAGGATATCGCGGCGCTGCGGGCCTGACGCGACCTCAGGGGATGATGCGCGAATATTTCACCCCGGAGAGCGACGCACCCGCCATGATCCCGGACTGCCCGAACACGACTGCAATGACCGGCGAGAACTGGGTCGTTGTCTCGGTGCCCATGGACCCGCCCTGTGTGGGAACAGCATAGCGCAGATCGGCACTTGCAGCCCAGCCCGGTGAAAAGCGGAAATCCGACAGGGCCTGTTCGGTCATGAAAAACAGCGCATGGGCGTATTGCTGCGCGCCTGCCTGCAGGCCGATACTGGCGCGGGTCGATTGGTAATAATCGACCGTGGCATCATTGATCCGCAGTGCCCCGCGCCCATAGGACCCACCGACGAACAAGCCTGCTTCAGTCACGACCGGCATATACAGGATACCGCGCGAATTCTCGAACAACTCGTTCAGGGACGGAAAGGTATTGCGCAGATAATCGCGCGCGGCATCGACGCGTGCATCGAGATCCGCGGCACCCTGACTGCCGATCGGATTGCTGCAGGCTGCCAGCGCGGATGCGGCGCCCAGACCAAGGACCACGCCCCGGCGTGAAAGATGTGTCATTGTTCTACCCTCTGCTCGTGCCCGTTTTCAGGCTTGTTGTGGCAACGTTGCGGCCTTCGCAACGTGCAGATCCTGTGACGCGGACTATAGGCGACAGGGACAGGCTTGTCATCTGTTCGCGCGCCTTTTGGGTGTTTTATGGCAGCAACGCGCCGAATATGGGGTCTGCTTTGCGTAAATGACACAGGATGCGGGCCAAAAGCCCCGATGCCGGCGGCGCTGCGGGACTGTGCCGCAGGTGACCGGAGGGCCGGCTCAGCCTTGCAGCGCGGCGGCCACGCGGGGTGCGAAATAGGTCAGCACCCCGTCACAGCCTGCCCGCTTGAAGGACATCAGCGACTCGAACATGACCTTGTCGCCGTCCAGCCAGCCATTCTGTGCCGCTGCCATCAGCATCGCGTATTCACCCGACACCTGGTAGGCAAATGTCGGGCGCGCGAAACGGTCCTTCACGGCGCGGCAGATGTCCAGATAGGGCATGCCGGGCTTGACCATGACCATGTCCGCCCCTTCGGCCAGATCGCGCGCGACGCAGGCCAGCGCTTCGTCCCGGTTGGCGGGGTTGATCTGATAGGTCGCCTTGTCGCCCACCAGACGGCCCGAGGCCCCCACAGCATCGCGGAACGGGCCGTAGAAACCGGAGGCGAATTTCGCGGCATAGGACAGGATCGCCACATCGCGGTGGCCCTCGGCCTCCAGCGCCATGCGCAGCGCGCCGATGCGCCCGTCCATCATGTCCGAGGGGCCAAGAATATCTGCACCTGCCTCGGCCTGTGCCAGCCCCATCCTGACCAAAGCCTCGACGGTTTCATCATTGACGATCTCACCATTCACGACAAAGCCATCATGGCCGTTGGCGTTATACGGGTCGAGCGCGATATCGGTCATGACCATCAACTCGGGATAGGCAGCCTTGAGCATCCGGATCGCGCGGTTGGTCAGGTTCTCGGGGTTCCACGCCTCTTCGCAGGTTTCGGTGCGCAGGTCCGGGGCCGTGTAGGGAAACAGGCAAACAGCCGGGATACCCAGCCGTACCGCCTGTTCGGCGGCACCGCGCAAGCCGTCCAGCGACAGGCGACTGACACCGGGCAGCGACGGGATCGGTTCCTCTATGCCGTCCCCTTCGCGGATGAAGACGGGCCAGATCAGGTCGCGCACGCTCAGGCCCTGTTCCTGCACCATCTCGCGCAGGGCGCGGGTGCGGCGCAGACGACGCATGCGGGCAGCGGGGAACGGGGAAGGGGTCATGACAGCGGCCTTTCAGGATAGAGAGCGCGTGGCATCGGTGTGCGCGGTAGATCGTAGGGTGGGTGCTGTGCACCCACCCCGTCTGACATCTCAGCGTGTCGCTTCGGTCAGGCGTCGTGTCACATAGTCCCGCACAGTGTCCAGCATCGGCTCCATATGGCGCGACTCGTCCTTGAAGAAGTGATCTGCGCCCTCGATCTCGGTATGGGTGATCGTGATTCCGCGCTGTTCCTGCAGCTTGGCCACAAGCGTTTTGGTGTCACGCGGCGGGGCGACCCGGTCCGCCGAGCCATTGATAATCAGCCCCGAGGCGGGACAGGGCGCAAGAAAGCTGAAATCATACAGGTTCGCGGGCGGTGCCACCGAGACGAACCCCGTTATATCCGGACGCCGCATCAGCAGTTGCATCCCGATCCACGCGCCGAAACTGAACCCGACCACCCAGCAATGGCGGGTATTCTGTGTCATCGACTGGACGTAATCCAGCGCGGCAGCCGCATCGGACAACTCACCGATGCCCTGATCATATTCGCCCTGTGACCGACCCACGCCCCGGAAATTGAACCGCAGGACCGAAAAGCCGATCTTGTGGAATGCGTAATGCAGGTTGTAGACAACCTTGTTGTTCATCGTGCCCCCGAATTGCGGGTGCGGATGCAACACGATGGCGATGGGCGCGTCGGGTTTGGGTTGCGGGTGGTAGCGGCCTTCAAGGCGGCCTTCAGGGCCGGGGAAGATGATTTCGGGCATGCAGGGCCTTATCCTTGGGTCACATGGCAATCTGTGCCGCAACGACACACATCGAAAAGCGAGGGCGACGCGGAGTGTGGAGCGCGCGTCACGCGGAATACTTGACTCATTGGTTCAGGCATTTTAGAAATATTCTAAATTGCGGATAATGCGAGGGTGCGCCCTCTGCGGCCTTCACGATTTAGGCGCAGCGCAGGCGCACGTCAACCTGTTAGCTGCCAAACAATGCCGGGTGCATCCGGCGCATTGCCGTTTCAGGAGGCCGGGATGAAACTGTCGACCAAGGGGCGCTACGCGATGATCGCGCTTGTCGACCTGGCGCTGGCCACACCCGGCGCGCTGGTCACATTGAACGAGATCGCCGCGCGGCAGAACGTGTCGCTCGCCTATCTTGAACAGCTTTTCGTCAAGCTGCGCCGTGCGGGGCTGGTCGAATCGGTGCGCGGGCCGGGCGGTGGCTACAGGCTGGCGCGCTCTGCCGAAGCGATCCGTGTGTCCGAAGTTCTGGAAGCGGTCGAGGAAACTGTCAGTGCCATGCATTCGGGGGCAGGGGCCACGGGGGCCGTGTCGGGGTCCAAGGCGCAATCGCTCAGCAACCGTCTGTGGGAAGGGCTTTCGGCGCATGTCTATGTGTTCCTGCACCAGACGCGGTTGTCGGATGTTGCACGCAATGCGCTGACACCCTGTCCCGCCGTGCCGAGCCTGTTTCAGGTGGTTGATGAATAGGGCACGCCTGTTCCTGAATGTACGCGCCAGCGGTCAGTGATGAAAATGGATATTTGTACAAAGATGAAATCAGGACCTTGTCTGCATGTCACGCGTCTATCTTGACCATAACGCCACGATGCCGCTGCGCCCCGAAGCGCGCGCGGCGATTTCGGCGGCCTGCGATGTGACAGGCAACCCCTCTTCGGTCCATGCCGAGGGGCGGCGCGCGCGCGCGCTGGTCGAGCGGACGCGGGCACAGGTTGCATCGGCGCTTGGGGCCGAAGGGGCGGATATCATCTTTACCTCGGGCGCGACCGAAGCGGCGGCGCTGGCGCTGGCGGGGCGCGGGCTGGTCTGCGCAGGGGTCGAACATGATGCTGTGCGCGCGTGGTGCGACGCTTCTCTGGCTGTTGACAGCGCTGGGCGGGTCAGCGTTCCGGACCCCGCGCGCGCCACAATGCAGATCGCGAATTCCGAGACCGGCTTGTTGCAGGATTTGCCCGAGGGACTGGCGGTCAGCGACCTGACCCAGGGATTCGGAAAGATTCCGCTTGCCTTCAACTGGCTGGGCATCGAGATGGGCTTTGTCTCGGCGCACAAGATCGGCGGCCCCAAGGGTGTGGGCGCGCTGGTGCTGCGCCAAGGCACGGATCTTGCCGCGCAAATACGGGGCGGAGGTCAGGAAATGGGGCGGCGCGCAGGCACCGAGAACATTCTGGGCATTGCCGGTTTCGGGGCCGCAGCCGAGGCCGCGCAGCGCGATCTGGAGCGCGGAATCTGGGATCAGGTGGCTGGAATTAGAAATATTCTAGAAACAGGTCTGGACGCTGCCGCAAGCAAGACTATTTTTGTCGGGATAGGGTCGCCGCGTTTGCCCAACACGATCTGCCTCGCCACGCCCGGCTGGAAGGGCGAGACACAGGTGATGCAGATGGACCTCGCCGGATTTGCCATATCGGCAGGATCGGCCTGTTCATCGGGCAAGTTGCGCGCATCGGGCGTGCTGACGGCGATGGGCCATGATATGGCGACAGCCTCTGGCGCGATCCGCGTCTCGCTGGGGCCAGAGACGACAGAGGACGACGTGCTGCGCTTTGCCGATGCGTGGCTGAAGGACTACAACCGCTTCGCGGCGCGGGCGGCATGACAAAGGGGAAAGACATGGCGGCTTTGGATACGACACCACTGCGCGAAGGCGTTGACCGCGAGACAGTCGAGACTGTCAATTCAATGGCGGGCACGTACAAGCATGGTTGGGAAACCGAGATCGAGATGGATTTCGCCCCCAAGGGTCTGAACGAGGATATCGTTCGGCTGATCTCGGACAAGAACAACGAGCCCGAATGGCTGCTGGAATGGCGGCTGGACGCCTACCGGCGCTGGCTGACCATGGAATCCCCCGACTGGGCGATGCTGAACATCCCCGAGATCGACTATCAGGAGCAGTATTACTACGCCAAGCCCAAGTCGATGGCGGAAAAGCCCAAAAGTCTGGATGATGTGGACCCCAAGCTGCTGGAAACCTATGCGAAGCTGGGGATTCCGCTGAAAGAGCAGATGATCCTTGCCGGGGTCGAAGGCGCGGATGAGCCGCGCAAGGTGGCCGTAGACGCAGTGTTCGACTCTGTGTCGCTGGGTACGACCTTCAAGAAGGAACTGGCGGCAGCGGGGGTGATCTTCTGCTCGATCTCCGAGGCGGTGCAGGACCACCCCGAACTGGTGAAGAGATATCTTGGCTCCGTCGTGCCGCAGAATGACAATTACTTTGCGGCGCTGAATTCGGCAGTGTTCTCGGATGGCAGCTTTGTCTACATCCCTGCGGGTGTGAAATGCCCGATGGAGCTTAGCACTTATTTCCGCATCAATGCCGAGAACACCGGCCAGTTTGAACGCACGCTGATCATTGCCGAAAAAGGCAGTCATGTCAGCTATCTGGAAGGCTGCACTGCCCCCAAGCGCGATACGCACCAGTTGCATGCCGCAGTGGTGGAAATTGTTGTCCTGGAAGATGCCGAAGTGAAGTATTCGACTGTGCAGAACTGGTATCCGGGCGATGAGGAAGGCCGCGGCGGCATTTACAATTTCGTCACCAAACGCGCGGATTGCCGCGAGGACCGCGCCAAGGTGATGTGGACGCAGGTGGAAACCGGGTCAGCGATCACATGGAAATACCCGTCCTGCATCTTGCGCGGGGATGATGCGCAGGGCGAGTTTTATTCCATCGCCATCGCCAACAATTGGCAACAAGCCGATACCGGCACGAAAATGGTGCATCTGGGCAAGAACACCCGCTCGCGGATCGTGTCCAAGGGCATCAGCGCGGGCCATGCGCAGAACAC
>SKRW01000251.1 GCA_007118295.1 Paracoccaceae bacterium | reverse complement strand
TCACCGGCATCTGTCTGAACAGTCAGGCCAAGTCCACCAAAGGGGTTGTCGCGAAGATCATGCTGCACGGTCGCCTTCTCCGGAATGACAGGCTCTCCTGAAACGGCTGACGCAACACAGATCTCGAACGCCTCTTCAAGGGGCAATACCTCACTCATGCGCCACCCCCAGATAGGCCTTGATGACATCTTCGTTGTTGCGCACCTCGTCCGGGGTGCCGTCACCAATTTTCTTGCCGTAATCCATGACCACCACGCGGTCTGACAGGTCCATCACCACGCCCATGTCATGCTCGATCAGCACTGTCGTGGTGCCGAATTCGTCATTCACATCGAGGATGAAGCGGCACATATCCTCTTTCTCCTCGACATTCATGCCCGCCATCGGTTCGTCCAGCAGCAGGATCGAGGGTTCGGCCGCCAGTGCGCGGGCCAGTTCGACCCGCTTTTTCAGCCCGTAGGGCAGCCGCGCCACGGGCGTCTTGCGGATATGCTGGATTTCCAGAAAATCGATGATCTTCTCGACGGCTTCGCGGTTTTCGTGTTCCTCGCGGTTGGCACGTCCCCACCACATCGCTTGCTGAAACAGGTTCGCCTTCATGTGGTGCAGACGACCGGTCATGATGTTGTCCAGAACGCTCATCCCCTCGAACAAGGCGATATTCTGAAAGGTCCGCGCGATGCCGGTGCGCGCCACCTGATAGGGGCGCATCCTTGGCCGACGATAGCCCTTGTAGATCACCTCGCCCTCTTGCGGGTGGTAAAATCCCGAGATGACGTTGAGCATGGACGACTTGCCCGCCCCGTTCGGACCGATGATCGCGCGCACCTCGCCCCAGCGTATGTCAAAGCTGATATCCTTGATCGCAACCACCCCCCCAAAGCGCAGGGTGATATTCTTCATCTCCATCGCCACGCCGCCGATCTTGCGACCGTCGGCTGTCACATAGCCCTCGTCCGTTGCGGTATCGCGCATCGCTTCCCCCTGCCCGCTCATTCCGCAGCCATCTGCGCGGTTGCCTGCCCGAATACTCTGGCGTCGCGGATTTCCAGCGTCGCTTTCAGCACACCCTTGCGCCCGTCCTCATAGGTGACTTCGGTTTCGGTGTAGATACTGTCCTTGTCGCCATAAAGCGCGTCGATCAGGTCAGAGAACTTCTCTTCGACAATGCGGCGGCGCACCTTGCGGGTGCGGGTCATCTCGCCATCATCGGCGTCGAGTTCCTTGTGCAGCACCAGAAAGCGGTGAATCTGACAGCCCGCCAGCATGGTATCCTGCGCGACACTTTCATTGACGGTTTCGACATGCTCTTGAATGGTGTCGAGAACACGTTTGAGCCCCGCCAGTTCCTGATAGCTGGAATAGGCGATATTGTTGCGCTCGGCCCATGACCCGACAGCGTTCAGGTCGATATTGATGAAGGCGACGCAGCGGTCGCGGCCATTGCCGAACACCACGGATTCCAGAATGTTGGGAAAGAATTTCAACTTGTTCTCGACATATTTGGGCGCGAACATGCCGCCATCGGCCATCTTGCCCACATCTTTCGCGCGGTCGATGATCCGCAGATGGCCTGTGCCCTCCTCAAAGAAGCCGGCATCGCCCGTCGCGACCCAGCCTTCCGGGTCCTTGGTCGAAGCCGTGCTTTCGGCGTTCTTGTAATAACTCTCGAACGTGCCGGGCGAGCGGTAGAACACCTCTCCATTCTCGGCAATCCGCACCTCGACGCCCGGTGAGGGCACCCCGACCGTATCCGAGCGCACCTCGCCATCGGGTTGCTGGGTAATGAACACGCTGGCCTCGGTCTGGCCATAAAGCTGTTTGAGGTTGATCCCGAGCGAGCGGTAGAAATCGAAAATCTCCGGCCCGATCGCCTCGCCCGCTGTATAGGCCACGCGGATGCGGCGCAGACCAAGCGTATCTTTGAGCGGGCCATAAACCAGCAAATTGCCAAGCGCATATTTCAGCTTGTCGCCCGCGCTTACATCCTTGCCATCCAGCAACCTTGGCCCGACCTTGCGCGCGAATCCCATGAAATGGTTGAAGACACGGCGTTTTATCGGTGAGGCATCCTCCATCCGGATCATCACTGTGGTCAGCATGTTCTCGAATACGCGCGGCGGGGCAAAGTAATAGGTCGGTCCAATCTCGCGCAGGTCGGTCAGCATGGTCTGCGCCGATTCCGGGCAGTTGACGCAGAACCCGGTCCAGTAGGCCTGCCCGATGGCAAAGATGAAATCCCCCACCCATGCCATTGGCAGATAGGCCAGAATCTCATCACCCGGCTTGAGATTGTCAAACTCGGACGAGTTTTTCGAGGTCACGATGATATTGCGGTTCGACAGCACCACGCCCTTGGGCTTGCCTGTCGTTCCCGATGTGTAAAGCATGACGCAGGTATGATCGAGCGTCAACTCGCCCGTACGCTTGACCAACTCGCCCGCCAGCCGGGTTTCCGCTGCGCGCCCCTCGCGCATCACGTCCTGCAACCAGTTCATGTGGCTGTGGTCGTATTTGCGCATTCCGCGCTTGTCGAGATAGAGGATCTCCTCGATGCAGGACACTTTTTCCTGCACCTCAAGCACCTTGTCCACCTGTTCCTGATCGCCACAGACCACGAAACGCGCGCCGCAATGGTCCAGCACATAGGCCATCTCTTCGGCGACAGCGTCCTGATACAGTGGCACCGGAATCGCGCCAACCGATTGCGCGGCCACCATCGACCAGTATAGCGCAGGACGGTTGCGCCCGATGATCGCAACATAATCCCCCCGCGCCATGCCCAGCGCCAGAAAGCCCAGCGCCATGGCGCGCACCTCGGCCTGCGTTTCAGCCCAGGTCCAGCTTTGCCAGATGCCGAATTCCTTTTCGCGATACGCAGTCTGCATCGCGTAGCGGCGCGCATTGCGGGCCAGCAGCGCGGGGATGGATGTCTCTTCCAGCGTTGCGCTGGGATCAGGGAATACTGTCACGGGGCCTCCTCCTCCTCGTGGCGCGCGGGGGGGGCCATGCCCTGCAAGGCCCTCACCACCCGAGCGCTATCTGCGGGTGCGATTCTTGCGGCAGTTTTGCGCAATCCTTACGAATTGTAACCGGCCTTTTTCCGGGCTTTCCGCCGGGCCATGCGCAGGCTAGCATCTGCGCCGGGGAGGAGCGGCGCATGGCCTTGTCAGAAATGACACATATCAAGCTGATGGGCGCCGGGCTGAACATGATTCAGCAGGCGTTGTCGATCTTTGACAGCGGGTTGCGCCTGTCGGTCAGCAATCGCCGTTATCAGACCATGTTCGAGTTGCCCGACCATCTGGTTACGCCCGGTGTCGCCTTCGAGGATACGATCCGCTATCTGGTCACGCGCGGCGAATATGGCCCGGTAGATGATACCGAAGAAGCCGTGCGCGTGCGGGTCGAGGCGGCGCGCGCCTTTGTGCCCCATTACATGGAACGCCAGCGCGCCAATGGTCGCTGGATCAGCGTCGAGGGGGCACCCCTGCCGCAGGGTGGCTGGGTCACGGTCTATACCGACATCACCGAGGTCAAGCTGCAGGAACGGCTGTTGCAGGCCCGGTCCGAGGAATTGTCGCATGAGTTGCTGGCCCATGCCGAGCGGCTGGCCCAGACCAACCGCGCGCTGGCCGCGTCCAATGCGGCCCTTGAACAGGCCAAGCGCGAACTGACCGAGATGGAGGCCCGCACCCGCCTGACCACCGAGATGATGCCGGCCCATATCGCGCATATGGACCGCGATCTGCACTATACATTCTCGAACCGTCGCCTGTCGTCGATCTTTCCGGGGCTGCCGCAAGATATCGTGGGCCTGCCCGCATCCGAAGCTCTGGGTCCGCTGTTCGACAAGATCCGCCCCTGGCTGGACCGCGCGCTGTCCGGCGAGAACTCGGTCCATGAATTCACCCATGACGCATCGGGCCGGCGTATCCGGCTGGCGCTGACACCCGATTGCGTGGGCGACGGGCCGATCAGTGGCGTTTATGTCCTGTCCATGGACGTGACCGAAGAAGCGCAGGCGCGCGCAGCACTGGCCCAGACCCGCAAGCGCGAACTGGCCGCGCAGCTTTCTTCGGGGCTGGCGCATGATTTCGGCAATCTTCTGACGATCATCCTTGGGCTGCAGGGCCAGCTTGCCCGCCGCGCGGACCTGCCACCCGAGGCGCTGCAACAGGTGCACTCCACCATTTCAGCCGCGCGGCGCGGCGGAGTGTTGCTAGAACGGATCGCCACCATCTCGGGCCATCGCGAAATGCATCCGCAGCCCACGGACCTCGCGGCGCTGTTTGATGACATGCTGCTGATGGCCCGCCCCGCGCTGCCCACAACGATCCGGCTGGGCGTGACGCTGGACAAGGGCCTGCCCTCCCTGATGCTGGATCAGGGGGCCTTGCAGGATTCGCTGCTGAACCTGATCCTGAACGCACGCGATGCCATGGGGGCCGTCCCCGGTGAAATTGCGCTGAGTGCGCGGCGCGTCAGCGACACATGGCTGGAATTGCAGGTGCAGGATACCGGCGCAGGTTTCAGCCCCGAAGCACTGGAAAAGGGGCTTGATCCGTTCTTCACCACCAAGGGGAACGAAGGCTCCGGGCTGGGGCTGGCGATGGTCTATGACCAGATCACGCTGTCCGGGGGCACAGTGCGGCTGTCCAACCGGCGTGAGGGCGGCGCGCAGGTCACCCTGCGCCTGCCGTTCAAGCCCGCGCCTGCGGTCCCGGCCAAAGACAGCACGGCGCCGGGCACGCTGGTGCTGCTGGTGGAAGATACCGACACCATCCGCGAGACTGTTCGCGTCATGCTGCGCGATCTGGGGCATAGTGTGATCGAGGCCGCCAGCCATGACGAGGCGCTGGCGCTGGTCGATCTGCCGGGGCTGGGGATGGTATTGTCGGATATCAACCTCGCGGGTCCGGGTTCGGGGCTGGACCTGTTGCGCCAGTGCCGGGCGCGGGGGCTGGAGCGGTTGCACCTGATGACGGCCCTGCCCCCCTCGGACAGATTGCGCAACGCGGCTGAACGCGAGTTTCCGGTTCTGGCCAAACCCTTTACCCTGCCCGACTTGCGCGTGGCACTGGAGCATGTGTCATGAATACCCCGCATATCGCCATTCTCGATGATGAACCGGAGATCCGTCAGGTGCTGTCAACCGCGCTGCAAGAGGCGGGCTTTCAGACCACCACCTATGCGCGCGCCACCGAATTCGAGGCCGCGCTCAAACGCATCACGCCCGATGTCTGTCTGGTTGATCTGGGCCTTCCAGACCGGGACGGGCTGGCACTGGTGCATCGTCTGGCGCTGGAATCCGGGGCCACCATCATCATCATCTCGGGACGCGCACAGGTGCAGGACCGCGTGACCGGGCTGGAACTGGGGGCAGATGACTACATCATCAAACCCTTCGATCCGGCCGAAGTGGTTGCCCGTATCCGCGCACGCCTGCGCAAGCCCGCCTCGCTGCCCGAAGCCCGCAGCATGTGCGCCAGCTTCAACGGTTGGCGGGCAGAGTTCGACCGCTATGTGCTGATTGATGCAGAGGGGCGCGAAATCCCTTTCAGCCACGCTGAGGGCGAAGTGCTGCGCCTGTTTCTCGACAGCCCCAAGCGGCTGATTTCCCGCGCGCAGATGCTGGATGCGCTTGGCGGTGCCGCAGGCGAGAGTTTCGACCGCGCGATGGATGTGCGCATTTCGCGGTTGCGCACCAAGATGGGCGAAGACCCGCGCAACCCCCGCCTGATCAAGACGATCTACGGGGCGGGGTATATCTTTCTGGGCGATGTGACCTGGGGCTGAGCGCGCTTCGGCTTTCTGTTTACACGCGCCCCGCTTTTCGCGAATATGCGGGACCGTAGGCAACCCATGAGGGCATGATGCGCAAATTTCTGGTCGTCCTTGATGACAGTCGCGAATGTCTGAACGCGATGCGTTTCGCAGCCCTGCGCGCGGCGCATACGGGTGGGCAGGTGCAGATCCTGTCGATTGTCGCGCCCGAGGAATTCGCAGGCTGGATTGGTGTGGCCGATGTCATGCGCGCCGAGGCGCGTGAACGGATCGAAGCTCATTTCGAGGTTTTTGCGAAATGGATGCGCGACCGGCAGGGGATCAATCCCGAACTGGTCATCCGCGAGGGTGAACCCGTCGAAGAGATACTCGGCCAGATCGCCGATGACCCAGAAATCGGGATTCTGGTTCTGGGCGCGGGCACCGAAGGCACCAGCCCCGGCCCGTTGGTCACGCAATTGTCGCGCAATTCCGGCAACCTGCCCATTCCCATCACCATCGTGCCTGGCGAATTGCCCCGCGACCGGCTCGAAGCGATCTCGAAGGGCTGATTGCAACGCCCGGCATCCTGCGCTACCCCTTCCCGGTCAAGGAAGGAAAACTTACATGAAGTTTCTGCGTTATGGCCCTGAAGGGCAAGAGAAACCTGGCCATCTGGATACACAGGGCCGGGTCCGTGACATCAGCCATCTGATGCCCGATTTCACCCCTGCGACTGTCGCACTGGACGCGCTGACCAAGCTGCGCGCAGGTGATCTGGACGCGGCACCTGTGGTCGAGGGCAACCCGCGTCTGGGCGCGCCGCTGGCCCATGTCCCGAATTTCTACTGCATCGGGCTGAACTACGCACTGCACGCAGCGGAAACCGGTGCCGAGATACCCCGCGAACCGCTGGTCTTTTCAAAGGCCAGCTCGTCGCTGGCGGGTCCGCAGGATGCGATCATCATCCCGCGCGGGGCCGAAAAGGTCGATTGGGAGGTTGAACTTGGCGTCGTCATCGGACGCCACGCGCATCATGTGTCCGAGGAAGACGCGCTGTCCCATGTCGCAGGCTATGTGGCGCTCAATGATGTCTCCGAACGCGATTTTCAGAAAAACCGGGGCGGGCAGTGGATCAAGGGCAAATCCGCGCCCTCTTTCGGCAAGATCGGGCCGTGGCTGGTAACCGCGGACGAGGTTGCAGACCCGCAGGCGCTGGCGGTGCGGCTCTGGGTCAATGATGCGCTGCGTCAGGACTCGACGACCGGCGACATGATCTTTGGCGTGGCGCAGATCATTTCGGCCATGTCGCAATACTTCGCGCTGATGCCCGGTGACATCATCGCGACTGGTACGCCTTCGGGTGTGGGGGCGGGCATGACCCCACCCCAATTCCTGCGCCCCGGCGATCAGGTCCGGCTAGAGGTCGAGGGGCTGGGTGTGCAGCAAAGCAATGTGATCGCCGCCGCATGATGCTACAGTCGCTCCGGCCTGCGCAACCTCAGACGCAAGCCGGACGACCCTTGTAGGGTGGGTGATTCACCCACCCTTTTTTCCAACGCCGCAACAGGCGCAGCGGTTCAGACCCGTTCCAGCGACAGCGCAATCCCCTGACCGCCACCGATGCACATCGTGACCAGCGCTCGGCTGCCGCCAGTCCGCATAAGTTCATACAGCGCCTTGATCGTGATGATCGCCCCGGTCGCCCCGACCGGATGGCCCAGTGCAATCGCGCCGCCATTGGGGTTCACGCGCGCCCCGTCCAGCCCCAGAGCCTTGCTGACCGCCAGCGCCTGTGCGGCAAATGCCTCGTTCGATTCGATCACGTCGAAATCACTGACATTCAGGCCCGTGCGCGCGCAAAGCGCCTCAACAGCCGGGACCGGGCCGATGCCCATCACCTCGGGGCGCACGCCCGCATGGGCGTAGCCCGTGATCCGCGCCAGCGGTGTCAGGCCTGCGCGCTCTGCGGCATCGGCCCGCGCCAGCACCAGTGCTGCGGCCCCGTCATTGATGCCGCTGGCATTGCCAGCGGTCACGGAACCACCCTTTTCAAAGGCGGCGCGCAACCCCGACAGGATCTCGAGCGTCGTGGCCTTGGGGTGCTCGTCCGTGTCAAAGCCCACCTCGCCCTTGCGGGTCTTGACCATGACCGGAATGATCTGATCGGCAAAGCGTCCCTCGGCAATGGCATGCGCTGCGCGGGTCTGGCTTTGCAGCGCGAATTCATCCTGCATCTCGCGGGTGATGCCATGCTCGCGCGCGACATTCTCGGCGGTCACGCCCATATGGCCGGTGCCAAAGGGGCAGGTCAGCGCGCCCAGCATCATGTCGATGGCCCCGGCATCGCCCATTTTCTGGCCAAAGCGCGCGGATGGCAGCACATAGGGGGCGCGGCTCATGCTCTCGGCACCGCCCACAAGCGCGAAATCGGAATCCCCAAGGGCCAGCGCCTGCACGCCGGACACAATCGCCTGCACACCCGACCCGCACAATCGGTTCACATTCATCGCAGGCACCGAATCAGGCACCCCTGCGCCCATCGCCGCGCGACGTGACAAGTACATATCGGCAGGCTCGGTCGCCAGCACTGTGCCAAAGACGGTGGTTCCGATCTGATCTGGCGCGATCCCGGCCCGCGCGATGGCCTCGGCGGCGGCAATGCGCGCCAGTTCGATTGGCGGGATGGATGCAAGCCCCCCGCCAAAACTGCCGATGGCGGTGCGTGCGCCGCCCAGAATCACGATATCGTCCATGAATGCCCTCCTGATGCTGCGGTCACTCTAGGGCCATTGCGCGATCCGATCCAGCGCAATACGGCACGGGCTGTTCCGGACGCGGGCGCAGCCCGCGCCCCCGAGTCGCGCCCCCGAGTCTAGCCGCCCTTGCGCTTGAGCTTCTTCTTGCCCTTGGCGCTGGCATGGCGCGCGCGCACCGACGCCCGGCGTGGCCCGCCTCTGGACCGGTGCCCGGCGGCGCGCTTGGGTGCCTCGCCCTCGACCTCCAGCAATTCCAGGGCAATCCCGCCCGTGACGGGTTCGGCCTCGGCCAGTTTGACCTTGACCCGCTGCCCCAGCCCGATGCGAAAGCCGGTCTTTTCGCCTTCAAGGGTCTGTGCCTCCGGGTCATGGCGGAAATACTCGTCCCCGATGGCCCGGATCGGCACCAGCCCGTCGGCCCCGGTCTCGTCCAGCTTGACGAACACCCCGAAGCGCGCGACCCCCGACACCCGCCCCGAAAACTCGGCCCCCACACGGTCGGCCAGAAAGGCCGCAAGGTAGCGGTCCGCCGTGTCACGTTCCGCCGCCATCGAGCGCCGCTCTGCCTCGGATATCAGCTTGGCTGTCTCGTCCAGATGCTCGACATCCCAATGCCCCAGCCCGTCATCGCCCCAGCGATGCGCGGCAATCAAGGCGCGATGCACGATCAGGTCGGCATAGCGCCGGATGGGCGAGGTGAAATGCGCGTATTCGCGCAAGGCCAGCCCGAAATGACCAAAATTCTGCGGCGCGTAATAGGCCTGCGTCATCGAGCGCAGCGTGGCCATGTTGATCAGTTCGTCAAACTCGGTGCCTTCGGCCTGTGCCAGCAACTGGTTGAAATGGCGCGTCTGCAGCACCTGCCCCTTGGCCAGATTGAACCCGGATTCGCGCGCCAGTTCGCGCAACGCCTCCAGCTTTTCGGGGCCGGGTTCTTCATGCACACGGTAGAGCAACGCAGACCCCTTTTCGCGCAGCGTCTCGGCGGCAGCGACATTGGCCAGCACCATGCATTCCTCGACCAGCTTATGCGCATCAAAGCGTTCCTTGAACGCGACCGAAGTTACGCGCCCTTCATCCGACAGCACGATCTGGCGTTCCGGCAGGTCCAGATCCAGCGGTTGTCGCCGCGCGCGGGCTGTTTTCAGCACCCGGTAGACACCGAACAGTGCATCAATCTGGGCCGCAAGCGGCGCCGTCGCCGCATCGTGGCGCCCCTCGGATGCCGCCTGCGCCTGCTCATAGGTCAGCGAAGCGCGCGAACACATCATTGCGCGGTGGAAATCATGCGTGCGCTTGGTGCCATCCTGCGCGATCACCATGCGCAGCGCCATGCAGGGCCGGTCCACGCCCTCATGCAGCGAACACAGATCGCCCGACAGGATATCAGGCAGCATCGGCACCACGCGGTCAGGGAAATAGGTCGAGTTGCCCCGCCTGCGCGCCTCTCGGTCCAGTTCCGAGCCGGGCGTGACATAGGCCGCCACATCGGCAATAGCGACCCACAGGATGAACCCACCGGGATTTTCGGGGTCCGGGTCGGGTTCGGCAAAAAGCGCGTCATCATGGTCGCGCGCATCCCACGGGTCGATGGTCATCAGGTCCAGATGGCACAGGTCGCGCCGGTCTCCCTGTGGCAGGGGCGCGGCGCGGTCGGCCTCGGCCAGAACGTCGTCGGGAAAGGCATCGCGGATGCCATGCTGATGGATCGCGATAAGCGACACGGCGCGCGGAGCCGACGGGTCGCCCAGTCGCTCGACCACTTTTGCCCGCGCAGGGCCAAACCGGCCCTTGGCCAGCGGTTCAGCATGGACCAGTTCGCCGTCTTCGGCGCCGCCCGTGTCGCTGACCTGCCAGAACCGGTCGGCACCCTTGTCGATGGGCACGATCCGCCCGCCCTGCGCTTCGCGCCGGAAAATACCCATGATCCGCTGTGGATTGGCCCCCAGCTTGCGGATGATACGCGCCAGATAATCGTAATCCGGCCCGCGCACCGGGGCGAGTTTCGCCAGCACCCGGTCGCCCGCGCCCAGGGCCGGGTCGCCGGGCTGGGTCGTGATAAAGATGCGCGGTGCAGCGCCCTCGCCCCGCCATTCGACCGGACGGGCAAACAGGTCGCCCTCGGCATCGGGACCCAGCACATCCAGCACGGTTACGGGTGGCAGCTTGCCGCTGGCCGACGCGGCGCGGCGACGCGGAACCGAACCCTCGGCCTCCAGTTCACGCAGCATGGCCTTCAGATCGACCTTGGCACCGCCTTTTATTCCAAAGGCGCGCGCGATGTCGCGTTTGGTGGCTGCCGGGTTTTCGGCCAGCCAGTCGCGCAATTCCTTCAGGGCGGGAAGTTGCCTCATGCCGGTACCCTGCGGCTGGGCGTGCGCCCTGTCAAAGGCAACGCGACAGCCAGACCAGTATCGGGGCGCGAGCGGCAAGAGCCGGGCATCAGAGTTTTCATGTCGCGTGATCTAGCACGCAGCGCATGTGGCGTCACGCCGGATTCGCGCATAACCGCTATCGCATTCCGGTCGCGCGGCGATTTGCGCAAGGCACGGCTGGTCCTCCGGGATCAGGTCCAGTCGCCGCTCTGGCACAGTTGCCGCTCTGGCACAGCGTCCAATCTGGCACAGCGCAAGGCCCGCGCCCGCAGTGCGAAGCAGGGACGCAGTCCCTGCCGACGGGTGGGTGGGCGGGCGCTGCGGGCGCGGGCCG
>SKRW01000137.1 GCA_007118295.1 Paracoccaceae bacterium | reverse complement strand
TACTCGCCACCCGTTTTCTACCGCTCCAGGATCAGCCGGTCGCCTTCGATTGCAATCCGGGCAAAGCGGCGCAGATACCCCATTCCCAGAAGCGAGACATCAAGTTGCCCCTCATTGACAAAGGCAGGCACATTCGTGTCGCGGATCTCCAACCCGTCCTGCGCCAGCACCACCTCGTCCAGCGTGACGCGCGCGATGCCGACAATCCCGTTGGCTGTGCGCGCCTGTCCCAGATAGGGCAGCGCCTGCGGGTCGAACCCCACGCGCGCCGCATCCTCCTGTGACAGCACCAGATCGGATGCACCAGTGTCGATGATGAACTGCACCGGCGTGCCGTTCACATCCAGCCCAAGGTGGAAATGCCCGTCGCGCCCGGCCCGCAACACCACCGCCCCGTCGCCCCGGACGGATACGGCATTCTGCTGCGTCACGTCCTGCCACAGCCCATAGCCCGCCGCGACGCCGACGAAAATCAGCCCCCATAGCAATAACTGGCGCAGGCTCTGGCCGATGCCCTGGGTGCGCGCGATCAGAAAGTAGCTGATCAGCACTGTGCCCCAGACGCCCAGATAGACCAGCCGCATGATCTGATCGCTATCCATGATGCTCCTCGTCTCCTAAGCGCTCTATCTGGGTTGGTCAGCGGTTGAAATCATCCTGCCTCACGGGGGCGTGAGGATAGCGCGGTTACATCGTGATCGTAAATCCAGCGAAACTTGCGCAAAGGGGCATCAGGAAGCAACCGCCCCGACAGGCGCAATGCCAGATGCGCGACCTGCGCAAGGGGGGGACGCAGATGGTAGTTGCGCGCGTTCCGGTTCGCCGCCGCGATCACACGGGCGACGCGCGCGCGCCGCAGGTGCTGCCACTGCGCCAGACCGGCCGCGAGCCCGTCTGCCGCATCCAGCACCTGCGCCAGCGCATAGGCATCTTCCAGCGCCATATTGGCCCCCTGCGCCATGAAGGGCAGCGTCGGATGGGCGGCATCTCCCAGAATCGCCACCGCGCCCCGATGCCAGTGCTGCGCGACCTCGTGACGAAACAGGCCCCAGAGCCACACGCGTTCGACCTGCGCCAACCAGCCCGGCACTGGCCCGCCAAAGCCCGCGAATGCCGCGCGCAGATGCGCGGGATCATCCGGGTGATTCCACCCCTCCTGCGCCCAGCCGCTGCGCTCTTCCACCGCGACGATATTGCGCAGGCGTCCACCGCGCAGCGGGTAGCTGACCAGATGCCGCCCTGGCCCCATGAACACCTGCGCTTCGGGCGTGGCACCCGCCTCGGCCGGGATCAGCGCACGCCAGGCGACCTGCCCGGTGAAGAACGGCGCCGCAGGCGCCGCCCCCAGAACCGCAGGGCGCAGCTTCGAATGCAGCCCGTCCGCACCGATGATCAGATCGGCGCTCAGTCGTTCCCCGCCGTCAAGCGCGACCGCAGGTCGCGCCTCCTCAAGCTTTACGGACCCGACGGCTGTATTGAACTGCACCTCGGCCCCGTTTAGCGCACCGCGCAGGACCTCGATCAGGTCGGCGCGGTGGATCAGATGAAAGCCCGCCCCCCCGTCGGGCAGGTCCAGCCGCAGCACCTCGCGCGCCCGCGCGCCCTCATGCAGAACCACGGCCTGACTGCGCATCCCCGCGCGCGACAGCCCCGCGCCCTGCCCCAGCGCCGCAATCACCCGCGCGCCATTGGGGCTGATCTGCAGCCCGGCACCAACTTCGCGAAAGCCCCCAGCCTGTTCCAGCACCTGCACCGACGCGCCGCGCTGTGCGAGCGCGGCCGCCGTGGCCAGCCCGGCCACGCCTGCGCCCACGACCAGCACCTCAAGTCCGCGCAGTTGCATTACCACCCCTCCAAACGCAAGGCACCGGGCGAAGCCCGGTGCCTTGGAACTGTCATTTCATAGATCCCGGACCCAGACACGCGCGCTTAGTCGTCGCGATGCACACGCTCGTTGCGCTCATGCGCTTCCTGTGCCTGCAATGTCATCGTGGCGATCGGGCGCGCGTCCAGACGCTTGAGCGAAATCCGCTCGCCCGTGGATTCGCAATAGCCAAAGTCGCCATTCTCGATACGCCGCAACGCGGCGTCAATCTTGGAGATCAGCTTGCGCTGGCGGTCGCGCGTGCGCAATTCCAGTGCACGATCCGTTTCTTCCGAAGCGCGGTCAGCGATATCAGGAATGTTGCGACTGGAATTTGCAAGTTCCGCGAGCGTTTCCTGAGAGCCTTTCAGGATATCTTCCTTCCACACCATCAGCTTGCGGCGAAAATACTCTAGCTGGCGTTCGTTCATGAATGGTTCATCTTCGGCTGGCCGATAGTCTTCCGGAAGGAAAATTTCTGGTTTCATGCCCCGCTCCTCGGTCTCGGTCCGGTCATAGGTGTTGAGGTTACCCATTGCGATTCACCTACATGTCACTTCCTCGCCGGTCGGATAGCGGATGCGCTACAACTTGTCACGCCCTTTCGCGCAATTGCACAAACCTGACAGGGAAGTCTGCTTGTCGCGCAGCACTTCGCAGGCTAGGTTGCTGGCAGGGCCAGTCAGGCCGCGAAACTTGCAGGACAAACCATGCGTTTCACGTCGACCAAGAGTTATATTGCCAGTGACGACCTGCAGGTTGCAGTCAATGCCGCGATCACGCTGCAGCGCCCGCTGCTGGTCAAGGGCGAGCCCGGAACCGGCAAGACAGAGCTTGCGATGCAGATCGCGGGTGCGCTGGCTCTGCCAATCCTTGAATGGTCGATCAAATCCACAACCCGAGCGCAGCAGGGCCTGTATGAATATGACGCCGTCTCGCGACTGCGCGACAGCCAGTTGGGCGATGCGCGCGTCAACGACGTGCGCAACTATATTCGCAAGGGCAAGCTGTGGCAGGCCTTCGAGGCGGAAGGCCGCGTCGTGCTGCTGATCGACGAGATCGACAAGGCGGATATCGAGTTCCCGAATGACCTGTTGCAGGAACTCGACCGGATGGAGTTTTTCGTCTACGAGACAGGCGAGACAATCCGCGCGCGCCAGCGTCCCATTGTCATCATCACCTCGAACAACGAAAAAGACCTGCCCGACGCCTTTCTGCGACGCTGCTTCTTTCACTATATCCGGTTTCCCGACATGGACACGCTGAAAGCCATTGTCGATGTGCATTTTCCGGGGATCAAGCCTGCCCTGCTGACCACCGCGCTGACACAATTCTACGAGTTGCGCGACACGCCCGGCCTGAAGAAAAAGCCCTCCACATCCGAAGTGCTGGACTGGCTGAAACTGTTGCTGGCCGAAGACCTGACCCCTGATGATCTGAAACGCGATGGCGTCAACGCCTTGCCGAAACTGCATGGCGCGCTGCTGAAAAACGAACAGGATGTGCATCTGTTCGAGCGTCTGGCCTTCATGGCGCGGCGTCAGGGACGTTGAGAAGGGATCGCCATGACACTGGAAATTCGCCCCGTGATGCCAAAGGACAAGCCGCAATGGGCGCAGCTTTGGTATGCCTATCTGGACTTCTACGACACGACCCTGCCGCTGAATGTCTATGACGAGACATTCGAGCAACTGTTTTCCGACAACCCCTACAGCCCGACCTGCCTGATCGCATGGCTGGACGGGCGCGCGGTCGGACTGGTGCATTTCATCTTTCATGCCCATTGCTGGCGCCCCGAGGGGATCTGTTATCTGCAAGACCTGTATGTCGATGACCAGACCCGCGCGCGCGGTGTCGGTCGCGCCCTGATCAACGCGGTCTATCAGGCCGCAGACCTGCGGGGCGTGCCCGGCGTCTACTGGCTGACACAGGATTTCAACGCCGAGGCCCGCAGGCTCTATGATCGCGTGGGCGAAGCGACACCTTTCGTCAAATACAGACGCCCGGAATGAGGGGCGCATTCTTCCTCTCGCTTGGTCTGGTCCTTGGGGCCTGCGCCGCGCCCCCGCCGCCGCCTGCGGCGACACGCGCACCGGTCGACCTGACGGTCCAGTCCCCCGCCATCAGTTCACGCGCCCTGTTTGGTGCGCCCCGCCCCTATGCGCCCGAACGGCATAATGCACAGATCGCGCAGGACGTGCTTGAACTGGGGTTCAGGCTGGAATCTGGGCGCGAAATTCCGCAGTTTTCACGCTTTGAGGGGCCGGTCGGGCTGCGCCTGCAAGGCACGATCCCGCCCCTTGGCGTGATCGAGACTGACCGGCTGGTCGAACGCTTGCGCCGCGAGGCCCAGCTTGACATCCGGCGGGGTGACGCGGCCTCGACAATCGTGATCGAATTCGTGCCGCGCGCGACAATGCGGCGTGTCGTGCCAGAGGCCGCCTGTTTCATCCTGCCCAATGTCACAAGCTGGGAAGAGTTCCGCGCAGCACCCCGGTCGGCCCGGCTGGACTGGACGCAGGTCGTGCAACGCGAAAAGGTGCTGGTCGTGGCCCCTGCCGATACCACTGTGCAGGAAATGCGCGATTGCCTGCATGAAGAGGTGGCGCAAGCTCTTGGCCCGCTCAATGACCTGTTCCGCATCGGCGAAACGGTCTGGAATGATGACAATTTTCAGACCGCGCTGACCGGCTATGACATGCTGGTGCTGCGCGTCTGGAACGACCCTGCCCTGCGCCCCGGCATGTCCCGCGCCGAGGTCGAGGCCCGCCTGCCTGCGATCCTTGCACGTATCAACCCGCGCGGGCAGCGCGCAGGCCCACCGCTGGACCCGGTCCCGACCCCGCGCGCGTGGACAGTGGCCGTCGAGACGGCACTGGGCACGCCAAACCGGCGCCGCGCCTTCGCATTGTCGCAAGACGCATTGGGCATAGCCATCCGGTCTGGCTGGCGCGACGAGCGGTTGGCGTTTTCGCTGTTTCTGGCGGCCCGCTTTGCACCCGAGGGCGAAGGCCGGCGCGCAATCGAGGCACTGACACAGGCGGCGCAACTCTATGGTGCGCGCCCCGGTGGGCAGGTGCCGCGCGCGCATGTAGAATTGCATCTGGCCGCGCAGGCGCTGGCATCCGAGCAATATCCGCTGGTGTTGCGGCTGACCGACACCGCCATGCCACCTGCACATCGCAGCGAGAATGGTGCGCTGCTGTCGTCGCTGATGCTCTTGCGGGCGCAGGCGCTGGAGCGTATGGGCCGCATGCCCGAAGCGGAACGCCTGCGGGCGCAAGCGATACCCTTTGCGATCTATGGCTTCGGCTCGGTAGAGGCGGCGCAGGGGCGGCGCGATGAAATCGCCGCTCTCGGGCGGCCACGATAAATCAGGGAACGACAGGAATGATAGTGGTGTTGGGCATGCTGGCTGGCGGGTATTGGGGCTATGCCTCGGCGCGCAAGCAGCAGGGCAATCGCAAGGACATGGCGCAATATGCCGCCGTTGGCGTGATCGTGGGCGGGCTTGTGGGCCTGTTCGTCACAATCGGGCTGGAAAAGATCCTCTAGATGTTCCTGCCCTTTTTCCAGTCCCTGCGCGATCATGCCGTGCCAGTGAGCCTGCGAGAATACCTGAGCTTTCTGCAAGGCGTGCAGGCGGGTCTGGTCACCTATGATGTCGAGGGGTTCTACTATCTGGCCCGTGTCGCGATGGTCAAGGACGAGCGCCATCTGGACCGGTTCGATCAGGCCTTTGCCGCCAGCTTCAAGGGGCTGGACGATGTCAGCCTCGATCAGGTTGTCGAGGCGCTGGACCTGCCGCGCGACTGGCTGGAAAAGATGGCCGAAAAGCACCTGTCCGACGAAGAGCGCGCACAGATCGCGGCGTTGGGCGGGTTTGACAAGCTGATGGAAACCCTCAGGCAACGGTTGGAAGAACAGAAAGGCCGCCATCAGGGTGGCAATAAATGGATCGGCACCGCTGGCACCTCGCCGTTCGGGGCGTATGGCTACAACCCCGAAGGCGTGCGCATCGGGCAGGACGGCTCGCGCCACAGGCGCGCAGTCAAGGTCTGGGACAAGCGCGAGTTCCGCAATCTGGACGACACGGTCGAACTGGGCACCCGCAACATCAAGGTCGCGCTGAAGCGGTTGCGCAAATGGGCGCGTGACGGGGCCGTGGAAGAGCTGGATCTGGATGGCACAATCCGATCCACCGCCGAACAGGGCTGGCTGGACGTGCGCACCCGGCCAGAGCGGCGCAATGCCGTGAAGGTGCTGCTACTGCTGGATATTGGCGGGTCGATGGATGACCATGTGCGCGCCGTCGAGGAATTGTTCAGCGCCGCCAAATCCGAATTCAAGCATCTGGAACACTATTATTTCCACAACTGCCTGTATGAATTCGTCTGGCGTGACAATGCCCGGCGCTGGACCGAGCGGCAGTCTACATGGGACGTGCTGCGCCAGTATGGCAGCGACTGGAAATGCATCTTTGTCGGGGATGCCGCCATGTCGCCCTATGAAGTGCTGTATCCCGGTGGCGCGAATGAGCACTGGAATGCCGAGGCGGGCGATGTCTGGCTGAACCGCGCCCGCATACAATGGCCGGACCATCTGTGGATCAACCCGACACCCGAAGCGCATTGGGGTTACACCCAGTCCATCGGCCTGATCCGCGACCTGTTCGAGGGGCGCATGGTGCCCATGACGCTGGAGGGAATAACCCGCGGAATCAGGGAGTTGGGGCGCTAGAACCTCAGATGTTACATGAGGTTCGCGGCGCAACATTATAGGAAACAAGCAAATTATCGCTGACCGATTTGCATGTTGCCCGTAACACCCATAGGTCTGCTGCATGCGTCGTTCGCACCGGTCGGCGCGACAAAAACAGACAGGAGACTTTCATGGCACTGAACCGCCTTCTTGCAACGACAATCCTTGCGGCCGGGCTGGTGGCAACACCTTACCTTGCTCATCAGGCCGAAGCGCAGGCGACGATGGAGGCCGCACCCGGAGCCGAGATTGCACAGGACGAGTCCAAGATTGACGCGTTCATCGTGGCAGCGCTTGCCGTTGCCGAAACGCGTCAGGCCTATATGGCGCAACTCGAAGCGACGACCAGTGAGGAAGAGCAGATGGCCATCGTGCAGGAAGCCGATGCCGCGATCCTCGAAGTTGTCGAGACATCACCTGACATCACAATCGACGAATATATCGCCATTGGCGAGGCTGCTGCAGCGGACCCTGAACTGGCAGAACGCATCGACGCGCGCTTTGCCGAGACCCACGCGGACTGAGCCCCTTGACAAGCGCCGGGGCCTGATGGCCCCGGCGAATTTCTCAACGCTCGATCGTGACGCGGTCCATCCGGTCGGGCGTGCCGACGACAGCGCCATTTCCGCCCGTGCCGCGCTTGATGTCGTCCAGCACATCATAGCCGTCAATCATCTGACCAACGACCGTATATTGGCCGTCCAGATGCGGGGCCGGGGCGAACATGATGAAGAACTGGCTGTTGGCGCTGTCCGGGCTTTGTGACCGCGCCATGCCCACGACCCCACGCTCAAAGGATTGTGCGCTGAATTCGGCCTGCAGGTCCGGCATATCCGATCCGCCTGTACCCCAGAGACGGGGGTTGCCGTCAACGGTGCCATTGGCCACATCGCCTGTCTGCGCCATGAAGCCTTCAATCACACGGTGGAACACCACGCCATCATAGTCACCACGTTCCGCCAATGTGACGATCCGCTCGACATGGCCGGGGGCAAGATCGTCGCGCAGCGCGATCCGGATCGCGCCCGTCGCCTCGCCCGCGACATCAATCACCATGACCGGCCCGGAATGGTCGGCGGGGACTTCGGTCTGGGCATTGGCTTGCATGACATTGAACCATGACGCCCCCAGAATACCGACGCCCAGCATGAAAAGCCCGGCAAAGATCAGACGATCACGCATCGGAGGCCACCTTGACATTGATCATCGTGTCGGGGTTCGCGGGCGGCTCACCACGGGTGATGGCGTCCACATGCTCCATGCCGCCGATCACACGGCCATAGACCGTGTATTGGCGGTTCAGGAAATGGTTGTCCTTGAAATTGATGAAGAACTGGCTGTTGGCGCTGTCGGGGTTGGCCGACCGTGCGGCACCCAATGTGCCCCGGTCATGCGGGATGCCTGAGAACTCGGCCTTGAGATCGGGCAGGTCCGACCCGCCGGTTCCGCAACGACCGGGGTTGTAGCCCTTGTCGGTCTTGCCATTGGCCACATCGCCGGTCTGCGCCATGAAACCGTCGATCACGCGGTGGAACACCACGTTGTCATAGGCACCCGCGCGAGCGAGTTCCTTCATGCGGTCGCAATGTCCCGGTGCGATATCGGGCAAAAGCTCGATGATGACAGTGCCGCCTTTCAGCTCCATCAGGATGGTGTTTTCGGGGTCCTTGATCTCGGCCATGGGATTCCTCTGAATATCCGGTTTCGCCGTGCACCCTACTGCGCGACAGCCCGCAGGAAAACCCCTTTCCCGCCTGCGGCCCATTGACCCTGCCCCGCCTTTCACGCCACATAGCGCCAAAGTGACCGGGAGGGATCGGACGATGGCGTTCAAGACACTCGATGACATGGATTTCAACGGCAAGACGGCGCTGATCCGGGTGGATATCAATGTGCCGGTGGAAAATGGCGTGGTCACGGATGCCACGCGGATCGAACGCATCGTGCCGACGATCCGGCACGTCACCGAAGCGGGCGGCAAGGCGGTTCTGCTGGCGCATTTCGGCCGCCCCAAGGGTGCGCGGGTGCCAGAGATGTCCCTGGCCATCCTGCGCCCTGCACTGGAAGCCGCGCTGGGCCAGCCTGTGGGCTTTGCCGAGGATTGCATGGGCGCACCGGCCAAGCGGGCGGTTGTCGCGATGGCGGCGGGCGATGTGGTGCTGCTGGAGAACACACGCTTTCACGCGGGCGAAGAAAAGAACGACAAGATGCTGGCCGCCGCCATGGCCGCGCTGGGCGACATCTATGTCAATGACGCGTTTTCTGCGGCGCATCGCGCGCATGCCTCGACCGAGGCGATTGCGCATCTGCGCCCCGCCTGTGCAGGCCGCCTGATGGAGGCCGAGTTGAAAGCGCTGGAGGCCGCTTTGGGCGACCCGGCGCGGCCCGTGGCGGCGGTTGTCGGCGGGGCCAAGGTCTCGACCAAGCTCGACCTGCTGTCGAACCTGATTTCCCGCGTCGATCACCTGATCATAGGCGGTGGCATGGCCAATACCTTTCTGGTGGCGCACGGCACCGAGATCGGCAAATCCCTGGCCGAGCGCGACATGACCGACACGGCGCGCGACATCATGGCACGCGCCGTGGGTGCCGGTTGCACGATCCATCTGCCGAGTGACATTGTCGTGGCACGCGAATTCGCGGAGGGTGCCGCGCATGAGGTGCTGCCTGTCGATGCCTGCCCCGAGGATGCGATGATCCTGGATGCAGGCCCCGAGACAGTGGCCGCGATTGCCACGATTTTTGCCGATTGCAAGACACTGGTCTGGAACGGTCCGCTGGGCGCGTTCGAAATCGCGCCCTTTGACGCAGCCACCAACGCCGCCGCCCGCGAAGCCGCGCGGCTGACGACCGAGGGCGCGCTGATCTCAGTCGCGGGCGGGGGTGACACTGTGGCGGCGCTGAACAAGGCGGGCGCAGCAGAGGCGTTCAGCTATATCTCGACCGCAGGCGGTGCATTCCTCGAATGGATGGAGGGCAGGACCCTGCCGGGCGTCGCGGCGCTGGGACGGGAGTAGCCGCCATGGGAACACTGGTCTGGGTTGGTGCGGCAATTTCGCTGGCGGGGGTTCTCGCGCTGGTGTGGTGCATCCTTTATGTCATCCGGTTGCGCCGTGCAGGGCTGGATGACGCCACGCTACGCGCGCGGATGCACAAGGCGGTGTTGGTTAATTTCGCAGCGCTTGCCATCTCGACCCTCGGGCTGATGATGGTCATTGCAGGTATATTCCTGAGTTGAGCATTGCGCGCCTTGGGGATTCCCAAAGGCGTGAAGGTATGCGATAGTCTGTGCAACAGCATGGATCGAACCATGCGCGAGCAGGCAGAGTCATGAAACGCACCCGTCCCGCCATTGGCGCGCTTTTCTATTTCGGCACTTCGCTGGTGCTGGCGCTGTATTTCACCTTTTCTGCAGTGCAGGGCGCATTCGGGCTGTTCAACCGCGTTCAGGTCGAGGCAGAAATCGTCGATCTGCGGATCGAGCGTGACCGGCTGGAGGTGACCCTTGCGGAATTGCAGAACCGCACACGGCGCCTGTCGGATGATTATCTGGATCTCGACCTGCTGGACGAACGTGCCCGCGATGTGCTGGGTCTGGCCCGGCCTGACGAAATCATGATCCGCTGACGCGCGGGTCCCCGTGACCAACTGCCTGCAAAACAGCGCCGTGCGGCATGGCTTGCCCATCGCGGCAGCATTTGCGCAAACATCTGCCAGACTGATGCATCCTGCTTTGACTTCTCGCCTGCGGCGGGCCTATGGTTGGGACAGGGCGCACTCGTCATGGTTGTGTTGCGCAAGTCTGGAAGAACCGCCGGAAATTGCGTCAGGTCAAATGGGTGTTACACAAGGTATGATAACAGCAACTGGGGGATTAGGTCGTTCTGCGTCACCGCAGCACCGCACCCAATGGGGGAGATGAGATATGTTTGACCCGATTTCGCTATGGATGCAAAGCTCTGTCTTCTGGATCCGCGTCTTCAAGCAACAGCAGGATGCCTATTTTCGTGCGCTTGGCGCTTTTGCCGCGACTGTACCGCATGAAACCTCGGCCGACCTCGCGCGGGAAGCCGAAGCCATGAAGTCTGCGCTGACGCCCACCGAAAAACCGGCGCGACCGGCCCAGCGCAAGGCAGCTGCGCGCAAGGCCGAACTGGCCAGCGCCTAGGCACGCTGCGCGAGATCGCGCAAGATCGGGCAGTCGGGGCGATGGTCGCCTGCGCAGGCTTCGATCAGGTCCACAAGCGTGGCGCGCATCTGCGCCAGTTCTTCAAGCTGGCGGTCAATCCGCTCCAGGTGTTCGCGCGCGATGGCCTTTACATCGGAACTGGCGCGCGTGTCATCATGATAGAGCGCCAGCAACTGGCGGCATTCCTCGACCGAAAATCCCAGTGCCCGCGCTCGGCGCAGAAAGGCCAGTCGGTGCAGGTCTGCATCGGAAAAGGCGCGGTAGCCATTTGCCTCGCGGCGCGGGGAGATCAGGCCGATATCCTCGTAAAAGCGGATTGTCTTGGGGGGCAGCCCTGCACGCTTGCCCACTTCGGAAATATTCATGCCTCTCTCGCCCCCAAAGCGCGCGGGTCCATCAGGCGCAGACGCAAGGCGTTCGACAACACAAAG
>SKRW01000018.1 GCA_007118295.1 Paracoccaceae bacterium | reverse complement strand
ACAAAGCTGGACCTGTCCGAAGCCAGATAGACGATGCCATCCGCAATTTCTTCAACGCTGGCCCACCGCCCCATTGGGATAGACCCCGCGACATAGCTTTCGAGCGCTACGCGTCCGCCCATCTGAACCTCGAACCCGGCATTGAAAGGTGTATCCACAAAACCGGGGCACAAGACATTGAAGCGGATATTCTCACGCGCATAATCCACCGCCATCTGCTTCACCATCGCCACGGCAGCGTGTTTGGTGGTCGCATAAGAGATCATGCCCCGGTCATATTGACAGCCCGAGTTTGATGACGTCACGATTACCGACCCCCCACCCTGCGCGCGCATCGGCGCAATCACCGCCTGCGCCAGAACGAAATGCGCGCGGACATTAAGCGCCCATGCCAGATCCATCTGATCAGGTTCCACATCCTCAAGCCGACCGGGGATCTGGATCCCGGCATGGCTGTGCAGAATGTCAATGCGCCCTTGATCCACGAGGATGTGCTCCACGACCGCGCGGCACGCTGTGTCATCCCTGACGTCCAGAGCAAAGGCTGCGCCCTGACCGCCCTCGGCCTCCAGTTGTGTCAGCGTCTGTTGTGCGAAGTCGCCCTCAAGATCGGTGACAATGACGGTGGCCCCCTCGCGCGCCATGGCAAGTGCCCCGGCCTTGCCGATACCCGATCCGGCTGCCGTGACCAATGCAATACGACCCGTCAGAATTCCTGTTTTCTGCAATCTAGGTCACTCCTTTGCCTGTGGTGCGCCCATTCTCAACAAGACCTGCGCGATTATGAGCAGAATGAGCGAGGCCACCATCACCATGGTGCCTATCGCGTTTATTTCGGGGGTCACCCCACGCCGGATGGACGAGAATATGTAAATGGGCAAAGTGGTTTCTGACCCGGACACGAAGAACGCCATGATGAAATCATCAAAACTGAAGGTGAAGGCCAGCAGGAAGCCCGCCAGGATGGCCGGTGCGATCTGAGGAAGCGTAACCTGAACGAAAGTCCAGAACGGGTTTGCACCCAGATCGTTCGAAGCCTCGATCTGGGACCGGTCGAAGGTTTCCAACCGACCGCGCACCAGCAGCAGCACAAGCGACATGGTGAACATCCCATGCACCCCGACCAGCGAGCCGAACCCAAGTGAAAGCCGCTGTCCCATAAGGGCCTCAAGCACCGGATTGACGGCATTGAACACTGTCACCAGAGCGATCAGCGCAGCGATGCCGATCACGACGCCGGGGATCATGACCGCGATCAGCACCAGAGTGTCGAAAACGGCGCGCAGACGCCCCCTCATGCCTGTCAATGCCAGCGCGGCCATTGTGCCGAAGACTGTGGCCAGAACCGCCGAAAGGAACGCCACCTTGAGCGAGGTTCCAAGCGCCTCCATCACGAAGGGATTTCTCAGCGCGCGGCCATACCACTCGGTCGAAAAGCCCTGAAACGAACTGGCACTGCGCCCGGCCGAGAACGAAAACAGCGCGATGATCGCTATGGGAATGTAAAGAAAGCTGTAAACGGCAATGGCGTAGAACTTCATCATACCCTCATATCAGCCCGGCATCGTCGCGGCGTGCGCCATAGGCAAAGCGTTTGATGGCGCGCGTATACAGCGCCACGATAACCAGCATGATCAGGATCAGTGCGACCGCCACCGCCGAGCCGAAGGCCCAGTTGCGCGATTGCAGGAACAGGTCCACCAATGCGTTGCCGACGAAGAACACCTTGCCACCGCCGAGCAGGGCCGGGATCAGGTATTCACCCGTCAACAGGATGAAGACCAGCACCGAGCCCGTCAGAACTCCCGGCATGGACAGGGGCAAAGTGATCTGCAGGAAACTGCGCCAAGGCGGTGTTCCAAGATCCGCGGCGGCCTCCAGCAGGCTCTTGTCCAGCCTTTCGAGCGCCACATAGATCGGGAAGACCATCAGCGGCAGATAGCCATAGACAATCCCAACCAGCACGGCGAAAGGCGTGTTGATCAGGCGAAATTCGCCAAGACCCAGTGTTTCAAGCAGCGCCGGAATACCGTTGCCGCCAAGCAGATAGATCCAGGCGTAGGACCGGATCAGGATCGAGGTCCAGAACGGCACGATCACGAGGATCAGCAGCGTCGTCTTCCATCGTGGCGACACCTTGACGGCAAGGTAATATGCCAGCGGATAGGCGATCAGCAGCGCAGCGATTGTGCCCAGCGGCGCAAGCGTCATCGTATTGCGAAACGCGGCAAACCGCGCTGGCAGATTGGCATATTGCTCGAACGTGAAACCCGGCGCATAGCCGCCAATCGGGTTACGTTCGCCGAATGAGAAGATCAGGACGACGATCAGAGGGAAAACCAGCAGTGCCAGATACCAGATGCCCGCAGGCGCCAGCAGCAGCGCGCGTATCCGCGATTGTGCCATTATCGTCGTCCTGTTCCTGTGCTCAGGCTGACTTGAACCGTGCCATCAACTCGGCGCGGTTCGGGTCGGTCAGAGTGACAGCCGCGCCGAACTCCAGAGCATTCAGGCTTTCGGCCGCGGGATAGAGGATCGGATCGTTCAGCAGCTCCTCTGGCACCAGCGCATTGGTCCGGGCATCGGCCACCGGATACCCATGCGCCAGTACCTCGCGCGCGTTCACGTCAGGATCCAGCAGATAGTTGATCAGTGCATAGGCTGCCTCACGATGTGCAGCACTCTTGGGAATGGCGTAATAGTCAGACCATATCTCGCCACCTTCGCGACCCAGCGCAAATCCGATCTCTGGCATATCGTCATTCATCTGCTTGCCATCACCGGTCCAGCACATGGTCAGCCAGGCATCCCCATTGCGCATCGACGGCTGATAGTCAGAAGAAATGGCAAAGAGATGTGGCTTGACGTCGATCAGCAGTCTTTCGGCATCGGCCAGTTCCGCCGGATCGACCGAATTGAAGCTGTGCCCAAAATAGACAAGGGCATTGCCGATCGTTGTCAGTTGATAGTCATGTACCATGACCCGGCCGGCGAACTGATCGCGCGCGCCGTCGAAGAATGTCTTCCAGCTATCGACCACGCCCCCGGTTCTGGACGAATTGAAGGCAATGCCAGTCGTGCCCCAGTTCTTGGGTACGGCATAGACGGTGCCGTTGATCGTGCCAGCATCGGCGAAACGCGGATCAAACGCTGCCGGGTCGTAGTTCGGCAGTTTCGACAGGTCGAGCGGTTCAATCAGGTCGGCCTCGACATAGGTCGAGATGGCGTAGTTGGTGGGCACGAACACATCCCACCCCGATCCGCCTGCCTGCAGGATCGCCAGCATTTCCTCGTTCGAGCCGAAGACATTGACCTGAGTGAAGACCCCCGTTGCATCAGAGAACATGTCGAAATTGGCGGCGTCATGATAATTGGGCCAGGTCGCCAGAACCACGCGATTGCCAAGATCCTGCGCGCGCGCGCGTCCGGGCATCAGGCCGGGCACCGCGCCGCCCATCACGGCCATTGCGGTGCCAAGTCCAGTGGCCCCCAGAAAATGCCGCCGCGTGATCGATCCTTTTTGATACCGGCGAAACTCTTCCATGAATTTCTGCCGTGTAATCGGGGTGTTGTCCTTGGTCATGGTATTTCTCCTTGTTGAACGTCGTTCAGAGGTGTTCAGTCAGTCTTCTGCACCGAGGATAAGGCCTGCTCCATCCTCCCACAGGACGTAGACATCATCGCCCACGCCACGACCGCCCAAGGCTCTTTCGGCCTGTCGCGTTAGATTGACCTGCAGCGCGCCAGTCTTTTCGACCTGCAGGCGATATTCGGTATGGTCGCCCAGAAATGTGCGGTGAGTGACCCGCGCCCGAAGTGCCGCAGTGCCATTCTGCGGCGCGGCGCTCATGCCAAGCGCTTCAGGGCGAATGATCACTTCGACATTGTGGCGGTTATCAACACTTGCTTCGGAGACGAGAACCTCGGAGCCGCAGCCCAGCACCACCTTTGCCTGACCGCCCTGCCGTGCCACGACCTCGCCCAACAGGATATTCGCCTTGCCGACGAAATCCGCGACATAACGGCTGGCAGGTCGATCGTAGAGTTCATCCGGACTGCCCACCTGTGCGATCTGCCCGCCCCCCATGATGCAGATGCGATCCGACATCGACAACGCCTCTTCCTGATCATGTGTGACAAGCACGAAGGTGATCCCGAGGCTGCGCTGAAGATCGAGCAGTTCGCGCTGCATCTCGGCGCGCAACTTGGCGTCCAGTGCTGCCATCGGCTCATCCAGAAGCAGGATGGCGGGCTCGTTGATGATCGCACGCGCAAGTGCCACGCGCTGCTGCTGGCCGCCTGACAATTCCCAGGTGCGCCGTTCGCTGAAATCCCCAAGGCGCACCGTGTTGAGCGCCTTCGTGACCCGCTGTCCAATCTCTGTCTTTGCCATGCGCGGGCGGCGCTGTCGCAATCCATAGCCCACATTCTGCGCCACGGTCATGTGGGGGAAAAGGGCGTAGTGTTGGAACACCATGTTGACTGGGCGCTGGTAAGAGGGCATCGCGCTCATGTCAGACCGGTTGATTCGGATGGTGCCTTCGCTCGGCTGCTCAAAACCGGCCAGCATCCGAAGCGCTGTTGTCTTGCCGCAGCCGGAGGGGCCAAGGAAGGACAGAAACTCACCACGCCGGATCCCAAGGTTCAGGCGATCTGCTGCGACGATTGAACCGAACCGCTTCGTTACATTGACGAATTCTGCAACGTGATCATGGCTCGCATCCTGCCCACCAATCGTTTCCGAAGATGCTCGCATGGCTTCTCCCGTTTCCGCATATGCGTCTAACATATTGCATCCCGCCTTTATTTGCGCACAGGGCCTATGCCGACTATGTGAAAAATGCTACGAAATGTTTTGAATGGTGTATATATCACAAAGGGCATAGAAAGCGGTGAAGGCGCGGCTGTCAGATTGGGTCACGGCAAGTTCCAGAGTTGTCGAGAGCATGGGAACGCCCGGATGCGCCGCGGCATTGACCGACGCGATCCGGGTCATGGTCCCATTCGAGTTCACGGTCATCTTCGCCTATCACCGCGACCAAAGACCCATTGATATTTATGATGATTTTCCCGCTGAAAAGCGCAAGGTCATGGTGGATGACTACCAGGAAGGGCCGTATCTTCTGGACCCGTTCTACCTTCATTCCCAAAAGTTCATCGGCGCGCGCCTGGCGCGTTTGCGCGATCTTGCACCGGACCGCTTCTATCAGGCGGAATATTTCCGCAACTATTATGTGCAGACCGGGCTTGCCGAAGAAATAGGCTTTACTGTTGATATCGACGGCGAGGTCAGCCTCGTGATATCGGCAATGCGCGCACACAAGGCATTCTCGGCCCGAGAGTTTCGGGATCTGGAAATGCTTGTTCCCTTCGTCGGAGCCATCGCCAAGAAGCAATGGAGCGGCTTGATCAACGAATTCTCGTCTCAAACACAAGGCCAGGCACCGCGTTTGCCACAGTTGATCGAGGATGCGTTTCAGGCGTTCGGGCGTAATCTTCTGACCCCGCGCGAAGCAGAGGTTGTCGAGTATATCCTCAAGGGGCATTCTGCCGATGCGACGGGACGCGCACTCGGCATTGCATCCGGCACGGTGCGCATCCATCGCCGGAACATTTACGCCAAGCTGCGCGTCAGTTCGCAGGGCGAGTTGTTTTCAAGCTTCATGGCCTCTCTTTCGGAACTGGGTTGATACAGTCGGGACACACCTGCGAATGAATGTTCTGGGCACTCGCTCGGGGGCCGATCAACCGACCAGACCGTGACGACACACTTCAAGGCTCCTTCCGTGTTTACGACCGAAACTTGTTCTGCGGCGTGAAGCCGGACGGCGCGGCTTCACGCGGGTTTCGTACCCACACGGTGCGGTTGGGGTGCAGTCCCGCGCCTCTGATGGCGGGGACTGCCATATGTCGCGCGCGCTGCAGCAGGCGGGTTTCTGCATCGGGCAGGCTTGGATGGAAGCCTCCGTTGTCAGCAACAGCCTTGTCCCAAGCGGCCTTGCGGGCGTGCAGAATGGCCGGGTCGTTCAAAGGAGTGCAGTTGATTTCGTTGGTGTTGAGATCCACGAGGATCTCGTCGCCATTCTCAACCAACGCGATCGGCCCCCCAAGCGCTGCTTCAGGCCCCACATGGCCAATCACAAGACCGATTGAGCCGCCAGAAAAGCGCGCATCTGTCATCAGGGCAATGACGATGCCACGCTCGCGGCACAATGTGGTTATGCGTGCGGTCGGGTCCAGCATCTCCGGCATGCCAGGTGCGCCACTTGGCCCTTCATAGCGAACGATGATCATGTCGTTGTCTTCGAACGCTTCGGGCGTCTTGTCCAACATATCCAGAAGCGCCTGTTGGCCATCGAACACGCGCGCCTTGCCTTGGAAAAGGTTGTTTTCCAGCCCGCCCTCAACCCCGGCCAGCTTCAGAATAGCCGAAAACTCGGGCGACAGGTTGCCGCCAAGCATGCGCAGACCGCCGGTTGGCTTGTAGGGTGCTTCGACCGGATAGATAACCTCACCGTCAGCCGACTTGGCACCAAGACGCGCGACCTGCTCGGCCAGGGTCTCGCCCGTGCAGGTCAGCACATCGCCGTTCAGCAGGCCCGCCTCCAGCAACTCGCGCACGATGATCTGCACGCCACCCACCTCGTCGATATCAACCATGGAGTATTTCCCATAAGGTCGTGCGTTGGTCAGCACAGGGACGACGTGCTGCGAGAGGTGGTTGAACTCTTCGGGTGTTATGATGTCCTTCCAGAAATCAGCGAAGCCAGCGGCACGGGCGATCTCGGGTGCGTGCAGAAGCGCGTTGGTTGAACCGCCGATGGCCATGGCGACGATGGTCGCGTTGCGCAAGGAATCGCGCCCGACGATATCGCGGGGCTTGAGATCCGTCTCGATCATCTGGGCAAGCAGTGTGACCAGTTCATCGGGAAACTCTGTCAAGCGGCGCGGATCGTCCGACGGGGGGGCCACCATATGCAAGGGCTGCATGCCCAGCACGCCGATGAAGGTCTGCATGGTGTTATAGGTGAACATGCCGCCGCAACTGCCAAAGCCCGGACAGGCATGGCAGGCGATGTGGTGGCGGTATTCTGCATCGGGATGGCCCGCCACCTGAAAGGCGCTGACGATATCCAGCTTTTCGCCGGTCTTGGGGTCGGTGCCGGGGCGGATCGGACCATCCGACATGATGATGGATGGCAGGTTGTGCTCCAGCATGGCCGCAAGTGTGCCGACGGGCGGTTTGTCACAGGCGACAACGGCAATGATGCCAGCGAGGCCGGTTGCACTGAAGTGTTCGCACAAGGCATCTTGCGTCACCTCGCGCCCGATCAGCGAATAGCGCATTTCCGGCGTGCCGTTGCGCATGCCATCGGAAGTTGCGATGGTGAACTCCGGCTGAACAAGTCGAAACCCGAACTGATTGGGCCCGGTGCCAATGCGGGATCTTAGGGCGTGGTGGATCGCCTCGACCTTGGCCGCAACACCGAGATAGCATTGGCTGTCGCCTTTGGTGCCAACCACGCCGACCGAGGGCTCGTGGATAAGGGCCGGATCGGTACCGATCTCCAAGGCGAGGCCGATGGTTTGCGTGGAACGGCCAGGATGGCGGTCGATCAGAACGGCGTTTGGGTTGGTCAACGTGATCTCTTTTCATTTGCTTTGCCAAAGGACTGAACCAAAGGCAGGAAGTTAATTGTCTTGCAAAAATGTAAGCGCGATGGATGAAAAGATCGAGGGTCAATGCCGCCAACTGCTGAGCTGGTGTGGCAAATTGACCTGTAGCGTTCGCAAGAGGCTTCGGATGCAGTGCAGCGATGCCGTCTGGCGGCTCTCCGCGCCTTGTTCTGAGATCCGCCTGATCGACATGATCGCCCCTTGCAGTCATTTGCCTCGCGCAATTGCCGCAACACGGTACTTTCCAAAGCTGTCGCCCGACATTGGGCGCAGCAGGACACCCACTGAGTGGTGGCGGGATCGCCCTCGGCCGGCCTATTGTAGGTGGACCTTCTTTGGATTTACGATCCTTGTCCCTGGCGACATACCGCGCAGGTAGGGATCGTTCGGCCAAATTGCACCATGTTGGAGTGGGTCAGGCTTACTCTTGTCCGCGACCCGCAAGGTCGCCGCCCACCAGCCAGTCGCGAAATTCAGCAACCTCCGAGCGGTTAAGGGCGTCACTCTGGATAATCATGAAATAGGCTTCGCGGATTGGCAGGCGAAAGGCGAAAGGACTGACCAACAGTTCCTTTTCCAGATAGGGTGCTGCGAAGCTTTCGTGAATGATGCCCGCAAAGCCGCCGCCCAGAAGCATCTGCAAGGCCATAAGTGAGGAATCTGCTTTCGCTGCATGATTTGCCGGGCCAAGATCAAGCTGATAATGTGACGAGAGCCTTTGCCATTCAACCTCTGATCCCATGACGAGTACGAGTCGATCAGCAGCCACAGCCGCAATATCCGGCGGGTCGCCAAACCTTTCAGCGTGGTCGCGAGTGCAGATCACGATGCCGGTTTCATGTGACAGTTGCCACATATGCGGCTCTGTCCAGTTGCCAGTGCCATAGCGAATGTCAATGTCGATGCGCCTGTCGTCCAGACGGTCGGACCAGACCGCTGTGGTCATATGCAGTTCGACATCAGGGTGCAGCGCAGAGAATTCTGCGATCCGCGGAGCCAGCACCAGTGCCCCATAAGTGACAGAGGTTCGGATATGCAGATGCCGTTTTCTGCGTCGTGTGAACAGGCCAGAGGTCGCATCCTGCATTTCGCTAAAGGCTTTGCGGATGGGCAATGCATAGGCCTGCCCCATGTCTGTCAACGCAACACCATGTGGAAGTCGCTTGAACAGTTTGACACCAAGATGCTGTTCCAAAAGACGAATATGCTGGCTCACAGCCGCTGGAGTAAGGTTCAGGTCTTCTGCTGCGGCAGAGAAGCTGCTGTGCCGGGCGGCAGCTTCAAATGCGCGCAGCCAGGTGACGTGGGGCAATCTTGACATGGGCGTCGCTCCCGTGAGGCTGACGCAGTATGCGCTGCAAACCGATATCATGAAAATGGTGCCTTTGGGCGTAAGCTTAAAAATTTAGCGCCCCTCAGCAGGAAGAGCCGTTGTTTGCTGCGCAAACATGCGCAGGCCAGACATATCCTGAACCCTATCAGGGATGCAGGTGATGGAATTTGACTACATCATTGTTGGGGCCGGGTCGGCGGGCTGTGTGCTTGCGGACCGGTTGAGTGCAGATCCGCGCACGCGGGTTCTCGTGCTAGAGGCAGGTGGTTCGGACAGGTATTTCTGGGTCAAGGTGCCATTGGGCTATGCCTTCGCCCATACTGATCCGCGAATGACGGTTCAATGTACGACTGAAGGTGATCTGGGGCTGGGGGGGCGGCGCAATTCATGGCCGCGCGGTCGTGTCGTGGGTGGGTGCAGTTCCATCAACGCAATGGCCTATATGCGTGGCCTGCCTGTCGACTTTGACGATTGGGCCAGGTCAGGCGCAAATGGGTGGGGCTGGCACGCGGTCCGCGCCATTTATGACAGCCTAGAGGCGGCAGACGATGCGCGCGCAGATGGACCCCTCCGGGTCAGCGACCTGTCGCGACATATGCACCCATTTTCCAAGACCTTTCTGGACGCCGCCGCCGAGATCGGGTGGCCGCTGCTCGACAATCTGAATGAGGGCACAGAAGGGCTTGGCCGTTACCGCAGCACCGTGTGGAAGGGGCGAAGCTGGTCGGCTGCAGATGCGTTCCTGCGTCCCGCTTTGAAACGCGGGGGTGTCCGGCTTGAGATTCAAGCGCATGTGCAGCGGATCGAAATCGAAGCGGGCGCGGCGCGAAGCGTCCTCTATCGCCAGCATGGCGCGATCTGCAAGGTCACGGCACGCCGCGAAATCATTATCTCTGCCGGCGCGGTGCATTCGCCGCAAATCCTTCAGCTTTCTGGCATCGGTCCGGGGGCTTTGCTGCAATCTCACGGGCTTGCGGTCCATAACGCGTTGCCAGCGGTGGGACGCGGCCTGCAAGACCATCTTGCCGTGACCTACAGCTTTGCGGCCCTTCCCAAGACACTCAACGCCACTCTTGGCACGCCGCAGGGGCGGATTCTCAGTGGGTTGCGCTATCTTGCGACGCGCGGCGGGCCACTTTCAGTGCCGGTCAATCAAGTGGGGGGTTATGTTGCTTCGGGCCGCGGGGCTGCGCCGGATACACAGATCTACTGCAACCCGATGGTGCATTCCTATGGCGCAAGTGGGCTGAAGGTGGCGCGCGCGTCTGGCTATATCCTGTCGGCGCAGCCCTGTCGCCCCACCAGCCGCGGCGAAATCCGCATCACGTCACCCTCGCCGGACGATCAACCGGGGATCTGGCCCAACTCGCTTGCCACACAAGACGACTGTGAAAGCGCCATTCGTGCAGGGCGATTGTTGCAACGCCTCGCTCAAAGTGAAGCCCTGTCGCAGGCAAGGCGCGCGGCCATTGGCCCCGACCTGCTGGCGCTTGATGACGACGCATTGCTTGATGACTTTCGCGCGCGCGCCTCGACTGTCTTTCACCCAAGCTGCAGCTGCCGGATGGGGGATGACCCCGCGCGGTCCGTTCTGGATGCGCGGCTGCGGGTGCATGGCACGGGTCGCTTGCGCGTGGTTGACGCATCGGCCTTTCCCAATATCACCTCGGGCAATACAAATGCCCCAACCATGATGCTGGCCGCCCGTGCGGCCGCGCTGATCGTAGAGGATAACAGATGACCGACATCAATCGTTTCTATATCGACGGGGCATGGGTCGCACCGCAAGGTGGGCAGACCATGCCAATCCTCAATCCTGCGACAAACGGCCAGATCGGTATACTGACGCTGGGCGATGCGGCGGATGTCGACCGCGCCGTTGCAGCGGCAAAAGCTGCGTTTGAGACTTGGGGGTTCACACCAAAGGCCGAACGCCGCGCATTTCTGGCCCGTCTGCTGGCTATCAGCCAAGCGTGCGAGGAAGAGATGGCGCAGGCGATCACCGCCGAGATGGGCGCGCCCATCACGCTCTCGCGCGAACAGCAAGCCGCCTCTGGCACCGGACATCTGCGCGCCTTTCTGGATGCGCTCGATGCCATGGACGAAGAAGAAACCCTGCCCAGTGGCGATATCATATCTTACGAGCCGATTGGTGTCTGCGGATTGATCACCCCTTGGAACTGGCCGATCAACCAGATTGCGCTCAAGGTTATTCCGGCACTTGCCGCTGGCAATACCTGCGTT
>SKRW01000117.1 GCA_007118295.1 Paracoccaceae bacterium | reverse complement strand
GCGCGCATCGTGTCGGCGCGCGGGCCGATAAAGGTGATCCCGTTGGCATTGCAAGCGTCGATCAGAGCGGGGTTTTCGGATAGCAGCCCATACCCCGGATGGATCGCATCCGCGCCAGATTGCCTGGCCACGCGGATGATTTCGTCAATCGACAGATAGGCGGCGACTGGCCCCAGCCCTTCGCCAATGCGGTAGGCTTCATCCGCCTTGAAGCGGTGCAGGCTGAGTTTGTCCTCTTCGGCATAGACAGCGACTGTCTTTTTGCCCAGTTCATTGGCCGCGCGCATGACCCTGATCGCGATCTCGCCGCGATTGGCAATTAGGATTTTGCTGAACTTGGTCATGTCTGTCCCCTGAGTTGGAAGGCGCAACGCTTGATCAGGGTTCTAGACCGATTTCTGCAATGCAGTAAAGCACTGGCAAGGTTTCGTCACAATTGCACCCGATGCGCCGAAGCTTTGCCAGAGAATTGCTGCCACATGGCAGAACTTTTCCGGAACACTCCTTCACCTTTTGCGAAGGTCGCGCTAGAGTCGGGCGCATGAGCGATTTCAACACAGACATGTCCCTGTCCGCCCGCGCCATGGCTGCGCGCCCCGCGCCCTATCTGGACGGGCTGAACCCCGCGCAGCGGCAAGCGGTCGAGGTGCTGGATGGCCCGGTGCTGATGCTGGCGGGCGCGGGCACCGGCAAGACCAAGGCGCTAACGGCCCGGATTGCGCATCTTCTGACCACGGGCAGGGCCTTTCCGTCGGGGATTCTGGCGGTCACCTTTACCAACAAGGCCGCGCGCGAGATGAAGTTGCGCGTGGGCGGCTATCTGGGCGAGGCGGTCGAGGGAATGCCGTGGCTGGGCACCTTTCATTCGATCAGCGCCAAATTGCTGCGCCGCCATGCCGAACTTGTGGGGTTGAAATCGACCTTCACCATTCTGGACACGGATGACCAGTTGCGGCTGCTCAAACAGTTGATAGCGGCGGCCAATATCGACGAGAAGCGCTGGCCCGCGCGGTTGATGGCCTCGATCATCGATCAGTGGAAAAACCGCGCATGGCGGCCCGATCAGGTGCCCTCGTCCGAGGCGAGCGCCTTCAACAATCGCGGGACAGAGATTTATGCCGCCTATCAGGACCGTCTGAGAACGCTGAATGCCTGTGATTTTGGGGATCTGCTGCTGCATTGCGTGAGCATCTTTCAGGCGCATCCGGATGTGCTGGAGAGCTATCAGAAGAAATTCCGCTACATTCTGGTGGACGAATATCAGGATACCAATGTCGCGCAGTATCTGTGGCTGCGGCTGCTGGCATCCGCGCACAAGAATATCTGCTGCGTGGGCGATGATGACCAGTCGATCTATGGCTGGCGCGGGGCCGAAGTGGGCAATATCCTGCGGTTCGAGCGTGACTTTCCGGGCGCAACCGTGGTGCGGCTGGAACAGAATTACCGCTCGACCCCGCATATTCTGGCCGCCGCCAGCCATGTGATCGCTGCGAATGAGGGGCGTCTGGGCAAGACGCTGTGGACCGAGGCGCGCGATGGCGAAAAGGTCCGCCTGATTGGCCATTGGGATGGCGAGGAAGAAGCGCGCTGGATTGGCGAGCAGATCGAGGATCTGAGCCGCGGCACCCGCGGACTGGACCCGTTCAGCCTGAACCAGATGGCAATCCTTGTGCGCGCGTCCCATCAGATGCGCGCGTTTGAAGACCGTTTTCTGACCATCGGGCTGCCTTACCGCGTGATCGGCGGGCCACGCTTCTATGAGCGGATGGAGATTCGCGATGCGATGGCCTATTTCCGGCTGGCGGTCAGCCCCGGCGATGATCTGGCCTTCGAGCGGATCGTGAATACCCCAAAGCGGGGCCTGGGTGAAAAGGCGCAGCAGGTGATCCAGCGGATCGCGCGCGCGCAGGGCGTGCCCTTGGTGCAGGGGGCCGCACTGGCGATTGAGGCAGGTGAGATCAAGGGCAAGGGCGCGGGCCAGTTGCGCGCTTTGATCGAGAATATTGCGCGCTGGCATGATGCCGTTGGCGGGGCAGGGCCTGTCGCGGTGGAGGATGACCTGATCGAAACGCTAAGCCCGGTGCAGGGCGGCCGGTCGCATGTCGAACTGGCCGAAGCGATCCTGGAGGAATCGGGCTATACCGAGATGTGGCTGAACGACAAGACGCCCGAGGCACCGGGCCGGCTGGAGAACCTCAAGGAACTGATCAAGGCGTTGGAAGAGTTTGAGAACCTGCAGGGGTTTCTGGAACATATCGCGCTGATCATGGACAATGACAGCGACGCAGCCGAGGCCAAGGTTACCATCATGACGCTGCACGGGGCCAAGGGGCTGGAATTTCCGGTCGTGTTCCTGCCGGGATGGGAAGACGGGCTGTTCCCTTCGCAACGATCGATGGATGAGACCGGACTGAAAGGCCTGGAGGAAGAGCGCCGCCTTGCCTATGTCGGCATCACACGGGCCGAACAGCTATGCACCATAAGTTTCGCAGCCAACCGGCGCGTTTATGGGCAATGGCAGTCACAGATGCCCTCGCGCTTTGTCGATGAATTACCCGCCGAGCATGTCGAGGTGCTGACACCGCCGGGCCTGTATGGTGGGGGCATGGCGCGCGCGGCCAGCACCATCGAGGCCAGCACCATCGAGGATCGCGCGACCCGTGCCGATGTCTATAATTCCCCCGGCTGGCGTCGATTGCAGGCGTCAAGCACCCGTCCTGTGACGCAACCGCGCGAGGCGCGCGACATGGTGATTGATGCGACAGCCGTTCCGGGTTTTGCACAGGGTGAGCGCGTGTTTCACCAGAAATTCGGCTATGGAAGCGTGGCGTCAGTCGATGGCGACAAGCTGTTCATCGAATTCGAGAAATCAGGCCCGCGCCATGTGATCGCCAAATTCATCGTCCCTGCGGCGCAGGCGGACGATGTTCCATTCTGAATGACCCTGAAAAACGAAAAGGCGGCAACCCCAGGGAGGAGGAGGGGGTTGCCGCCGAATGTGCAAGACCCCTGGGAGGAGGAAAGGGCCCTTGCAACTGGTGGACCCGAAGGCCCAATCTTCGTGAAACGCCCGGCCAGGGAGGAGGAGGGCCGGTTCGCTTCAACGCACGCCCCCAGGGAGGAGGAGGGGGACGAACGTGCCGTACCGGTTCCAGACGTCAGGCGTCTGTGCCGGAATGAGTGACGATGACCAAGGGAGGAGGAGTGGCCATCGTCGCAATCAAACCCCTAGGGAGGAGGAACGGGGTCTGAAACTCGTCAAATCTTGTTCGCTGCCTCGTATGCCAGACGCGAGATCATCGAACGGCTGATGCCAAGGTCATCGAGTTCCCGCGTGCTGAGCTGTGACAGCTCTCTGTGTGTCTGACTATAGACCCGGCGGCGCGCCACCCAGAACTTGATCTGGCCAAGCAGGCCGTTAGCGATCCCGTTTTGACGGTCCGTGCCAAGAGTTTCAGCAATATGTGCCATTGTTACGCTACCTTTGTCTCGCTGCGGCAATCTGTTCCGCTGTGTTGAGATGAAGATAACACTTCGCTGCGCTTGCACAACGAATAATGCTGCAATGCAGCTATGCGCCAGAAGCATGTTTACGCTAGGTAATTCTTGATCTGCCTACAGTTTGCACTGTGAAGGCCCGCGCGCGATTAAAGCGGTTGCATAGCGCGCATCCGCGCTCTGCCTGCGTGTCACAGGTCTGCACGCACCTGTTTGGCGATCTCCGCCATCTGCGCGTCGGGCAATCTGGCCGGTGCACTGAAGCTGTCCGGCCCGTCTGCCAGATAGGCGCTGGAGGTGACATCATGCACATGGTGCATGGGTACGACATGGGCATGGGCATGAGGCACATGGATGCCGGTATAGAACAGCGCCACACGTTCCACCTGATACAGACGCTTGAAACTGCGCGCGATCGACTGGGCGCAGGTCGTGATCCGGGTGGCCAGCGGTTCTGGCAAATCCTCGAACCATGTATAATGCGCCTTCGGGATAACCAGCGCATGCCCCTCGCGGATCGGGTGCAGGTCCAGAAAGGCCATGATATGTGCGTCGTCATACAGGATATGGGCGGGCACGGCATCGGTCGCGATCTTGCAGAACAGGCAGTCTTCCATGGGGGCACCTTCCATTGCGTCGCAATAGGTCTTTGCACAGGCGGCGGCGGGGCGCAAACAGCTTGCAATGGCGATTGTCACTTGCCGCTTGGGCAGAAATGCCCATGTTCCCCTTGAGCATAACAGGAAGAATGACATGACACTCTCTCGCGATATGGTGCTTGATGCGCTGCGCACGGTTGATTTGCCGGATGGCGGCAATCTGGTCTCGAAGGATCTGGTGCGTGCACTGGCGGTCGAAGACGGCGCCGTGCGTTTCGTGATCGAGGCCGACTCGCCTGAACGTGCCCGCGCATTGGGTGACGTCCGCCTGCAGGCCGAAGCCACCGTGCGCGCGATGGAAGGGGTCAGTCGTGTATCGGTTGCCCTGACAGCGCATGGACCTGCCGCGTCTGCCAAGGGCCCGGCACCCGCGCTCAAGCTGGGGCGGCACCCGACCAACACGCCCGGCAAGCAAGCCGTAAAGGGCGTGCGCAACATTATCGCGATCGGATCGGGCAAGGGCGGGGTCGGAAAATCGACCGTGTCATCGAATCTGGCCGTGGCACTGGCGCGGCACGGGTTGCGCGTGGGCCTGCTGGATGCCGACATCTACGGACCCAGCCAGCCCCGCATGATGGGCGTAGATCGCAGGCCCGCATCGCCTGATGGCAAGACGATCATCCCGCTGCAGGCGCATGGTGTCACCATGATCTCGATCGGTCTGATGCTGAAGGAAGATGACGCGGTCATCTGGCGCGGGCCCATGCTGATGGGGGCGCTGCAACAATTGCTGACACAGGTCGAATGGGGCAATCTGGACGTGCTGCTGGTCGACATGCCGCCGGGGACCGGGGATATCCAGTTGACGCTGTGCTCGAAATTCGATGTGCGCGGCGCCATCATCGTCTCGACCCCGCAGGATGTGGCGCTTCTGGATGCGCGCAAGGCGCTGCGCGCGTTCCAGACACTCAAGACCCCGGTGCTTGGCCTGATCGAGAATATGTCGACCTTTATCTGTCCCAAATGCGGCCATGAAGAACACATCTTCGGCGAGGGCGGTGTCCGGCGCGAGGCCGAGAAGCAGGGCCTGCGGTTTCTGGGTGAATTGCCACTGAGCGTTGAAGTGCGCCTTGCGGGTGACAGCGGCGTGCCGGTTGCGGCGACCGACAGTCTGGTGGCGGGGGCCTATGAACGCATGGCAGCGCGTTTGATCGACGTTCTTGCTGACGGCTAGATCGCGCCTGGAATCTCATGGAATCTGATCGAGATCGTTCTCTGAACGGCTCTCGAAGTGATCGCGGCCGAATCACTGAGCTGTGATTCGGCGTGAATCTGCGATATCAGCCCCGGTTTGGGGAATGTCAGGTCATTTCCCGGTCGGATTTACCAGGTAACCTGTGCTGAAATAGCAACAGATGGCATGGCGACGATTATTTTCTGGAATCTCGTGGGTTCAAGCAACAGCGCTTGCGGAAAAGAGTTTCAACAGGCTATTTCGAGTGGTTCCTTGATCGTTCTCACAACATCTAGCCAATTTTGTGAGTTATCCACAGTATCCTGTGGGTAATTTGTGGAAAGATTTGCCGTGCCAAGACGACAGAAGATAATCTTTTTTGTTGTCGCCCATAAAATTCCATGTCATTCCATGTAGCAAGATGAACGGGCAGCAAGGGGCACCCAAGACCCCGCAGAGGCAACGGTTTCATACAGGCACCCGCTTATCTTGAACAACAGATCCGGCGCGCTCGCGAGCAGCATTCCCCTCCCCCAAGGAGTGAGCGTCAACCGGGCACCCAGCGATGGGACAGTCGGCGGATCGGGCAGTGGCAGCAGCTCGATCCGCCGTTTCCATTTTCAGCGCCCTGATAGCAGGGCGCGCGTGTGACAGAGAAGGAACCGCCGCTTGATGTCGCGCAGGTTCAGAAGCACGTTCCACCAAAAGGTGGATGGCAAGGGCCGCGTGTCGGTCCCGGCGACCTTCCGGCGCGTGATAGAGCTTGGCGACCCTGACTGGACCGATGGGCTGCGCCCGACCTTCATCATTGTCTATGGGCTGGATTATCAGAAACGGCTGGATTGCTTCACCCTGCGCGCGATGGAAGACATCGACGCGCGCATCGACATGATGCAGCCCGGCTCGGATGATCGCGAAGAAATGGAACTGATCTACCACTCCTATTCGATAGATGCGCAGATCGATGATGACGGCAGGATCATTCTGCCGCAATTCCTGCGCGACAAGCTGGACCTGGAACCGGACGAAAAGGCGCGCTTCATGGGCCGCAACGACCATTTCCAGATCTGGAAGGAAAGCACCTTTGCCGATGCGTATGCCGATCAGAATGCGCGCATGAATTCTGGCCGCGCGCCTCAATACGACCCGCGCATCAAGATGCCGAACATGGCGCGTCCTGCCTTGCGCGAGGTCTGATACAGGCCGTGGTCGATCAACCGCATATCCCCGTCCTGCTGGCCCCCATCCTGGCCCATCTGTCCCCCATATCGGGCCGTTGGCTGGATGGAACGCTTGGGGCGGGCGGCTATGCGCGTGCCTTGCTGGATGCGGGGGCCGATGAACTGATCGGTGTGGACCGTGATCCGCTGGCGCTGACACTGGCGCAGGACTGGGGGGCAGCATACGGGCCGCGCTTGCGTCTGGTCGCTGGTAATTTTGCGGAACTCGATCAGCATGCAGGCGGCCCGCTGGACGGTGTGGTGCTGGACCTTGGCGTGTCGTCAATGCAACTGGACCTGCCCGAACGCGGTTTTTCCTTTACCCGTGATGGCCCGCTGGACATGCGCATGTCGCAAGAGGGGCCATCCGCAAGCGATATCGTCAATCGCGCGGACGAAGGGGATCTGGCCGATATTCTGTATCATTATGGCGAGGAACGCGCCTCGCGCCGGATTGCCCGTGCGATTGTGCGCGCGCGCAGCGAAGCCCCAGTCGAGTCGACGGCCCATCTGGCCAGTCTCATCAGCGCGTGCCTGCCGCGTGCCAAACCCGGCCAGAGCCATCCTGCAACCCGCAGCTTTCAGGCGCTGCGCATTGCAGTCAATTCCGAGTTTCAGGCCCTCGTCGATGGGCTGGAAGCTGCCGAGCGCGCCCTGGCTCCCGGTGGCAAGCTGGCGGTGGTCAGTTTTCATTCGCTGGAGGATCGGGTCGTGAAACGCTTTCTGACGGCGCGGGCAGGGCAGGGCGGTCGCGCAAACCGCTTTGCCCCCGAAACCCCGCAAGACTCCCCCCGCTTTCGCCTGATCGAGAAACGTGGAATTGCGGCGGATGACGCGGAAGTGGCGCGAAACCCGCGCGCGCGTTCTGCCCGGCTGCGTCTGGCCGAACGGCTGGACACGCCCGCTGGCCCGGTGGACCGGCGCGCACTGGGCCTGCCCGCACTTGCCCTGCACTCCCGGCAATGAGGATGGCATGAGAAGTCTGCTCTATCTGTTTACCGCGCTCGCTGTGATCGGACTGGCCGCCTGGGCGTATCGCGAAAATCACATGACCCAGCAGGCGATGAATGATCGCCGCGCGCTGGAACGCGAGATTGCGGCGCTGACCGAAGCTCTCAGTATCCAGCGCGCGGAATGGGCATATCTCAACCGCCCGGACCGGTTGCGCGAACTGGTTGATGTGAATTTCGAGCGCCTGAAGCTGGTTCCAATCTCGGCGGACCATTTCGGCGAGATCGGCATGATCGCCTACCCCATGCCCGAAATACGCTCGGATGTGGTGGATACGATAGAGACCTTCGGCGCCATCGAGCATCTGATGGGCACCGTGACCGAAGACCCCGAGGAGGAACCATGATCCGCACGCCCCTGCGTCCGCTCGCGCGCGTCCTCAAGGCCCGCGAATCCGGTGAAAACCCCGATCTGATCGAGCGCGAGAACCGCCGCCTGCGCCAGGAGGCCGCGCGCGATCAGGCCCGCAACCGCGCCGAGGGTCGTCTGGTGGTGCTGTCGCTGATCTTTGTGTGTGCGTTCGTCGTGCTGAGCGCGCGGATGGGTCTGCTGGCCGCAACCGAGCCAGTGGCGCTTGCGCGCGGCATTGCCGAGGATATCTCCAGCGCGCGGGCCGATATTCTTGACCGCAAGGGTCGGGTGATGGCGACCAATCTGGCCACTCATTCGCTCTATGCCGAAACCCGCCGCATGGTGGAACCCGAGCGCGCGGCACAGGAACTCGCGCGTATTTTTCCCGATATCGATGCCGAGCGTATGGCCGCGCGCTTCACTGACCCCAATCGCCGCTTCATCTGGATCCGCACGCGCCTTTCGCCCGAACAGCAGCAGGCCGTGCATGACATCGGCGAGCCGGGCCTGTTGTTCGGCCCGCGAGAGATGCGCGTCTACCCCAATGGTCGCATGGCCGCGCATGTGATGGGGGGGGCGAGTTTCGGCCAGCAGGGTGTGCGCGCAGCAGAGGTGATTGGCGTTGCGGGGATCGAGTTGTATTTCGACGAACGCCTGCGCGACCCCGAACAGGTGGACCAGCCGCTGCATCTTGCGCTTGACCTGACTGTTCAGGCCACTGTGACCGAAGTTCTGGAAGGCGGAAAACACATGCTGAACGCGCGCGGTGCGACGGCCGTGCTGATGGATGTGCATACCGGCGAGGTTCTCAGCCTTGTGTCGCTGCCCGATTTCGACCCGAATACCCGCCCCGCCCCCCCGACCGAGGGCGAACCGGCGGACAGCCCCCTGTTTAACCGCGCAGTGCAGGGCTATTACGAATTGGGCTCGGTAATGAAAACGCTGGCTGTCGCGCAGGGGCTGGATGAAGGGACTGTCTCGCCCTCGACGATCATAGATACGCGCGGGCCGTTGACCTGGGGGCGCTTCAGGATCCGTGATTTCCGCAATTACGGACCGGAGCTTTCGGTCAAGGATGTGATGGTCAAATCCTCGAATATCGGCACGGCCCGCATCATGCAGCCCATCGGTGCCACGCGCCAGCAGGAGTTCCTGCGCAAGTTTGGCTTGCTGGATACGATGCCGCTGGAACTGGCCGAAGCCGCGCGCGCGCGCCCCCTGCTGCCTGATCGCTGGTCAGACCTGTCGGTCATGACAATATCTTACGGGCATGGCATGTCCACCAGCCCGCTGGCGCTGGCATCGGCCTACGCCTCGATGGTCAATGGCGGGCGCAAGGTGACACCCACATTGCTGAAACAGGACAGCGTTCAGGGCGGAAAGCAGATCATCTCGCCGCGCACCTCGGACCAGATCAAGCTGATGCTGCATCAGGTGGTGCAGGAAGGCACGGCATCTTTCGCGCGCATTCCGGGCTATCCGGTGGGCGGCAAGACCGGGTCGGCAGACAAGCCCAACCCGCGCGGTGGCGGCTACAAGAAAGACGCGGTTCTGGCGACCTTTGCCTCGGTTTTTCCGGCGCATGACCCGCGCTATGTGCTGATCGTCACACTGGATGAGCCGGTCGATACTACAGGCCCCGAGCCGCGCCGCACAGCAGGCTGGACCGCTGTGCCAGTCTCGGCAGAGATCACGCGCCGGGTTGCGCCGCTGCTTGGCTTGCGCCCTGTGCGGGTGGAAGATGCGAATGCCGCCTTTGCACAGAGCCATTGAACCCGCCGCGCGAACTGGAGTAACACGCATCGCAACCCCAGCCGCCAGGAGAGCGCCCGCGTGACCGATCTGCCCCCCCGCCCGCTCTCGGCCCTTGGGCTGAGCCCCAGTCGGGGTGGCAATGTCAGTGTGACCGGGCTGGCCATCGACAGCCGTCAGGTCCGCGAAGGGGCGCTGTTCGCGGCCCTGCCGGGCAGCCGGGTGCATGGGGGCGAGTTTATCCAGTATGCACTGCGGATGGGGGCGGCGGCCATCCTGACCGACCGCGAAGGGGCAGGCATCGCACAGGCTGATCTGGCCGGGTCTGATGCGACGCTGGTGCTGGCCGAAGACCCGCGCGCCGCGCTTGCGGGTGCCGCGGCACTCTGGTTCGGGGCACAGCCAGACACGATGGTGGCCGTCACCGGCACCAATGGCAAGACATCGGTTGCAAGTTTTGCCCGCCAGATATGGACGCATCTGGGCCACGAGGCCGCAAATATGGGCACCACTGGCGTTGAGGGTGCCTTTTCGGCCCCGCTGGCCCATACCACGCCAGACCCGATCACGCTGCACCGGCTGCTGGCCGAAATGGCGCAGGCGGGCGTCAGCCATGCCGCGATGGAGGCGTCCTCGCACGGGCTGGACCAGCGGCGTCTGGACGGTGTGCGCCTGCAGGCGGCGGCCTTTACCAATCTGACGCAGGACCATCTGGACTATCATGTCACGATGGAAGCTTATCTGGCCGCCAAGGCACAGCTTTTCGCGCGCCTTCTGCCTGACAGCGGGGTCGCGGTCATCAACATGGATGACCCGCACGGGGCCGATATTCTGGCCATTGCCGAGGCGCGCGGACAAGGCACGCTGACCATCGGATGCAGCGAGGATGCAGACATCCGCATCATCGGGCAACGCTTCGAGGCCGCAGGTCAGGTGCTGCGGTTTTCCTATGCTGGGCGCGTCTATCAGGAGCATTTGCCCTTGATTGGCGGGTTTCAGGCCGAAAATGTGCTGGCTGCTGCAGGTCTGGTGCTGGCCTGCGGCGCCGAGATGGACGAGATCGCCATGCGCCTGTCGCGGCTTGAAGGGGTGCGCGGGCGAATGCAGCTTGCGGGCACGCGCTCGAACGGGGCACCGGTCTTTGTCGATTATGCGCATACCCCGGCGGCGGTCGAGGTCGCGCTCAGGGCGCTGCGACCGCATGTGATGGGGCGGTTGGTGGTCGTTCTGGGGGCTGGGGGTGACCGTGACAGGACCAAGCGCCCGCTGATGGGCAAGGCGGCGGCAGACAATGCCGATATCGTATATGTGACAGACGACAACCCCAGATCCGAGGATCCTGCGGCTATTCGTGTTGAGATTCTGCAAGCTTGTCCGAATGCACATGACGTTGGCGACCGCGCCGAAGCAATCTTGCGGGCTGTCGATACGCTGGGTCCGGGCGATGCTGCCCTGATCGCGGGCAAGGGACATGAAACCGGCCAGATCGTGGGGGACACGGTCTATCCGTTCGATGATGTCGAACAGGCTTCGGTCGCAATCGCTGCGTTGGAGGCCCGCATATGACGCTCTGGACAGCACAGGATGCAGCCCTTGCGACTGGCGGACAGGTCGTGGGCGACTGGCAGGCAACCGGGCTGTCCATCGACACGCGCAGCTTGCAACCGGGGGATCTGTTCATCGCCCTGACAGCAGCGCGGGACGGGCATGATTTTGTCACGCAGGCCTTCGAGAACGGGGCCAGCGCAGCGCTTGTCAGTCACCGCCCGGCAGGGGTGGCGGATGATGCCCCGTTGCTGGTCGTGCCCGATGTTATGGCCGCGCTTCACGCTCTGGGGGTGGCCGGGCGCGCGCGTGCGACGGCACGCGTCATTGCGGTGACGGGGTCTGTCGGCAAGACCTCGACCAAGGAAATGCTGCGCGAGATGTTGTCGGATTTCGGACAGGTCCACGCAGCCGAAGCCAGTTTCAACAACCACTGGGGCGTGCCCATCACGCTGGCGCGTCTGGACCCGACAGCCGATTTCGCCGTGATCGAAATCGGCATGAATCGCCCCGGCGAGATCGAACCGCTGGCGCGCCTGACGCGACCGCATGTCGCGCTGATCACCACAATCGCCCCGGCACATCTGGAAGCGTTCGCGGACATCGGTGGTATCGCCCATGAAAAAGCAAGTATATTCATGGGAATGGAGCGTGATGCTCATGCGATCTTCCCCGCTGATCTGCCCACAAGCCCGATCCTTGCAGAGGCAGCCCATGCCAGCGGTGCGACCTGTCTTCCATTCGGGCAGACCTCTGGTCTGATCCGCTTGCATGACCTGAGCCTCACGCAGACGGCGCTGGTGATGCGTGCCCAGATCGGCCTGATGCGCGTTGCAGTGCGGCTGCGCGATTCGGGTGCGCATTTCGGCATGAACGCGCTGGGTTGCCTTGCCGTGGCCCATGCCCTGGGTCTGGATGTGGCGCGCGCGGCGCTTGCACTGGGGCGGTGGCAACCTCCTGCCGGGCGCGGACTACGCCAGCAGATCTTGCTGGACCCGGTAGAAGACCTGCATTTCACGCTGATCGACGACGCCTTCAACGCCAACCCGGCATCGCTGGAGGCGGCGCTGGACATGCTCGCCGCGATGACACCGGGCAACAGCCAGTCTGGCCGCACCGGGCGTCGCATCGCGATCCTGGGCGACATGCTGGAACTTGGCCCCGAGGAAATGGCACTGCACGCGGCAGTCGCTGCAACCCCGGCCATGGCCGCTGTCGATCTGGTGCATTGCGTTGGCCCGCGCATGGCGGCGCTTCATGCGGAACTGCCTGCGCGCAAGCGCGGGCGCCACGTCCTGCACGCGGATGAACTGGCGCAAATTGCGCATCTGTTGGTCGCGCCGGGTGATACCGTGCTTGTCAAAGGATCGAAATCCAGCTTTGTGTCGCGCGTGGTCGATGGGCTGCGCAATCTCGATACTGCGGCGCGTTAGAGTAAAGGGGACCACATGTTTTTCTGGCTGACCGAATTCGCCGACACGCTGCCGGGGTTCAACCTGTTTCGCTACATCACCTTCAGGGCGGGTGCTGCGTTCTTCACGGCGCTGTTGTTCGGCTTTTTCTTTGGCAAGCCGTTGATAAACCTGCTGCGCCGCCGACAGGCCAACGGGCAGCCCATCCGCGAGGATGGTCCCGAAAGCCATCTGCTGACCAAGACCGGCACACCGACCATGGGGGGGCTGCTCATCCTTTCGGCGCTGGTGGTGGCGACTCTGCTATGGGCGCGGCTTGACAATCCCTATGTCTGGATCGTGCTTCTGGTCACGCTTGGGTTTGGTGCCATCGGCTTTGCAGATGATCTGGCCAAGGTATCGCGCGGCAATGTCAGCGGCGTGCCGGGGCGTGTGCGGCTGGCACTGGGTGCGGTTATCGGGCTTCTGGCCAGTTTCGCCGCCATGATGGTGCACCCGCCAAGCCTGCAGGGCCAGCTTGCGGTGCCCGTGTTCAAGGAAGTGCTGCTGAACATGGGCTGGTTCTTTGTGCCCTTCGGGGCGTTTGTCATCGTGGGGGCCGCCAATTCGGTGAACCTGACCGATGGCCTTGACGGGCTGGCCATCATGCCGGTGATGATAGCTGCAACCACTTTGGGTATCATCGCCTATGCGGTCGGACGGGTCGATTTTACGGCCTATCTGGATGTGCATTATGTGCCCGGCGTGGGGGAATTGTTGATTTTCACGGCGGCGCTGGCAGGCGGGGGGCTTGGGTTCTTGTGGTATAATGCGCCCCCGGCTGCGGTCTTTATGGGCGACACCGGGTCACTGGCGCTGGGCGGCGCGCTTGGAGCCATCGCCGTCGCCACCAAGCACGAGATCGTGCTGGGCATCGTGGGCGGTATTTTTGTTGTCGAGACACTCTCGGTCATCATCCAGGTGCTCTATTTCAAGCGCACCGGAAAGCGCGTTTTCCTGATGGCACCCATCCACCACCATTTCGAGAAAAAGGGCTGGGCCGAGCCGCAGATCGTAATCCGCTTCTGGATCATCGCGCTGGTGCTCGCGCTGATCGGTCTGGCAACGCTCAAGGTGCGCTGACGCCGGGCAGCAAGCGGGGACCTTTTCGCGCAACAGTCGGCTGGTGCGCGCAGGGGGCATACCCCCCGCGCACCGCCTGTTCAGAACACGTTAGTGGGTGTTGAACACCTGCTGATAGGCCGTGATTGCCGCAATCGTGGCCTTGCGTTCCTCGGCTGTGGGGTTTGTCGGATCTGCAACGACGGGCAGGGAGCCGAGTTTCATGAGGCACGCCATCAGCAGCAACCGCGCCTTGGTGGCGGTCAGGTTCGATCCGGCAATCGCCAGCGGGGACGGATCAGCGAAACCTTCGGCATGGCCACGCCCGACACGCACCACTGGAAGGCCCGAAAACACAGCGCGTTCCAGCAGTTTCTCGCGGGCGGACGATGGCAGGCGGCCATATGGCACCAGCCCTTCGGTCACGAAGCCTGCAAGGCGGCCCAATGACAGCTTGTGTGCGATCAGGGCCTTGAGGTCGGCAGCGTCATCGGGTGCAAAGCCGAATTCCTCGTCCGAGTAGCTGCCTTCCTTTATCATCGACACGGACGGAATGGCTGATGCAAGCAGCTTGCCCGCGCTGTCCTTGATGGCGACATCCACAAGCTGCAGCGCTTCGGGGGTGCCGGTCACGGCGCGGGTGGCCTTGGGCAGTTTCGACAGATTCACATCTGAACACCAGGTGTGTTTGTAGGCGGGCACATAGGTCAGCCACAGATCATTCTTGTGCGTGATCTGCCCCAGAATGCCACCATGCCCCCCCGTTGCGACATAGCCGCCCGGCCGTGCATCGGCCTTGGCCACCTCACGCGCGGCGAAGAACTGCTGTTCCTGAATCACAACGACACCACAGCGGTTGCGCCCCATATCGTCGCGCCAGACGCCTGAACGGACAAAGGCGACTGAATCGACGATATTCTTGGGCCCATCGGCGCTGATCTGGCCCTGTGGGCGCTGGGCGGCATTGCCACAGATGGGCAATTCGGTGTCGATCAACAGGCTGAACCAATAGGCGCTTTCCTCGACCTGCGGGCTGCCCTGTGTCCAGATCAGCCCGTCATAATCTCCGCTATCGGCTATGGCCTGGGTATCATTCGTGGCCTTGGCCAGCGCGGGCCGCGATGGGGCCGAGGACAGGTGATACGGCTTGTAGGCGTTGAAATCGATGCCGCGCTGTTCTGGCGGGATGTCACCATCGCCGATATCGGTGCGCATGTTGGCGGGGACGCCCTTTTTCCACCCCCCGGGCGGCAGGACGCGAAAGAAGTCGATATCGGCCTGCTCTGACAGCACGCTGGCCTGACCTGCGATGCCGATGGACAGGCGGTCAATCTCCTCGAAACTGCGCGACCCGTCGGGAAAGAAGCTTTGCCGCGCCTTGCTCTCGTCGCCAAAAGGGGTGGCCATTTCTTCGTCCCACGGCGTGCCATCGGCCTGAAGTGCCATGTAGGGCAGCGGGTAAAGCCCGTCTTCGGGGGTCAGGTCGACCTCGTAGACGGGCTTGTCATCGGGCGATGTGCGTTCGGGGCTGAAGCTGCCATCGAGAGCGATATAGCCATCGGGTGGGCCATAAAGTTCGGCGGCATCGATCTCCAGCGGATGGGCCGAGAATTGTTCGACATAAACCTTGGCCGGGGCGGCAAGGCGCTGCGCGCGCAGCGCGTCATAGCGGTGTGGCTGGCCATCGGGGCCGGTGATTGGGGCAAGCCCGGCGCGCATCCGTGCCTTGTTCGATGTGACCAGTGGCGGGGTGTTCTGGATGGTAGCGGTCGGACCGGCCAGATGCGCGATTCGAACGCGGGATTTCTGTAGCATGGGGTTCTCCTGTTGTGTTTTGCGTCGCATCCGAAGCAGGGCATTTGGTCAAGATTGTATACATAGAAGCATATGGTCAGTTTGCCTTGGGTGCGCTGTATATCCATGCGCCTGGAACAAGTGATTCTATCCAGAGTTTATTTTCTCAATTATTGTTGAGCCTAACGATTTGTTCACATTTTAAGCATCGCCCTGACCGAACGCCTGATGCTTTTGCATTTTCACGCTGCGCTGCGGAAAAATGCGAAATTGTATACTTTAAATTTGCGACCTGCCTGTTGCGCCCGCCATCATCAAGACATCGCAACACGGCCTGACCGGGGTAGATCCCATTGGTTTGGTCAGACCAAACGCGCCGCCGGATACACAGACAGACACCCGCAACCGTGCCACAGGAGAGTTACAGATGACCAGAATGCACCGTTTTCGAGCCCCATTGATCCCATCGGCGCTTGCCGCCTTGCTGATCGCACCCGCCGCCCTTGCGACTGGCCCTGCATTGCCGGGCGGGACATTGACTGTTGCAATGACGGTCAGCGATGTGCCCGACTGGGCCGGGATGCCGGATCAGGGATTTGAGGGGCATCGCTTCGTCGGTTACTCCTTGTATGACGGTCTTGTCTCCTGGGACCTGAGCACTTCGGATCAGGAAGTCGATATCATCCCCGGTCTGGCCGACGCTTGGGCCATCGACCCCGAAAACCCGAACCGGTGGATATTCGATCTGCGTGAAGGTGTCAGCTTTCACGATGGCTGCGCTTGGAACGCAGATGCCGCAGTCTGGAATTACCAGCGCCTGATCGACGAGGCGCATTCGGGTTTCAACCCGGTCGATTTCGCCCGCGCGCGCTCGCGCACATCAACCATTGCCGAGGTCGAGCCAATCGACGAGATGCGTTTTGCGCTGCACACCAAAGAGGTTGAATCGCTGTTCCCGTACAACCTGGTCTATGTGCTGATGGTGTCGCCTTGTGCTTATGAAGCCGCAGGCAATGACCGGGCGGCGTATTCGGCATCTCCCTCAGGCACCGGGCCATATCTGTTCGGTCGCGCGGTCCCCGGCGAGCGGCTGGAACTGGTCCGCAACGAAGCGTACTGGAACCCCGACCGCATTCCCCAGCACGAACGCCTCGTGCTGCTGCCGATGCCAGAGGCAACCACCCGCGCCGCTGCATTGCTGTCAGGGCAGGTCGATTTCATCGAGGCCCCGTCGCCCGACATGATCCCGGCGCTTGAAGGTGCGGGCATGACGGTGGTCCTGAATGAATACCCCCATTACTGGCCCTACCGCCTGAACGTGCTTGAAGGCCCCTTTGCGGATGTGCGGGTGCGGCAGGCGGCCAATTACGCCATCAACCGCGATGAGATGGTGGCGCTTCTGAACAATACCGCGACGCCTGCCTTTGGCGCGCATACCACCAACCAGCGCAACTTCGGTGACCCTTATCGCTTCAGCCACGACCCGGACAAGGCGCGCGCATTGCTGGAGGACGCAGGCTGCCTGCCTTGCGACGTGACCATCGGGATTTCACCTGCAGGGTCAGGACAGATGCAGCCGCTGCCGATGAACGAACTGATGCAGGCGCATCTGAGCGCTGCTGGTTTCAACATCAAGTTCGAGGTGATCGACTGGAACACGATGATCGGTGTGTTCATCCGGGGCGCGGTTGCGCATCCCGAATATCACGCGATCAACTTTTCCAGCGCATCGATGGAGCCGCTGCAATTTGTCAAAAGCTTCATGAAAAAGTTTCAGACACCTGGCGGGTCGAACTGGGGCGGTTATTACCATCCGGAAGCCGAAAAGCTGCTGGCTGCCGCGCTGGAAAGCTTTGATGCGGACGAACAGGACAGCCTGATCCGTCAGGCCCATGAACTGGTGGTCGAGGATGCCGCCCAGATCTTCGTGGTCAGCGACCTGAACCCGCGCGCCATGGCCCCGAATGTCAAGGGCTTCATTCAGGCGCAAAGCTGGTTTCAGGACATAACCCCGATCACGGTGGATTAATCCCGTTCCGGGCAGGCGCGAAAGACATCGCGCGCCTGCCTGTCTCATCAGATGCCGACCCCTCGACAGGGTCTGCCCGCAGCAAGGAATGTCGTCCATGTGGATCTATGCCGCCAAACGGGTGCTCTATGCGATCCCGATCGCTCTTGGGGTGTCGGTTATCTGCTTCTCGCTGGTTTATCTTGCTCCCGGCGATCCGATTCAGTCGCTGATTCCGCCCGATGCCAGCGCCGAGGATATCGCCGCAATCCGCCGTCTGTATGGTTTCGACAAGCCCGTTGTGTTCCAGTATTTCGACTGGCTGGCGCGCGCCGTGACGGGGGATCTGGGGATCTCGCTGCAATCCAACCGTCCGGTGCTGGATGAAGTCACGCGCGCCTTTGGAAATACTCTGGCGATTGCGGTCGCTGCGGTGATCCTTGCCTTTGTGCTGGCGACCTTCCTTGGCACTTTGGCGGCGTTCAATCTGGGCCGCCCGGTGGACAAGATTGCGACGTCAATCTCGACCCTCGGTGTGTCGATCCCGAATTACTGGATGGGCATCGTGCTGGTGATCCTGTTCTCGGTGCAATGGCGCCTGTTGCCGGCAACAGGTATGGGCGGGCAGGGGTCTGACGGATTTAACTGGTTCGAATGGGAACAGGTGCGATACGCGATCCTGCCCATGGTGACCATGGCCATGATCCCTCTGGGTGTCGTGACCCGTTCGACCCGGTCGGCGGTCGCGGACACGCTCAGCCAGGATTATGTGCAACTCTTGCGTGCAAAAGGATTGGGCGAAGGCCGGGTGGTCTGGCACGCGCTGCGCAATGCCCTGCCACAGATGCTGGCGGTGATGGGCTTGCAGCTTGGCTACCTGATCGGCGGGTCAATCCTGATCGAGACAGTGTTCAACTGGCCCGGCACCGGGCTGGTGATGTCGCGTGCGATCCTGACCCGCGACATCCCGCTGCTGCAAGGCACGATCCTTATTCTGGCGCTCTCCTTCGTGGCGATCAACCTGATTGTCGATCTTCTGCAAACGCTGGTCGATCCGCGCATCAAGCGGTCCTGATACCTGCTCTGAAAGGCCATTCCCATGTCCGAGATGACCACCAACCACGCCATTGCCGCCCAGATACCCGGCGAAGATGTGCCGCGCGGCGAGCGGCGCAGCTATTGGGCCAATGTGCGCGAACGCCTTGGCCACGACCCGGTGACGCTGTTTTTCATGGGCGTGATCGGTGCTGCGGTGGGTGCGGCGCTGCTGGCTCCCTGGGTCGCACCGCATGACCCCTATGCCACGTCAATGCTGGCGCGGCTGCGGCCCGTCGGGACCGAAGGCCATCTGCTGGGCACAGACGAGTTGGGGCGCGACATGCTGTCCCGCCTAATCTGGGGGGCACGGACCAGCCTGCTGATGGGTATTCTGCCGGTTCTGGTCGCCTTGGTGATCGGCGGGTTTCTGGGGGTGATCGCCGGGTTCATGGGCGGCGCAGTGAACATGGTCGTCATGCGCATCATGGATGTGTTCTACGCTTTCCCGTCGGTGCTGCTGGCGGTTGCCATTTCGGGCACGCTGGGCGGGGGCATGGGCAGTGGTCTGCTGGCGTTGACGCTGGTGTTCATCCCGTCGCTATGCCGGGTTGCAGAAACCGCTGCCAGCCAGATCCGGGGGCTGGATTTCGTCGATGCCGCGCGCGCCAGCGGGGCACCGGTGTACTCGATCATCGTCACGCATGTCGTGGGAAATGTGCTGCCGCCCGTGCTGATCTATGCCAGCAGCCTGATCTCGGTGTCGATCCTGCTGGCGGCGGGGCTGTCCTTTCTGGGCCTTGGCGTGTCGCCGCCCACTGCCGACTGGGGGCAGATGCTGTCCAGCCTGCGGCAGGGCATCTACATGCAACCTCTGGTCTGTGCGCTGCCGGGGCTGGCCATTCTGATCGTGTCGCTTTCGTTCAACCTTGTCTCTGACGGGTTGCGTCAGGCGATGGACATCAAGTCGTAAGGAGCCAGAAATGATGAACTTTTTCAAACTTCAGGGACCGGCGGCACGGGTTGCACCCAGACCCGACCCGCGCGACATTGGTGGCCCGCGCCAACCCATGCTTATCGCGCGCAACCTGCGCAAGCACTTCCCGATCACGGGCGGGTTGCTGGGGCGCGCAGTGGCGTCGGTGAAAGCGGTCGATGACGTTTCTTTCACGGTCCAGAAAGGCGAAACCCTTGGCGTCGTGGGCGAGTCGGGGTGCGGCAAGTCCACACTGGCCCGGCTGTTGATGCATCTGGTTCCACCCGATAGTGGCGAGATGATCTTTGACGGGCAGGAGGTTGGCGCGCGCTACGGTTTGCGCCTGCGTGATCTGCGCCGCAACATGCAGATGGTCTTTCAGGACAGTGCGTCGTCCTTGAATCCGCGGATGCCGATCGAGGAATCGGTCGCCTACGGGCCGCGCGTCCACGGGATGGGCCGGGCCGAGGCGCGCGCCCATGCAATCAGCCTGCTGGAACAGGTGGGCCTGCCTGCGCGTCTGTTCGCCGGGCGCTACCCGCACGAGTTGTCAGGGGGCCAGAAACAGCGCGTCAACATTGCCCGTGCGCTGGCACTTGACCCGCGCATGCTGATTCTGGACGAGGCGGTTTCGGCGCTGGACAAATCGGTCGAGGCACAGGTTCTGAACCTGTTGCGCCGCCTCAAGTCCGAATTCAACCTGACCTATATCTTCATCTCGCATGACCTGCATGTGGTCCAGTATATCTCGGACCGGGTGATGGTGATGTATCTGGGCGAAGTGGTCGAGATTGGCCCGGTCGAGCGCATCTATGCCAACGCGTCGCACCCCTATACGCAGGCGTTGCTGGCCTCGCAGCTTCATGCGGACCCGCGCAACCGCGTGACCGATCCCCCCATCACCGGCGATCCGCCCAATCCGGTCAATCCGCCGACGGGGTGCCGGTTTCACACGCGCTGTCCCTTTGCCGAGGCGATGTGTTCCAGCACTGCGCCGCGCCTGCATCCGCTGGCCGGAGAAGAGGGGCATATTGTCGCCTGTCATATGGCTGACCCGTCCTCGGGGCATGCCCGCGCGGGCAGGGCAGGGCTGGACCGGCTGGGGATGGCGCGCCCGCTTGCTGCGAAAGCCGCGTCCGAACCCCCTTGTAAGGAAGGACTCCGCGCATGACCCTTGACACAGTGACCGGGTCTGCCCCCGTTCAGGCCACGCGCACCGACCTGCTGGACGTGCAGAATTTGCGGGTCGATTTCACCAGCCGTGCAGGCCGCACCCAGGTCGTGCGCGATGTGTCCTTCACTCTGGCCCCCGGCGAGGTGCTGTGCATCCTTGGTGAATCCGGGTCCGGCAAGTCGGTTACCCTGCGCGCGCTGATGCGACTGCTGCCACAAGGCCGCTCCGAGATCACGGGACAAGTGAGCTTTCAGGGCGAGGATGTGCTTGCAATGCCGCGTCGTGCGCTGAACGGGTTGCGCGGTGCCCGGATATCGATGATCTTTCAGGAGCCGATGACCGCACTCGACCCGGTCTTTACCATCGGCGACCAGATCGCCGAAACCGTGATCCGCCATACTGGCGTCAGCCGCGACAAGGCGATGGCGCGCGCGCTGGAGTTGCTGGAACTGGTCCGCATCCCGTCGCCTGAACGACGCTTGCGTGCCTATCCGCACGAATTGTCGGGCGGGCTGCGACAGCGGGCGATGATTGCGGTCTCGCTGTCGTGCTACCCGCAGCTTCTGCTGGCCGACGAACCGACGACCGCGCTGGACGCGACCGTGCAGATTCAGGTTCTGATCCTGCTCAAGCAATTGCAGCAGGACCTTGGGATGGGAACGATATTCGTGACCCATGATCTGGGCGTTGCAGCGCAGATCGCCGACAAGATCGCGGTCATGTATGCGGGCCGCATTGTCGAATATGGCAGCGCCGAAGAGGTGCTTCTGAACCCGTCACATCCGTATGCGCGGGGGATGCTGGCCTCGACTGTCAGCGGTCAGGCGCGCGACCGGGACATCAGCGCCATTCCCGGCAGCCCGCCCGATCTGCGTGCCTTGCCGCCCGGCTGCGCCTTTGCGCCGCGCTGCGCCTTTGCCACCGATCTCTGCCGCCGCACAGAGCCGGGCCTGACCCCGCGCGGCACCTTTGGTCATGTGCTGTGTCACCACGCGCAGGATCTCGCTTCTCCGGCTTTGGTCGGTGCAACTGTCACGGCAACGTGACCCCCCTAACCCCTCAGGAAGGACAGACACATGCACTCGAAACTCGAAATTCCCCAGGACATCCTTGATCGCGTGATCGAACGGCGCGGAACGGCCCATATTCATGCCGATTTCAACCCGGCCACAACGGCGCTGATCGTGGTCGATCTGCAAAACGCCTTCATGGTCGAAGAACATGCCGCCGCTTTCGTTCCCGAAGCGGTCTCGATCGTGCCCAATGTCAACAAACTGGCTGGTGCCGTGCGCGCGTCGGGTGGCACTGTCTTCTGGGTGCGCAATACCATTGATGAACAGACCCGCACCGAATGGTCGCACTGGTTTGACATGAGCAGCCATGACCCGCAAAAGGCGGCCACCCGTCAGGCCAACATGCATTGGGGGGCCATCGGGCATGAACTGCACCCCGATCTCGATTATCAGCCGACCGATGTGACCGTCTACAAGCGCCGCTTCAGCGCGCTTATTCAGGGCTCCAGCGATCTGGCCGACAAGCTGCGTGCATCGGGCATCGACACAGTGCTGATTACCGGGACCGTAACCAATGTGTGCTGCGAGTCGACGGCGCGCGATGCGATGATGCTGAACTACAAGACCATCATGGTCGAAGACGCCAACGCGGCGCTCTCGGACCGCGAGCATCACGCGAGTCTGCTAAGCATCTACGCCACATTCGGTGATGTTTTCACCACGGACGAGCTGATTGCGCTGATGCAGAAGAACGTTGCCCTTGAAGCGGCGGAATAGGCGACAGGCCGAAGGCAGCGTGCTGACGCGCTGCCTTTGGTCGGAGCGCACCGGTCGATTCCAGGTGCGTTCCGTTTCTGGACCAGATTGAGGACCAAATCATGGATGGTGCAGGTTTATTGCCCAAGCGGATACGCTATTATCCGCAGTATTGGGAGCGGAGGAGGGAAGTGTGCCAACACGCAGCCAGATGATCGAGCGACGCCTTCGCGAAGGCATCCTCGAAGGGGAATTCGCAGCAGGAATGCGTATGAACGAAGTGGACCTCGCCGAGAGGCTGGGCGTGTCGCGCACGCCCGTGCGCAGCGCGCTGACGATATTGGCGCAAGACGGGTTGCTTTGCTATGCGCCTAATAGCGGCTTTACCGTGCAGGTTTTCAATAGCGCGGATATCGAGGCGATTTACGAGTTACGCTCGACGCTGTCGGGCCTGACTGCGCGTCTGTCGGCACAGGTCGGGTTGAGCGATGAGCTGTGGGACCGGATGCATGCCGTGCTGTCACGTTCCGACCTGATGATCAGCGAAGGCATCTGGACAAGCGAGACGATGCGCGACTGGCGGGGTCTGAATGAGACCTTTCACGAAATCGTCGAGAGAGGCTCTCGCAACCCGCATGTTGAAGCGGCCTTGCGCCGCACCAAGGATATTCCGCTGCTGAAGGAAATTCGCTACCGCTGGATCAGCCCCGACATCATGGCAGTCAACCATTCGGCGCATGTTCAGATCATGGATGCCGTGCGGCGTGGCCAGCAGGTCCGGGCCGAGGACCTGTGCCGCGAGCATGTCTATCAGAACGGCCAGCGCATTGTGCGGCATTGGCGCGAGATCGAACAGCGCAACGCCGCATCTGCGCTGGAGGACGGTCCTGTCAGCACGGGGTCCGACCCTGACAGGACCGCGCCCGACAGCGGCCCGTCGCCACTGTCGCAAAGCGCCTGACGCCGTCAGAATCGGGCCCATATCGTTCTAAGACCACGACCGCACCCCAAGGCGGCCGGACAATCGGCCATGCGCTGGCTGGCAAGTGGCATGTGCCATCAAGGAAGGCTTCAGAGTGAAGATATTCAGACCAGACCCCCGCGCGGACACATCCTCACCGTCGGACGCATCCGCAGTCGCGGCGGCGCAGGCGGTAGAGGACGGTCTGCCGCAGCCGCAGCGCTCGCTGGCTTTCGTAACCATCGGTATCGCGATCATGATGGCTGTTCTCGACAGTTCGATCATGAATGTTGCCTTGCCGACCATCGCCGCGCAGCAAGGCGTCAGCCCGGCGGCTGCCATCACGGTGGTCACGGCCTTTCAGATCGCGGTTGTGATCTCGCTCCTGCCATTTGCCGCGCTGGGCGAGTCGCTGGGGTTTCGCAAGGTCTATTTCTTTGGCGTGGTGCTGTTTGGGGGGGCGTCCTTTCTGTGCGCACAGTCCCAGACGATCGAGGCGCTGAGTGCGGCGCGTGTGTTGCAGGGGCTGGGCGCGGGGGCCTTGATGAGCATCAACGGCGCGATGGTGCGCCATATCATGCCAACCAACCAGATCGGGCGCGGTATCGCCAATATCTCACTGATTGTCGGGATATCGGCGGCCTCGGGGCCGACAGTTGCGGGTGCGATCCTGTCTGTGGCCTCGTGGCAGTGGCTGTTCCTGATCAATGTCCCGCTTTGCCTGATCATTCTGGTGTCGGGGCTGTTGACGCTGCCGCGCATGGAAGGAACGTGGCGGCGCTTTGACTGGATCAGCGCGGGCTTGAATGGCGCGGCTTTCGGATTACTGATAACCGGGCTGACAGCGCTGGGGCGCGACGGGCTCAGCCCCCTGGTGGTCGCCCAGTTCATCGGCTCTGGGCTGGCGATGACAGTACTGACATGGCGAATGATGGGAGCAGCAGCCCCCATGCTGCCTATTGACCTGTTGCGCATTCGGCCCTTCGCGATGGCGATCATTGCCTCCATCTGCTCTTTTGCAGCGCAGTTCATCGTGTTCGTGTCGCTGCCGTTCTTCTTTTTCAACGTATTGGGGCGCACGGCGGTTGAAACTGGCCTGCTGCTGACGCCGTGGCCGGTCGCGACTGCCATCATGGCACCTTTCGCCGGGCGTCTGGCGGATCGGTACTCGGCGGAATATCTGTCTGTCATCGGCATGGTGCTGCTTGGATTGGGGTTTTTCGGGCTTCTGATGATGCCCGAGGCACCTGACAACCTTGACCTGATCTGGCGATTGACGCTTTGCGGTGCGGGGTTCGGGCTGTTTCAGGCCCCCAACAACAAGGTGGTGATGACCACTGCCCCGCGCGCCCGCAGTGGCGGGGCCAGCGGCATGCAATCGACCGCGCGCGTGCTGGGCCAATCCTTCGGGGCGGCGCTGGCGGCATTGCTGATCGGGGCCAGCGTGGATTTCGTCCTCGCGCCCTTGATGGCTATGGCCATGGCGTTTTGCGGCATAGCGATCGTGGCGACACTGGTGCGCGCCAGCGGCGTGAAACGTTACTAGCGCCAAAGTACGTCGTTCGCCGCACGCAGGCCGAGAATAAAGCCGCGTTCTGCACCCTCCGGATCCGCGCCTTGCCAGCCTGGTCAAAGCGATCAGAGCCTACCCCGGATCGGTTTTCCGGGTCGCGCGGACCGGTAAGGTCTAAATGCCATGCAAACTCCGGGCGCAATCGTTGGAGTTCCGGCGCTGACCGTCGCGACCTGAAACCTGACCCTTTGTACCCCGGTTCCATGGAGATCGGCATCAGAGTGATGCCGCAACGACCGGGCGCGGCCTTGTGCAGGCGGCACAATGCTGGCTTTTGGCGGTATGCCTCAGCATCATGCCTGTGCCTGCTGCGGCAGAGGACGGCACAGGACCCGTGCCCGAGAATGCGCATCTCGACCGGTCCGGCAATCGCTGGCAATGCAGTCGGGGGTTTCAGTTGTCAGAAGACAGCCTGTGCACCTATGCGCGCTGAGCGCACAAGCCCCACACCCCGGTGCGCAGCGCCGCTCATTTCCACGCATGGTGACCGGGGCACAGACCCTGACTGGCGGCAAGCATCGAGTGACCGCGCGCGGGTGGTGGGCAGACCACGTCAGACCACGCCAGATCACGGAGGATGCAGTTCAAGGCTGGCAATTGATGGCCCGTACCCCATATACAATAGAAGTTCAGGAACATTCGAGATGTCCCTGCAGGGCTGTTGGCTGGCAGGGGAATTACGCCGAGGGGTTGGAACCGGACAGATTGGCACAGATGCCGGGTCGAACCGGGTGGCATGGTGATGGGTGAAAAGCCGCTTCACCTTGATACCCGCCGAAGCCTAGAGAGCCGGATGGCGACCGAACTCCGCCGCGACAGTCAAAGGGTGCGCTGCCCTGACAAAGACGAGCCGTCTGACCGGGACATGGAGTTTTGCGCGCAAACTCTGACCGAGTCCGCCGACACATGGGCCGGGGTTGCGGCCAAGACCAGCTTCCTGCTTGGGCGCTTTGCCCGGACAGCCGAACGGCAGGACGACCAGATGCAGAAACTGATACAGCGCGCGCTGAGCGATTGCGCGCGGCTGATCAAACGCGAGGAGCGAAAGCGATGAACAATCAAGATGCGGGCATGGCTCCGCCCACACCGGCGCGCGGCGACACGCCCGCGCAACGAGACTGCCTGCGCTGCACGACCTCGTTCTGGAGCGAGGGGTTCGGCGAACGCATCTGCAAGCGATGCAAATCGCAGGCGTCGTGGAAATCCGCGATCCCCGGCGGGGACGGTGGCAGCCGTCGTCGTTCGGCCAAATGAAGGGAACCCGGGGCAATGCCGGTTCTGAATATCACGCACCGCACCGAATACCGCTACGCAAGCGCGGTTGCTCCGGGTCCGCACCGCATGATGCTGCGCCCGCGAGAGACGCGCGAATTGCGCCTGCTGTCGTTCGATCTGATCGTTCAGCCCGAGGCAACTGTGACATGGTCGCATGACGTCGGGGGCAATTCCGTTGCCATTGCCAGTTTCTCGGGTCTGACGGACACTCTGCTGATCGAGAGTCGCTTGACGGTCGATCTCAGCGCGCAGGCTTGGCCTGTCTTTGACATTGCCGCAGAGGCGCAGCGCTACCCGTTCCGCTATTCCGACGAGGACTGGACCGACCTAGGCGCGTTGGCCCGCCCGCAATATGCAGACATGCAGGGCCGGTTGTCCGACTGGGTCGAGGGGTTTGTGATGCAGCGGTCTACGGACACGTTATCTTTGTTGCAGGATGTCAGCAATGGCGTGTCCAGCCGGATCAGCTATCAGAGCCGCGAGGTCGAGGGCACACAGGGTCCGCTGGAAACTCTTGATCTGGGATGGGGGTCGTGCCGCGATATCGCCGTCCTGTTTGCCGAGGCGGTCCGAACGCTTGGCTTTGGTGCCCGGATCGTTTCGGGGTATCTGTTTGATGCGTCGCTTGGTCTGATCGGGTCGGCGGGCGCTGGCTCTACCCATGCCTGGGTCGAGGTCTTTGTTCCCGGCGCGGGCTGGATTTCCTTTGACCCGACCAATCGGTCCATGGGGTCAGCCAACCTGATTCCGGTCGCCGCCGCCCGCCACATCACACAGGTCGCGCCGGTGACGGGCAGCTTTGTTGGCAGACCCGGTGATCTGCTGGAAATGGCCGTGCAGGTCACTGTCGAGCCCGCCTGAAGGGGGGGTGGCAACGCACCTTGAGGGGCAGCAGGTCAGGACCGGGGCAGACGCGTTGACGGCACGGCATTTGCCCGCAAACGGGTGCCAGACAGACCCGCCACGATGGATAAATTTCAACAGGCTACCGGGGCGGTGGTTGCAATTCGGGTCTGAAACAGGTCCATTCGCAGACAAACCCAACAACAGGACCGAGACCCGATGCCCCGCCTGACAGTCAACCCCGACCGTATGCTTGCCGATCTGGATCACCTGCGCACCATTGGTGGGCAGGGTACCGGCGTTGCCCGCCGCGCCTTTTCCGACGCGGATATTCAGGCGCGGCGCTGGCTGGCCGAACAGATGCAGTCGGCGGGGCTGGAGGTCGTGGTGGACGCCTGCGGCAATGTCTTCGGGTTGCCGCCGGGCGATGAACCCTGCCTGCTGGTCGGATCGCATAGCGATACCCAGCCTTTGGGGGGCTGGCTGGACGGGATCTGGGGGGTTGCCTGCGGGCTGGAACTGGCGCGCGCCGCGCTGGAAGGGGATGGGCCACGCATTGCCGTGGTGTCCTTTCAGGATGAAGAGGGCCGGTTTGGCCGGTTGACAGGCAGCTCTGTCTGGGCCGGCGAGATGAGCATGGCCGAAGCCGATGCCTGCTTAGATCAGGACGCCCATTCAGACCCGATCCGCTTTGCCCAAGCCCGACAACGGGCATCCGAAATCGGCCCGCTTGGCACAGTTTCGTCAGACCGCTTTGTTGCCTATATCGAACCCCATATCGAGCAAGGCCCCGTGCTGGACCGCACGCAAGGGGCTGTGGGTGTTGTCGAGGCGATTGTCGGTGTGCGGCAATGGACGCTGCGTTTCGAAGGTGAAGCCAATCATGCAGGCACAACCCCGATGCCCATGCGGCGCGACGCGCTGCAAGGTTATGTCGCCTATGCAGTGGCCCTGAACGACGCCTTTGCCAGCCTCGCGGGGGAACGCACAGTCTGGACGCTGGGCCGCGTGGTGGCAGAGCCCAACGCCGCATCCATCGTGCCGGGCGCGGTGACATTCACGGTTCAGATGCGCGACGCGGATGCCAGCCTTCTGGACCGAATGGCGAAGACGGCGACGACAGTTGCCGAACAGATCGCTGCCGCGCGCGGCCTGACCCTGATTGCCACACCGGGCTTTTCCGTCGCGCCGGTCCCGATGAACCCGCGGTTGCGTCATGCGCTGGAACAGGCGGCGGAGAGCCGTGTGCCGGGCCGTTGGCAGGTGATGCCATCGGGCGCATTGCATGATGCTTCCAATGTGGCGCGTATCTTGCCGACGGCGATGATCTTTGCACCCTCCATTGGCGGCATCAGCCACAACCCGGCAGAGGATACCCGGCGCGCGGATCTGGCGATTGCGCTGGAAACACTCGGCGAGGGCATCGCGCGGATGTCAAACGCGCTCTGACATCGGCGCAAGCAAGGTCAGGCACCTGCGCCGGTCAGGTCTCAGTCACCAGAATCTGACCCGTCCGGGTGCCTTGATTGCAGGGCATGGAGCCAGTTTTTGGCCGCCTCAAGATCAGTCGCGCCAATGTCATGCCCTGCCGACAGGGTGCGCGCATCAAGTGTTGCACCCCTTGTGCGCAAGGTGGTCTCAAGCGCCGGGGCCAGGCGTGCAAATGGATCGTCCGCGCCCGACAACAGCAGCACGTCTGTGCCTGACAGATCGGTCTCTGGGTGCTCTTGCAGCACAGCAATGCCCCGCAGCAGGATTGCACGGTGGATCACGCCCGGATGCAGCAGCATCACGGCACCCAGCAGGTTCGCGCCGTTTGAATAGCCCAGATAGGTCATGCGCGCCGGAACCAGACCATAGCCGCGGATTGCGCCCTCGATGAACGCCACGAATGCCGCTGCCTCTGATCGCAAAACGTCCTGATCATAGGTGGTGGCGTCATACCGGCGAAACCAGCGGTTGATGCCTTCCTCGGTCGCGCGGCCCCGCACCCCCAGCAGTGTTGCGCGCGGGGCAATGCGTCGGGCCAGCGGCATCAGATCGGCCTCGTTTCCGCCCGTTCCGTGCAGCAGCACGATCACGGACCCGTCCGGGTTCTGAGGCGTATGAAAGCGGTGGATAAAGGGCAAATCCCGCTTTGGCATCCGTTCCTCGCCCGGCAGGGCAAATTGCGGCAGCATTGCCCGCAGATCGTCCGCATTCGCGCGGTTCTGCGGTGGTATGAACAGCACCTGACCCAGTTTTTCGACGGGCTCGTCAATGGTAAAGCCCGGCGCGTCGGTCGCGTGTTCGATCAGATGGCCGCCCGGTTCGCGCACATAAAGCGACACGAAATAACGGCGGTCATGCACCTCTGTCAGCCCCTCGGCATGGCCAAGGCTGCGGCGCAGGGCGCGTATGGCCTGCACATCTTCGGCGCGAAAGGCAATATGATCAATCATGCCGGTGCCGGGGATGGCGGGAACATAGCCAGCGGCATCGCGGATATCGACAGCGTCCTGCGCCGAGATCATCCGCTGGACTGTGCCTTCATTGGGGCCCGCGCGGTAGCCAAATCGCGTCAGGAAATCGGCGCTCGCTTGTGCTGATTTGCTCAGCAGGGTGACGGACCGCAGCCGCGTCGGTGCGCGCGGGTCAGCCAGCGGGGCGGTTGCAGGCAAATCCACGCCCACCAGCTTGATGATGATCCCGTCGGGGTCCTTCAGTCGCAGCACAGGTTCGCCGAATTCGCGCGCGGGGCCTTCGACCGGCACCTGTGCGGCAAGCGCCCTTGCCAGCCAGTCACCAATGCTGTCAGGCGGAACTGCAAAGCCGATCTCATAGGCCTGACCATGCCCCGTGCGCCCCCGTGCACCATCCTCCCAGACCAGAAAGGTGATGATGCTGCCGGGGCTGCCTGCGTCATCGCCGTAGAACAGATGCAACTGTTCGGCATCGGCAAAACCGGCAGTTCGCTTGACCAGCCTCAACCCCAGAAAGCCGACATAGAAGTCGACATTTGCCTGAACATTGGCCGTGATGGCCGTGACATGGTGTATTCCGACAGACATCTTTCTGATCCTTGCGCGCCCTGCCGTCATGTTGCGTGTCTGCAGCACAGTTGCAACAGTCACCGCCCCTTCCCATCGGATGTCGCGTGCGGTTTTGGCGAATGCGCATTTCCTGTCACTTGTGCTATCTTGCATGAAATCTGCGCAGAATGGAGGCCGCAACATGAGTTGGAACCCCACCCTAGAGCCCGGATGCCCTGACGATGTGGGCGCGGATGCCATCGAGACGCTGATCGTGCCCCGCGCGCGCGATCTTGGCGGTTTCGAGGTGCGGCGCGCCTTGCCCGCGCCCAAACGTCAGATGGTTGGTCCGTTCATCTTTTTCGATCAGGCCGGTCCGGCCGAATTTCTGACAGGGCAGGGGATCGACGTGCGCCCGCACCCGCATATCGGTCTGGGGACGGTCACCTACCTCTATGAGGGAGAGTTCCATCACCTTGACAGCACTGGCGCTGATCAGATCATCCGGCCCGGTGCCCTGAACTGGATGATGGCAGGCAAAGGTGTCACCCATTCCGAACGCACGCCGCAATCCACGCGACAGGGGCCGTCAAACCTGTTCGGTATCCAGACATGGATGGCCCTGCCCGAAGACCGCGAAGATGATGCGCCATTTTTTGAGCATCACGGCGCAGAGACTTTGCCCGAAATCACGGACACCGGCATCACGGCCAGACTGATCCTCGGTGCGGCCTATGGGGCAAACGCGCCAGCGACCCTGTATTCCGACACCTTCTATCTGGATGTGGTTCTGGCCGCAGGTGC
>SKRW01000177.1 GCA_007118295.1 Paracoccaceae bacterium | reverse complement strand
GGCCATGTCGGGGTCGGGGGTGATGACATCGGCAAAGACCGGGATCAGCTTGTGCCGGAACCCCATCAACTGTCCGTCCCGCACATCCAGATCCAGCCGAGTGACGAATTTGCCGTGGCTGCCGCTGGCGATCAGCAGGGTCTGGCCTTCCAGCACGGGTTCGGGGATGGCATCATGCGTGTGGCCGGTCAGGATGATGTCGATGCCAGAAACCCGCTGCGCCATCTGCCGGTCGGTGGGAAAACCGTTATGCGACAGCACCACCACCAGATCCGCGCCCTGAGCGCGCACCTCATCCACCATTTCCTGCATGCGGCGCTCGCGAATGCCGAAGCTGTAATCAGGGAACATCCAGCCGGGGTTGGAAATCGGCATGTAGGGGAACGCCTGCCCGATGACCGCAACCTTGGCACCACCCCGTTCAAACCATGCGTAGTCATCGAATTCGGGATCGTCCCATTCGCGCTCAAAGATATTCTGACCTAGAAAGGGGAAGGGCAGATCGTCCACGATCTCGTGCACGCGGTCCTGACCAAAGGTCCATTCCCAATGGCTGGTCATGGCATCGACGCCAAGGCGGTTCATGATGTTGACCATGTCCTGCCCGCGGGTCAGGTAGCTTGTCATCGACCCGTGCCATGTATCGCCGCCGTCCAGCAGGATCGCATCGGGCCGGTCGGCGCGGATGGCTGCCACCACGCGCGCGACCCGGTCCATGCCGCCCATCTTGCCATATGCGCGGCCCAATGCCTCGAAATCGGTATAGGTCAGGGCATAGGCTTCGGGCGAACCGGGGGTCAGACCGAACATCTCGATGAAATCCTGACCCACCACATGCGGCGGGCGGCCCTTCACATCGCCCAGACCGATATTCCACTCGGGTTCGCGGAACCAGACAGGCTTTAGCTGCGCATGGATGTCGGTGACATGGATCAGCGACAGGTTGCCGAACGTATCAAAGCGCAGCAGATCATCTTCGCTCAGCACCTGTTGCGCGGCGAGTTTCGACCAGTTGCCAAGGCCCGAGGCCCCGTATAGCGCAGATGCGGCCAGTGACGCCTGCAGAAATTCGCGCCGGGATATCATGAAAGGGTTCCTCCTTGGGCATAAGATCGCTGTCCAGCCAAGGCTGGGTCGGCGCGATCGAACCGCGCCGGGGGCATTTGCGGGAAGAAGCCAGCGCCCGTCAGTTCTGTCAGTCACGCCCCGAAGGGGGAACTGTCAATGCATTGGCGCGCGCTTCGGTCGGGGCAAGCCGGGGGCGATGACGCCATCGGGACACCCGGTTTCCCGACCTCCTCCTCAGGTCGGCAAGCTGGTGTCAGCTCAGTTCCAGATGCTCTGTCTCGGTATAGATCGAGCCGTCATCATCATACCATGTAAACACAAACTCGGCCGATTCATCGACCTTGACGTCGAATTCCATATAGGGGTTGGCCGCGACCGAGATGCCCATGTCGACATCCAGAACCAGCTTGCCATCATATTCGCAGGTAAAGCGATTGATGATGTGACGCGGGATCGCGTTGCCATCGGGGTCCCGGCGGTTGCCGGTTTCCATCGGGTGGCTGATCAGGGTGCGCACCTGCACCACGTCACCTGCACGGGCCGAACGCGGCAAGCGTATGCGGGGCCTTACATTGGACATTCTCTCTCTCCTCTCAAATCTATCGCGAACAGGCTTAGCCGCCGCAGCCGCCAATGGTGACGCGGACCTCTGTTCCGCCGCGGATCACACTGCCATCGGCAAGTTTGGCCAGAGCCACAACTTCCTGTGTTTCACCAAGGCGCAGGCGGGTGGCCAGACGCGGTGCGCCAGCAGCCTCGCCAAAGCGCACACGGGCGACGGCAGGGGTGGGGTTGCCTGTGGCCAGGATCATGATCTCGGTCGCGCCGGGAGCATCCACCTCGACCGGGACATTCTCGCCATTCTCGGCAATCTCGGGCGCGATGATGGTCACGCCCCCGTCCGAAATGGCAGCGCCGCCCGTGAATTCGGCAACCGCCTCATCCACTGCCGACGCGCTGGCCTTCAGCGGTACAATCGTGACGGCCGCAGCACCGAGACCCAGTGCCATTGTCGAGCGTCTAGTAAGCATGTCTCAGATCCTTTCAAAGTTCAAAGAAGGGCCGCCGAAAGGTCTGGCGGCGATGTTCATCTGTTGCGTTCCGTTCTGACAAGAACCGTGGGCGATGCGACAATACCGCGCGTGGCTAATTGCCCCTGCGGGTAAAGATACATCCGGTGCGCACGTTTTTTCAAACCAATCCTCCCGTCCGACTGGCCACAAAGCGACTCTTCCAAGATGCGCCGCGGCTGGTCTGGCACCTCCTCCAAGATGCGCTTTGAAATAAAGTAGCCCATTGCATACCAGTGAGGCAATTAAAAATTCAGGTTCTGTGATATTATTTTTCCTGAATTTGTTATCGAATCGAGATTTTCGGCGGATGCCTGACAACGTCTTGTATATAATAAACAATAGGTGAAGCGACTTGCCGCGGCACAACCGCAACGCCAATGTAAGGCCCCGCTGACAGGTCATGCGGGCGGGAGAGTGTCACCCCAGACGCCCCATCCATGGCATCCATTGCAGCATCGCTTCGGCCAGATACTCCACCGAATTGGTGCCAATCAGAATCGCGAACAGGATCAGCATGGCGCCCATCACTTTTTCGACATGGGCCAGCCGTGCCCGGTGCCGGGCTACCCAGTTCAGGAAGGGACGCGCAAACAATGCGGCCAGCACAAAGGGCAGGGTCATCGACAGCCCGTAGACCGCCAGCAATGCTGTCCCGCGCCACAAATCCCCCATCCCCGATGCGATCATCAGGATTGCGGCCAGTGCAGGGCCGATACAGGGCGTCCAGCCAAACCCGAAGGCCAGCCCCATGACATAGGCCCCGGCGATGGATTTTGGCTGCGCTGCGGTTTCAAACCGCGCCTGCCGATACAGAAAGCCGATCCGCAGGACCCCCAGAAAATGCAGGCCGAACACAAACAGCACCCCCGCCGCCACCCATTGCAGGATCCCGCGCCATTCGAGAAATGCCTGACCCAGCGCCGTTGCCCCCAGCCCGAACAGCATGAAAATCGACGTCACCCCCAGTGCAAAGGCGATGGATGACAGCACAAGCCGCCTCTGCGCCCCCGGTGGCAGGCCGTCTTCGTCGCGCAGTTCTGACATCGATAGCCCGGCAAGATAGCACAGGTAGAACGGCACGATGGGCAGCACGCAGGGCGTCAGGAACGACAGCAACCCGGCAATCGCCGCTCCACCAAAACTGATATCGAACATGCAGGGCCTTTCTCTCGCGCAAGGAGTGGTCCCGCGCGGCTTGCGTCACGAACATGACAAGACATGGAACAGTCTCTTGCGTTGCTCAGATCATCATATTACGTTGTGGATATGTTTCATACCCTCCGTCAATCCCTGTTTTCCGGCACGCGCCTCGCGGCGCTGGTGTCTTTCTGGGCTGTGGCCAGCGCACCCTCTGTGCTGTCCGCACAGGATTTGCGCCTGCTGATGATCGAACGTCCGGGGTGCTATTATTGCATCGTCTTCAAGCGGGATGTGGCGCCGATCTATTACAAATCGCCCGAAGGGCAGCGTGCACCGCTTGTGCATGCCGATTTGCGCTACCCCTTGCCCGACGGCGTGACGCTTTCCTCACGCGCGCATGTGACGCCGACATTTGTCTTGCTGAATGCCGGGGGCCATGAGGTCGAACGCCTGACCGGCTATCCCGGTGACGATTTCTTCTGGCCCTATGTCAATGCAATGATCACCCGCGCCTTGCCCGAGGGGGACGCGGAGCTTGCCCCATAGGCGGGCATATCTGCGACCGGGTCGGCACCGGGCCCCGCGTCATCCCCGGATTGCGCTGATCGCCTGCCGCAAGACCCCGTCGGCCTGACGCAACGCCGCGTCAGCCTGCAAGACGGTTGCGCCATGTGCGACCAGAACCGCCGGTTTCACGCGCCAGTCGCACATTTCCAGCGCCGCGACCGCGTCCTGAGCTGACACTTTGGCAATCCGCGCCACCATCGCACCTGCACGCGCGCGGAGCTTGGCATTCTGCGGGCGCATATCCACCATCAGCCCGTCATGGACATGCCCCAGACGCACCATCACCTGCGTCGAGATCATGTTGAGCACCACTTTTTGCGCCGTGCCCGCCTTCATCCGCGTGGACCCGGCCACCACCTCGGCCCCGGTATCCACGACCACGCCATGCTCTGCTGCTTCCAGCAAGGCCACGCCCGGATTGCAGGAGATCCCGATTGTCAGCGCCCCCGCCGCGCGCGCGGCCTTTATCGCGGCGACGGTAAAGGGCGTGCGCCCGCTGGCCGCCAGCCCGATGACGACATCCTGCGCGCAGATCCCGGCCTGTGCTACCTGCGCGCGTGCGTCCTCGGTATTGTCCTCGGCCCCTTCGATGCCGCGCTTCAGCGCCGCTTCGCCCCCCGCGATCAGGTAGCAGGTGCGCGCTTCGGGCCAGTTGAAGGTCGGCCCCAGTTCCGTGCCATCCTGAACCGCAATCCGTATCGAGGTGCCCGCGCCCGCATAGACCAGTCGCCCGCCTGCACGCAGGCGGGGAAGGGCGGCCTCGACCAGTGCCGCAAGGGCGGGCAGGGCGGGGCCGATGCTGGCCACGGCGGCAATCTGGCTTTCCCAGATGGCGCGCAGCGCGGTCAGGCTGTCCCAACGGTCCAGCGCGTGGTAGCGGGGGTCTGTATCTTCGGTCATGGTGATGTCTTGCCCCAACCCGGCCCGATTGTCACGCGGGCAGATACGCGGATGCGCGATCCAACGGGTAAACACCCGGCACCACCGGCACCCTGTCATGCGGCCAGATCGCCCGCGCGGCGTATCGCATCTTTTCACCGGGTCAGCTTTTGCTATGGTCGGCGCGAAAGGGTGCTCATGCGTGTATTCATCGGACTTGACGGCGGCGGCACCGGGTGCCGGGCACAGGCGGAGCTGTTTGACGGTCGGCGCACGGACATCCTGACCGGGGGTGCCGCCAATATCGCCAGTGATCCCGAGGGGGCCATGCGGGAAATCGATGCGCTTCTGGCGCGGGTGCTGGCCCTGCTGCCCAAGGGTGCCACGCCTGAACCGGTAATCGTGATGGGGCTGGCAGGGGCCGTCGAAACCGGCGCTGCCACCTGTCTGCGTACAACCGTGCCACATGCGGGCCTGATGGTCTGCGGGGATATCGAGATTGCGCTGCAGGGCGCGCTCGGGGCAGATGACGGGATCGTGCTGGCCGTTGGCACCGGGTCGGTGATGGCGTCCCGGATCGAGGGGTACATGCGCCGTCTGGGCGGTTATGGGCTTGCCCTGGGGGATGAGGGCAGCGGTGCCTGGCTGGGGCGCGCGGCGCTGCGGGCCAGCCTGCAGGCGCGCGACGGGCTGGGGCCGGATGGCCCGCTGGTGCAGGCGGTCTGGCAGCACTTCGGCGGGCTGGAGGATATGATCGGCTTTGCCGCGCGCGCCCGCCCGGCCGAGTATGCAATCCTCGCGCCGCTGGTTCTGGACCATGACCGCGCACATTGCCCGGTGGCCGGGCGGATTCTGGATCAGGGCTGCGCTTATTTCTTGCGCGCGATCCGGGCGCTGCAGCCGGACAAGGGCGGGCTGCCTGTCGCGCCGATGGGCAGCCTTGGTGCGCCCCTGCTGCACCGGATTCAGGCGCAGGGGGCCACGGGCTTGCGCGCGGTCGCCCCAAAGGGCAGTGCGCTGGATGGCGCGCTATCGTTGGCGCGGCACTGTGCGGGACAATCAGGGGGCCGGCCATGACCATTCTGCTGCGCGCCCAACAGGTGTTCGACGGGACCGCGCTGCATCACGATGCCGCAGTCAGCATCGGTGCGGATGGCCGGATCATGGCGCTGCACCCGCAGGGTGCGCCCTTGCCCGAGGGGGCGGGGCTGGTCAATCTGGGTGCGTGCATCCTTGCACCTGGTCTGGTGGATTTGCAGGTCAATGGTGGCGGTGGAGTCATGGTGGGGCCTGATACGGATGCCGACCAGCTTGCGCGCATCTGTGCCACCCATGCGCACTTGGGGGCAACAGCCATCCTGCCCACGCTGATCACGGACACGCCCGAGGTGACGCGACAGGTGATTGCTGTGGGTCTGGATGCCGCGCGCCGCAACGTGACCGGCTTTGCCGGGTTGCATCTGGAAGGCCCGCATCTGGACCCTGCGCGCAAGGGCGCGCATGAGGCGCGCCATATCCGGCCCATGACGGCAGAGGATCTGGCCTGTCTGTGTGACGCGGCGCATGGCCTGCCGGCGCTGATGCTGACGCTCGCGCCGGAAGCGGTCACACTGGACCAGATCGCGACACTCGATCAGGCCGGGGCGGTTGTCAGTCTGGGGCATTCGGGCTGTTCGGTGGGTGACGCGATGGCCGCACACAAGGCAGGTGCGCGCTGCGTGACTCATCTTTTCAATGCCATGGGGGGGCTTGAAAGCCGCGCGCCCGGACTGGTCGGGGCGGCGCTGACCACGTCCCTGCGCGCGGGGATCATCGCCGATGGGGTCCATGTCGCCCCCGAATGCCTGCAAGTCGCACTTCAGATGAAAGCGCGCGATGATCTGTTTCTGGTCAGCGATTCGATGGCCGTTGCGGGCACATCATTGCCGGAGTTCGCGCTGAACGGGCGGCGGATTCTGCGGCGCGAGAACCGGCTGACGCTGGATGACGGCACGCTTGCCGGTGCCGATGTGAATCTGCCGCACTCCGTGGCCCATCTGGCGGGGCTTGGTGTGCCGCTGGAACGTGCGCTGGCGATGGCTTGTCGTATCCCCGCCGATGTGATCGGCGCTGCGGATCGCGGTTGTATCAGACCGGGGGCACGCGCGGATCTGGTCACCCTGACCCCTGACTTGCAGCTAGACGGGGTCTGGACCGGGGGCGCGCGCCTGTGATGCCATGCGCGGCCCGAGGGGCACCAGCCGCGCCCGCATGATCGCGGGCGCAGCCAGATGGTGTCAGGTCTCAGCCAAAGACCAGACCACCATCGACAATCAAGTTCTGGCCCGTCACTGCGCGCGCCCAGGGGCTGGCAAAGAACAGGACAGCATCTGCCATCTCTTCGGGGGTTGTCACGCGCCCCAGCGGCGTCTGGCTGGCGACAATGTCGAACACGGCATCAGGTGTGGCGGCACTGGCGTCCGTTGTCCGCAACAACCCACCCGACACCATGTTGACCGTCACGCCCAGTGGCCCCAGTTCCTTGGCCGCCGTACGCGTCAGGGCCAGCAAGGCCCCCTTGGCCGCCGTATAGTCGTGATAGGGCACGACCGGGTTTTGTACCAGATTGGTGCCGATGGTGATGATACGTCCAAACCCCTGGGCCGCGAAATGCGGCTGCAACGCCTGAATGCAGGTCAGTGCGCCCCCCACGGCTGTTTCCGTCTGCGCGGCGATCGAATCCCATGTCAGCCGGTCAAGCGTGGCACGCGCATCACCGTTGAAGCTGAAATCCGCCAGCGCATTGTGCACCAGCACATCGGGTGCGCCCAGCGTGGCGGTAATCTGCGTGATCATGCGCGCGACCTGCGCCGCGTCGGTCACATCGGCCTGAAACGCGCCGGCGCGCGGGCCAAGCTGTTGTGCAAGCTGTTCTGCCGCATCGGCGCTGTTGCGATAGTTGAGAGCGACGCGCGCGCCTTCACTCGCAAAGGCGCGGGCAATCGCCGCGCCAAGCCCGCGCCCGGCGCCAGTGACAAGGACAGTGCTGTCATTCAGGGGTCTGGTCATGTCGAAAACTCCGTGTGGGGCGGGTCAGGCGGGCTGCGCGGCAATGGGGTCGGGCCATCTGGCCTGCTGGTAGGCGCTGTCCCAGAACATCCATTCCATTAAGGCGCTGCGCTGGTAGACGGCTTCCATCTTCGCGCGCTCTGGCGCGCTGGCCTCATCCGCCAGCCGGTCCGCAAGGGCGCAGGCGGCGGTGACAGCCGCATCGAAATCCGCACCCGAATAGGTGTCGATCCAGGCCCGATAGCGATTGCCCGCGCTGACGCGCGTTGCAATGTCGTGCCCCACATCGCGGTACACCCAGAAACAGGGCAAGAGTGCTGCCATCGCGACTGCAGCACTGCCCGTCGCCGCAGTCGCGATCAGAAAACTGACATAATGGTCGCAAACCGGGCTGCGCGGCGTGGCGGCGAATTCTTCGGGCGAGACCCCGAACAGGCCAAGGTAATGCGCGTGCATCTGCCGCTCGACCGCGATGGCCCCGGCGGCGGACTGCGCCAGTTGCTGCACGCTGTCGGCATCCGGCGCGCGCGCACTGGTCAGCGCAAGGCCGCGCGCGAAACCTTCAAGGTAATGCGCGTCCTGAATCATGTAATGGCGGAAAACCTCGGGCGACAGCGACCCCTCTGCCAGTTCGCGGTTGAAGGGCATGGCGCGAATGGTGGCGCAGAGATCGGTTGTCTGCGCGATCACAGTTTGCGTGAAGCTCATGGTCGTCCTTTCATTGCATGGAAGTGATGTGTCGGCCCTTGGCCTTGGCCCACATTCAGGGCGTCGGAATGGGCGATGGCCTGCGCGACATAGCTCTTGGCGTGCTGCGCGGCCTCGGCCAGTGGCAGACCGTGCCCCAGATGCGTGGCCAGTGCCGATGACAGCGTGCAGCCGGTGCCATGGGTTTTGGCCGTGTCATGCCGCACGCCCGGCAGCCATGTCAGACGGTCGCCCTCGGCCAGCAGGTCAGGGCAGGCCTCACCCGGCAGATGCCCGCCTTTCAGCAACACCGCGCGCGGCCCAAGCGCCAGAAGCGCGCGCGCCTGATCTTCCATCCCGGCCCGTGTCGTGGCCTCTGGCTGGTCCAGCAGATCGGCGGCTTCGGGCAGGTTGGGGGTGATCACACTGGCAAGATGCAGGGCGCCGCGCAGCGCGTTGACGGCCTCGGCCATCAGCAGGCGGTCGCCGCTTTTGGCGACCATCACCGGGTCCAGAACCACAGGCGCGTCCAGCCCCTCCAGTGATTGCAGCACGGCGCGGATCAGCGGAGCCGTGCCCAGCATGCCGATCTTGACTGCCGAAACCCGGATATCGGCCCGGATGGCGGCGATCTGTGCGACCACGAAATCGGGTGCGACCATCTGCACGCCGCTCACACCTTGGGTGTTCTGTGCAGTCAGCGCCGTGACAGCAGCCATGGCATAGCCGCCATTGGCTGAAATGGCCTTGATATCGGCCTGAATGCCCGCCCCGCCCGAGGGGTCAGAACCTGCGATGGACAGGATATTCGGGATCATGCGGCCCTCCATTCTGCAAGCAATGCGCGGGTTGCGGCCTCGGGGTCGGGGGCGTGGGTCACGGCGCTGACAACGGCCATGCCGATGGCGCCCGCAGCGCGCGTCGCAGCACCGTCACCCGGCCGGAGCCCGCCGATGGCATAGGTGGGCCGGGCCGCGATGGCCGTGATGCGGGCCAGCCCGTCAAAACCTGTCGGGGCCGCGTGGTCGGGTTTGGTCGCCGTCGCGCGCACCGGGCCTGCGCCGATGTAATCCACCCGCGCCGGGATGTGACGCGCCTGCGCCTCTGTCTCGATCGACAGGCCAAGGATCATGCCCGGCAGCAGGCGCTGGCAGATCACCTGCAGATCGCCATCGCCCTGACCGACATGCAGACCATGCGCGCGGGTGGCCAGCGCCACCTCCAGCCGGTCATTCACGATTACCCCGACGCCAAGGGCGCGCATCTCGGGGATCAGGGCGTTGACCAGTGTGACCAGTTCTGCATCCGAAGCCCGCTTGTCACGGATCTGCACCAGCGCGGCTCCGCCACGGGCTGCCGCGCGCGCCTGATCGGGCACGGGCACGGGCGCATCGGGGTTGGTGATGACATAGACCGGCCCCATCATGCGCGCGTCACCCTTGCGCCGGCGCGCACTTCATCCGGGGTCAGCGTGTACAGCGCATCCAGAAAGCGCACCTGAAACCCACCCGGCCCGGCTGCATCGCGCCCGGCCTGTTCCCCTGCCAGCCCATAATAGGCCATGGCGGCGACAGTCGCGTCCAGTCTGGGCTGATCCACCAGAAATGCCGCGATGATGCCATTGAGTGAACAGCCCATCACTGTCACGCGGGGCATCAGCGCATGACCATTGGCGACACGAAAGGCCGCCGCGCCATCGGTGACGTAATCCACCGGGCCAGACACTGCGACCACGGCGCCGCTGCGTCGTGCCAGATCGCGCGCCGCGGATTCGGCGGCTTCGACCGGGTCGGCGGCATCGGCACCGCGCCCCTTGGCCCCGAGCCCGGCCAGCGCGAGGATCTCGGACGCATTGCCCCGGATCACTGTCGGGCGCAGCGTCAGCAGGCGCGCGCAGACATCCTGCCGAAAGCGCGTTGCGCCCACGCCGACCGGGTCCAGCACCCACGGGCGGCCTGCATCGTTCATCACGCGCGCGGCCATCTCCATCGCCTCGGCCCATGCCGGGTCCAGCGTGCCGATATTGACGCTCAGCGCCTGCGCAAGTGCGGCAAATTCGGCTACTTCCTCGCGCGCATGGACCATGGCCGGGGACGCACCTGCCGCAAGCAGGACATTCGCCATCATGTTCATGGCAACATAATTGGTGATGTTGTGCACCAGCGGTGTCTGCGCCCGCATCTGGTGAAGGTGGTGGCCTGCGTCGTTCATAGTATCCTCCCGCTATGCGCAAGAGGCCTATGGGGGGTGGCGACGGGCCGGAACCGGCCAAAAGCTACCCACCGCAGACTCCCTACGCCAGCATGATCTGGTTCAGGTTCAAAGGGTGCTTCTCAGCCCGCTGTCGCGGACGCCCCTGTCGCGAGGGGGAAGATCAGACCAGATGGGGACAATGTCAAGGCGGGGTCGGCCATTTCTGCTGGTCGGCACCTGTGGGCGCGTGCGTTCCAGAGTGCCACCGCCCCGACGCAAAGTCAGGGGCGCATCAGCGCCTTTGCCACCGGGTGGACGTGTTTTCCTGCCAGCCTGCTCGGTGCAGCAGCGGGGTATCATCATGGGATTCGGAATGACCAAGGCACAGATAGGCGGCAAATTCCCATCCTTGCGGCACCTTCAGCACCTGCATAATCGCATGCGGATCAAGAATCGAGACCATCCCAAGCCCAAGATTCTCTGCCCGCGCCGCCAGCCAGAGCGTGTGAATCGCCATTGCCGTGGACTGGTGCAGGGTTTCGGGCATGGTCTGACGGCCCAGCCCATGCCCCTCGGGCGGGGTGGTGTCGGTAAAGATCGCAAGCTGCACGGGCGCGCGGTCCAGCCCGGCGAGTTTGAGTTGCCTGTAGGCGTCCGCCTGTGCCCCCTCGTATTGCGCTGCCGCCCGTGC
>SKRW01000019.1 GCA_007118295.1 Paracoccaceae bacterium | reverse complement strand
GCGCTGTCAGATCATCATAGGCCGTTTGCCCGAACCCCGGCACTCCGGGCCGGGCCATATCGATCACGGGCAGATGCGCGCCGTTCAGCGCAAAGGCGTCGCGCAGCAGGCCCGACAGGGCGGGATCGGCAAAGACCAGCCGTGCGTCGGAATGGGACAGGATATAAGCAACCGTGTCGGGTTCCAGCCGCGTGTTGATCGTGTTCAGCACGGCCCCCACCAGCGGGACAGCGAAATGCAGCTCGAACAGTTCCGGACGGTTGGGCGACAGGACCGAGACTGTATCACCCGGACCAATCCCCCGCGCCGACAATGCCGCCGCGAGCGCGCGGACACGGGTGGCCACCTCTGCCCAGTTGCGCGTCACACCGGCATAGCTGGTGGCGGGTCTGGACGCATAGACCTGCGCGGCACGTCGCAGGAAAGACACAGGTGACAGCGCGACAAAATTCGCAGGTCCGAAATCGAATTTTTCATATTCGCTGCGCATATGACCTACTCTCATTGCATCTGTGCCAAAGGGTCAAACCGGTGTTGCGCCGCTGCTGCCATACCAGTTGCCCCGCAGCAGCGGCGCGCCGTTCAGGACGCCAGATCGACCACGACACGCCCCTTGACCTGCCCTTTCAGGATATCCGCGCCAAGGCGCGGCAGGTCGGCCAGTGTGGCGGGCTGGATGATGGCTTCCAGCTTTTCCATGGGCAGATCGCGGGCAATGCGCCCCCATGCGCGCTGCCGGTTGTCATAGGGCTGCATGACCGAGTCGATTCCCAGCAGATTCACACCACGCAGCAGAAAGGGAATGACCGTCGCCGGCAGCCCTGCCCCGCCTGCAAGCCCGACCGCCGAAACCGAAGCGCCGTATTTCATCTGCCCCAACACCCGCGCCAGCATCGCGCCCCCCACGGCATCGACGCAGCCCGCCCATGTTTCCGCTTCCAGCGGGCGCTTGACTGTCTCGTTGATCTCTTCGCGCGGGACGATCTTTGTCGCGCCAAGGTCGCGCAGATAGGCTTCGGTCTCTGGCCGCCCGGTCACTGCCGCCACCTCATGACCCAAAGCGGCCAACAGGGCCACCGCGACCGACCCGACGCCGCCTGCGGCCCCGGTGACCAGCACTGGCCCGTCGCCCGGTTTCAGCCCGTGATCTTCCAGCGCCATCACGGCCAGCATCGCAGTAAATCCCGCCGTGCCCACGGCCATGGCCTGGCGCGTGCTCAGCCCGTCCGGCAGGGGCACCAGCCAGTCAGCCTTGACGCGGGCCTTTTGCGCATACCCGCCCCAATGCACCTCGCCCACACGCCAGCCGGTCAGCACCACCTTGTCGCCGGGCTTGTAGCGCGGGTCATCCGATGCCTCGACTGTTCCGGCAAAGTCGATGCCAGGCACATGCGGGTAGTTCCGGACCAGCCCGCCGCCGGGGCCAATGCACAACCCGTCCTTGTAGTTCAGGGTCGAGTAGTCCACCGCGACTGTCACATCGCCCTCGGGCAACTGGTCTTCGCTGATCCGGGTGACAGCGGCTTGGGTCTTGCCGTCCTCGTCCTTGGTGACCAGAAGTGCGTTGAAGCTCATCATCTTCTCCTTGGTTAGTCGCGTTCGTTCCAGAAGGCCGCATGCACCTGCGCCGGGCGCGGCCCGTCAGGTGTGTACACGACCACTTCAGTGCCTGCATCCCAATGGGTCATCCGTACCATGCCGATGGCGACATTGGTGTTGAAATCAGGCGACCATGCAGCCGAACTTATCCGGCCCACTTTCTCACCCGTCTGCGTATGGACCGGCCAGTAGCGATCACAGATCCCCACCTTTGGCCCGTCAATCGAGATTGGCCGGATTTGCTGCACCGGCCCTTCCTTGGCGACGCGCAACAGTGCATCCCGCCCGATACAGCCAATCGCGCTCTGGGTGTTGCAGAACCGGCCCAGCCAGCATTCATGCGGCGTGTTGTCGTCGGTCATGTCATTGCCATAACTCAGAAGGCCGCTCTCGATCCGTTCAATCAGGTTCGGGCAGCCCGCATGCACATCCAGATCGCGCCCGGCCTCCATCAGCGCATGCCACAGCGGCATGCCCATATCCGCGCCATTGACATAGATCTCGAACCCGCCCTGCTTGGAATAGCCAGAGCGGGCGATCACCATGTCGCGGCCCTGAAAATCGAAATGCCCGAAGCGAAAGAACCGGATGCGGGTGACAGCCTCGCCAAAGACGCGCGCCATCAGTTCCTCGGCCTTTGGTCCCTGCACAGCAAGGGGCGCGATGTCGGGCTCATCCACCAGCACGTCCAGCCGGTAGCCATAGGCCAGCCCCTTGACCCAATAGAGAAGATCGCTGTCGGCAATGGAAATCCACCAGCGGTCCTCGGCCAGTTTCACCGCTACAGGGTCGTTCAGCATGCCGCCGGTTTCGTCCACTATCGGCACATAATAGCACTGGCCCGCCAACATGCCGCGCAAGTCGCGCGGGGTCAGCATCTGCATCAGCCGACCCGCATCGGGGCCACGGATTTCGACCTGCCGTTCGCAGGCCACATCCCAGACCTGCACAGCAGATTTCAGATGGTGGTAGTCTTCCTCGACCGACCGGAACACAGTCGGCAAAAGCATGTGATTGTAGACCGTATAGGCCTTGACGCCTGCGGCCTCGACCCCGTCTGAGAAAGGGGTGCGCCGCAAACGGCGCGAAGGGGACAAGAGCGGCAGACTCACCGACCGGGGCCTTTCCAGTCGATCTGGCAGATTTCCGCGCTGCGCCCGTCGAAATCCCAGACGCGGCCAAAGGCGCGCACACGGCCCTTGGTGGCGGTCGCGACGGTAATATCCGGCCCCATCCAGTATTCGGTATTGGTGACGACAATTTCGCGGTCAGGGTCCGCACCGCGCACGGGCACCACCTCACCCTGAATTTTCTTGCCCACCATCAGGCGGCGCTTGTCGCCCTCGTTCTCGTAGGTGATGGCGGCGCGCTCGGCCCCCAGAAATTCGCTGACCAGCATCCCGAACAGCCCCGTCGTGCCGCGTGCCGCGCCCGAGAAGAT
>SKRW01000341.1 GCA_007118295.1 Paracoccaceae bacterium | reverse complement strand
CCCTTCATGACATGATCGAACAGGTCCAGCACCCGCGCGCGGTCAGCAAGCCCCAACATGGCGCGCACCTGATCGGCGCTGGTCTCGCCCGCGCCATGGCTGATCGCCTGATCCAGCAGCGACATGGCATCGCGCACCGACCCTTCGGCGGCACGGGTAATCAGCGCAAGCGCATCCTGCGCCACCTGCCCACCCTCGGCCTGCGCCACACGGGCCAGATGCGCCATCATCACCTCGGGCTCGATCCGGCGCAGGTCAAACCGCTGGCAGCGCGACAGCACCGTCACCGGAACCTTGCGGATTTCTGTGGTGGCAAAGATGAATTTCACATGCGCGGGCGGTTCCTCCAGCGTCTTCAGCAGCGCGTTGAAGGCGTTGTTGGACAGCATGTGCACTTCGTCGATGATATAAATCTTGTAGCGCGCGCTGGCGGCCCGGTAGGCCACTGACGCGATGATGTCCCGAATATCATCGACACCGGTGCGCGAGGCCGCGTCCATTTCCAGCACATCGACATGGCGCCCATCCGTGATCGCGCGGCAATGCTCGCACACGCCGCAAGGTTCAGTCGTGGGGCCGCCCTGCCCGTCCGCGCCGATGCAGTTCAGCCCTTTGGCGATGATCCGCGCCGTGGTGGTCTTGCCTGTGCCGCGGATGCCGGTCATCACAAAGGCATGGTGAATACGGTCCGCGGCAAAGGCGTTGCGCAGCGTGCGCACCATGGCGTCCTGCCCGATAAGGTCGGCAAAACTCTCGGGGCGGTATTTCCGCGCAAGAACCTGATAGGGGGCTGGAGTGTCGCTCATGCAGGCTGGCCTTTGGTCATAATGCAGAGTCTAGCGCGCCCTGCGGACGAAGGGAAACGGGTTTTCACACCCCGATCCGGTTTGCCTCTGGCCCGTCTCGCGTCTGAGTATTTTCGGCAAGATGAAACCCATGGGGCGTTTACGCCTGCAAGCCTGAGTCCTGAAGAAACGCGGTCAGGATCCCGGCATAGCGCGCGGGCTGTTCCACATGCGGCAGATGTCCTGCGCGGTGGATCAGTTCGAACCGCGCGCCGGGGACAAGTTCGGTCGTTTCGCGCACCAGATCCGGCGGGGTGGAGCCGTCGCGGTCGCCGCCGATCCCGAGCGTGGGCAGGCGCAGCGCAGCAGTGCTGGTGTAGAAATCCGTCCCCGCAATGGCAGCGGCGCAGCCGGTCCATCCCTCCAGCGGGGTGGCGTTGAACATGTTTTGCCAGAGCGCGATTTCGGGGCTTGCACGAAAGCCCGGCGAGAACCAGCGCTCCATGGTGGCGTCAGTCAATGCCCCCAGACCCTGCGCGCGGGCCATGTCGATGCGGCCCTGCCATATCTCGGTCGTGCCGATGCGCGCAGCCGTATTCGACAGCACCATGGCGCGGATCAGGTCGGGGCGTTTGACGGCCAGCCCCTGCGCGACCATCCCCCCGATCGACAGGCCCAGAAACACGCACTCTCGGATGCCCAGATGGTCGAGCAGCGCCTCGGTATCGCGGACAAGCTGTCCCATGCTGTAGGGGGCCGCAGGCACATCCGACAGGCCATGCCCCCGCCGGTCATAGCGAATGACGCGCAATTCGCGCGGCAGATGCGGCAAGAGAGGCTCCCACAGGCGCAAATCGGTCCCGAGCGAGTTTGACAGCACCAGCGGCAGCCCGGTTTCGGGGCCGTCGATCTGGTAATGCAGCCGGATATGGCCAAGGTCAGCTATCTGCATGCGATCAACCCTCATTCAATGCGCGCTGGAACACGGCGCGGTCCACATTCCCCCCCGAGGCGATGACAACCACCGTATCGCCGGTGATCTGGTCAGGCTGGAACAGGGCCGCTGCCAGTGCCACGGCCCCGCCCGGTTCCAGCACCAGTTTCAGATGGTCAAAGGCCAGCGCCATGGCGCGCAGCGCATCTGCGTCACTGACCACCAGCCCCGGCCCGCACAGGCGGCGCAGGATGGGCCAGGTCAGCCGCCCCGGCGCGGGTGTCACGATGGCATCACATAATCCGCTGCGCAATGTATTGGGCGTGACATGGCCTGTGGTCAGCGCGCGAGCGACATCATCAAAGCCCTCGGGTTCGACCGGGCGGACCTGCATTTGCGGCGCGCGCGCCTTGAGCGCCAGAGCGATACCAGAGGTCAACCCGCCCCCGCCACAGCAGACCAGCACCTGTACCACGCCCGCGCCTTGCGTCTGTTCGGCAAGCTCCAGTCCGACGCTGGCCTGACCGGCGATCACCTCGGGGTGGTCAAAGGGCGGGATCAGTGTAAGCCCGCGCGCCTCTGCCAGGGCGCTTGCCACAGCGTCGCGATCCGCAGTTGCACGGTCATACAGCACGATTTCCGCCCCGAGTGCGCGGGTGTTGGCGATCTTGATCGCAGGCGCATCCGACGGCATGACAATGACTGCAGGCAGAGTGTGACGCTGTGCGGCCAGTGCCACCCCCTGCGCATGGTTGCCCGACGAGACGGCCAGCACCCCGCGTGTGCCCTCGGGCAAGGCCGAGACCGCTGCCCATCCCCCCCGGAACTTGAAGCTGCCCGTGTGTTGCAGGCATTCGGCCTTGACCAGCACGCGCCGCCCGGCAAGCGCATCCAGCGCAGGCGATGACAGCACAGGCGTGACCCGCGCCTTGCCCGCAAGGCGCGCGGTGGCGGCCTCGATCCGGGCGATATCGACAGCCTCATGCATGACATCTCTCACAGGCACATCCCCAGCCAGCCCTGCACCACCCGCAGCGATTCGGGTTCGTCCAGAAACGGAATATGCCCGCGCCCCGGCACTTCGCCGAACACCATGTCAGGCCGCCTGCGCTGCATCTCCTCGGCGGTCGCGACGCTCAGCAGTGTCGAGGTCGCGCCCCGGATCAGCCCCAGTGGCAACCCGTCACAGGCCGCGAACATCGGCCACAGATCACCACCGCCACCCTCCATTGCGGCCAGAAAAGCCGTGCGCAAGGCGGGGTCATACCCCAGCTCAAGCCCTTGATCGGTCACCACAAACTGGCGCTGCGCCTCTTCCAGCCAGCGCCCCTCGGGCACATCCGAAAACTCCGGCAAGGCGCGCTCCAGCGCCGCTGCGGCCTGTGCGTGGGTGCGCACCGAGGGGGTGCGCCCGATATAGTCCTTGATCCGGGCAAGCCCTTCGGCCTCGATCACGGGGCCCACATCATTCAGGCACAGCCCGCGCAACCGGTCCTTCGCGACGGCCGCCAGATACATGCCGATGATCCCCCCGCGCGAAGTGCCCAGCACTGCGGCCTGATCGATCCCCAGATGATCCAGCAAAGCCAGCACATCCGCGCCTTCCTGCGGGACAGTATAGGTCTCGGCACCGGTCCATTGCGACTTTCCGCGCCCGCGATAATCCAGCCGGATCAGGCGCAGGGGGGGCAGATGCGGGGCCAGATAGTCGAAATCGCGGCCCGTCCGCGTCAGCCCGGCCAGACACAGCAACGCGCGCCCATGCCCCTCATCCGTGTAGTAGAGTTCCGCCCCATCGGGCGCAGTGAAGACGGGCATGACGCGGACCTTTCGTAGTTCTCGCGAACAGATTTGCACGCGTAGGGCACAAGGAAAACCCCTGCAACTTCATCTTGCCGAAAATACTCAAATCCCCGGTCAGCCTGCCCGCGCGCCCTCAGCGGTTCAGGCGCTCCAGACGGGCCCGCACACTCAGCCCATGTGCTTCCAGACTTTCCGAAATGGCAAGCTGTTCAGCCGCCGGGCCTATCGCGGCAAGGGCTTCGGGTGTCATGCGGGCCAGTGTCGTGCGTTTCATGAAATCCAGCACCGACAGCCCCGAGGAAAACCGCGCCGAACGTGCGGTCGGCAGCACATGGTTCGGCCCGCCGACATAATCGCCGATGGCCTCGGGCGTCCAGTGGCCCAGAAAGACCGCGCCCGCATGGCGGATATCGGCCAGCAACGCCTCGGGGTCCGCCACGCAGAGTTCCAGATGTTCGGGCGCGATCCGGTCCGACAGGGCTGCGGCCTCTGCCAGATCGCGCACCACGATCACGGCACCATGGTCGCGCCAGCTTGCGCCTGCTATGGCGCGGCGTTCCAGCGTTTGCAGCCGCGCCTCGACCGCCCGTATGACAGCCTGACCAAAATCTGCATCGGTCGTGATCAGGATGGATTGCGCGCTTTCGTCATGCTCGGCCTGTGACAGCAGATCCAGCGCGATCCAGTCCGGGTCATTCCCGCCATCCGCGATGACCAGGATCTCGGACGGGCCCGCGATCATGTCGATGCCGACGCGCCCGAACACGCGGCGTTTCGCGGCAGCCACAAAGGCATTGCCCGGCCCGGTGATCTTGTCCACAGGCGCGATGGTTTCGGTGCCGTAGGCCATCGCGGCCACGGCCTGCGCCCCGCCGATGCGGTAGACCGTATCCACCCCGGCAAGCTGTGCGGCCAGCAGCACCAGCGGGTTCACCTTGCCTTCGGGCGTTGGGGCGCAGATCACCAGCCGCTCGACCCCAGCCACCTGTGCCGGGATCGCGTTCATCAGCACCGATGACGGATAGCTTGCCAACCCGCCGGGCACATACAGCCCCGCGGCCGCAACTGGCCCCCAGCGCCAGCCCAGTTCGGCACCGCTGGCATCGGTCCAGCGCGCATCTTCGGGGCGCTGGCGGTCGTGATAGGCGCGGATGCGCCCGGCGGCCAGTTCCAGTGCCGCACGCTCGGACGCAGGCACGCGCGCGCAATGTCCGGCAATCTCGTCAGGTGTGAAGGCCAGTGTCTCGGGCGTCAGGTCCAGCCGGTCAAAGCGCGCGGTCAGTTCTATCACAGCCGCGTCACCGCGCGCGCGCACATCGGCGATGATCGCTGCGACAGTGTCATCGACATCGACCGCCTCTTCGCGCTTGCTGCCCAGCAGGGCCGCGAAACGCGCGTCGAAACCGTCATTGCGACTGTCAAGGAACACGGCCATTCAGTCCTCCAGCTTGTGGTCAGGTGCGCGGCCCGACGGCGCACGATAGGGCCGCGTCACATCGCGCAAGCTGATGTCGAGGCATTCGATGTCAAGTCTGATCTCACCATCGCCGGCAAGGGTCAGCGTGACATGCCCTGCCCCGTCCTCGCCCGGCGCAAACGCCAGCGCTAGCAGCGACATGATCAGATCCGTTTCGCCCCGGTCGAACCCGGTTGACGCGACGCGCAGCACATCCTCGATGACCAGCAGGGACTGCACGCGCTCGAAATCGCCCGTGCGCGCCCGGTCTTCCCAGCGAAAGCGGTTCAGCAACACGGCAAATCGCCGTTGCCGGGGCTGATAACGCATTTCTGTCACGGGAAAGACCGCATCCTGCACCAGTGCCGATATCACCGCCAGGTCATCGGCATCCAGCGCCTGCAACCGCAGGGGGGCTTCGGCCCCGTCTTCGAAGCGCGCGTCACTCATTGGCCGCTGATCCTTTCGATCCGCGCGCCGCACGCGCCCAGCTTGTCCTCGACATGCTCATAGCCGCGATCCAGATGATAGACGCGGCTGACCACTGTCTCGCCCTCTGCTGCCAGTGCGGCCAGAATCAGCGAGACCGAGGCGCGCAGATCCGTCGCCATCACAGGCGCGCCGCGCAGCCGGTCAACACCGGTCACGCGCGCCGTGCCGCCCTGCACTTCGATCCGCGCGCCCATGCGCATCAGTTCCGGTGCGTGCATGAACCGGTTTTCGAAAATATGCTCTTCCAGCACCGAAACCCCGTCCGCGCCACACATCGCCGCCATGAACTGCGCCTGCAGGTCGGTTGGAAAACCGGGGAACGGCTCGGTTGCCACATTGACCGGGTGCAGCCGGTCGATCTTGCGCGTCACCCGCAGCCCTCTGGCGGTTTCCTCGACCTCGACACCGGCCTCCTGCAGCTTGTCGGCAAAAGCCTGCACCAGTTCCAGCCGCCCGCCAAGGCACTCGACCGACCCGCCCGCGATGGCAGGGGCAAGCATATAGGTGCCCAACTCGATCCGGTCGGTCACCACGGCATGCGTCGCCCCGTGCAGTGCGGCAACACCCTGAATGGTGATCGTCGATGTCCCCTCGCCCTCGATCTGGGCACCCATCGCGCGCAGGCAGCGCGCCAGATCCACGATCTCGGGCTCGCGCGCGGCGTTTTCCAGAATCGTCGTGCCCTTGGCCAGTGTCGCGGCCATCAGCGCATTTTCCGTGGCCCCGACCGAGACAATGGGAAAGGCAAAGCGCGCGCCCTTCAGCCCGCCGGGGGCTTTCGCATGCACATAGCCGTCACGCAGCGTCAGTTCCGCGCCCATGGCCTCCAGCGCGCGCAGATGCAGGTCCACGGGGCGCGCACCGATTGCACAGCCACCGGGCAGCGACACCACAGCATGCCCGTCGCGGGCCAGCATCGGCCCCAGCACCAGAATCGAGGCCCGCATCTTGCGCACGATGTCGTAATCCGCGCGGTGCGAGGTCAGGTCATGGCTGGACAGCGCCAGCACCTGCCCGCCCTGCAGGCTGGCCACTTCGGCCCCGAGTGAACCCAGCAATTCGGACATGGTGCGGATATCGGACAGGCGCGGCGCATTGGTCAGTGTCAGCGGCGCATCGGTCAGAAGGGTTGCGGGCATCAGCGTCAGGCAGGCATTCTTGGCGCCTGCAATCGGAATTACCCCATTCAGCGGGCCATTCCCCGTGACGACTATCGAATCCATCTGCTCACCCTTCTCACTCGGAGTTATCGGTTTTCGTGCGATGCGCGTCGGATGCGCGCACGCGGGCCTGTTCCTTGCGCTTGGCGATATTCGCTTTCAGCGCCGCTTTCAACCGCGCGGCACGCGCAGTATCAGTGGATTTCCGCCTGTCGCCAGAAGGGTGCGTGTCCTTGACCATGCCCCCTCCTAGCCCAAGTTTCAAAAACCGTCCAGATTGGGGTTGCGCGGGTGCGGATTTCGGACTACTCAGCCGCCGATCAGGCTGCTGTAGCTCAGGGGTAGAGCACTCCCTTGGTAAGGGAGAGGTCGAGAGTTCGAATCTCTCCAGCAGCACCAGATTTCCAGCGATTTCCCTACTTGACCTCGGGCCGGTGCTGGCGCAAGGGCTGTGCCATGGCACAGGCAACACTTCAGATCGATCTTTCCGCATTGCAGGCCAACTGGCGCGCGCTTGATGCGCGCTCGGCCGCAGGCGTCCAGACTGCCGCAACCGTCAAGGCCAATGGCTACGGGCTGGGCGCGGGCCATGTGGCGCATGCGCTCGCCCATGCCGGTGCGCGGCGCTTCTTTGTCGCGATTGCCGAAGAAGGGCTTGCCGTGCGCGCAGCCATCGGCCCGGACCTGCCGATCCATGTCTATGGCGGGCATATGGACGGCGATGCCCGCATCCTGCGCGAGGCCGGGCTGGTGCCGATGCTGAATTCGGTCGAACAACTGACCCGCCACCTTGAGGCGCTGCCCGGCCATCCCTTCGGCATACAGCTTGATTCGGGCATGAACCGGCTGGGCATGGAGCCTGCGGAATGGGGCAGCGTCGCCGAAATCGTGCTGGCGCAAGGGCCGGTCCTGATCATGTCGCATCTGGCCTGCTCGGATGCCCCCGACCACCCGATGAACGCGCAGCAATTGCACAGTTTCCGGCAGATGACCGACGGTGTGCAGGTACCACGCTCGCTCGCGGCCACTGGCGGTGTCTTGCTGGGGCCGGATTATCATTTCGACATCACCCGCCCCGGAATCGGCCTCTATGGCGGAGCCCCCTTTACCGAAGCGCAGACCGTCGTGCGCCTGCAGATCCCGGTCATTCAGACCCGCGATGTGGCTGCGGGCGAAAGCATCGGCTATGGCAACAGCTACATCGCCCCGCGCGACATGCGTCTGGCCACAATCGCGGCAGGCTATGCCGATGGTATCCAGCGCGCATTGTCAGGTCGCGCAACCCTCTGGGCCGATGACAGGCCCTGCCCGCTGGTGGGCCGTGTGTCGATGGACCTGCTGACCATCGATGTGACCAGCCTGCCGGACGCACCCGAAACACTCGACCTGCTTGGCCCCCATCAGGGGGTCGATGACCTGGCCGATATCATCGGGACGATCGGCTATGAAATCCTCACCGGCCTTGGGCAGCGCTACGCCCGGCAGTATCTGTAACCGCCAGCTTCATCTTGCCCCAAATACTCACGGGGATTTTCAAGGGGGCCGTGGCCCCCTTGAAGCGGGGGGTTCTGGCCCGCAGGGCCAGCCGGGGGGCGGCAGCCCCCCGTCCCCCCTCTCAAGGCAGAACATCCCCCACTGCCAGCGCATCGCGCAAGCCATCCAGCACATCTGCCAGCCTCTGGTCGATCACACCCAGATATCCGGTCCAGTCCTGCAGCCCCTCCAGCGGTTCTGCCCCGTCCGAAATGCCCCGCAACACGATCAGGGGCACGTCGAATCGCTGGCAGGCGCGCAGCACGGCATAGCTTTCCATATCGACCATGTCCTCGGCTATCGCGTCATAGGCTGTGCCCGACACGATATTCGCGCCCGTTGACAGCGTGGCCTCCGGCACGCCCGGCATGCGCAATGCCAGCGGCAGCACAGCGGGCAGGTCCAGAAACGGGGTGACGCCGCGCGCGAATCCCAGCGCCGTGGCATCCATGTCGCGATACGCCAGCGCGCTTGCCTGAAAGACCCGCGCCTGTTCCAGCCGCGCGGACCCGGCAGAGCCCAGAGACACCACCAGATCGGGCAGGCCCGCGCCCGCGCGCAACTCCGCCAGTGCCGCCGTCGCGGCCACAGCACCCTCGACCGGCCCCACACCTGTCATCACCGGCGAGATGCGGGCGCGCAATTCGGGGCCATATTCGGCCTCGGCTGCCATCAGGAACAGCACGCGCCTGCCACCCCATTCAACAAGACCACAGTCCATTGCGCTCATGCCCTGCGCGCCACATGCACGGCGCATTGCGCGCGCCCCACAACCTTGCTCGCGGTCGACCCCAGATGCAGCCCCTTGGTGCCCGGACGATGCGAGGCGATAACAATGCAATCTACCCCGCCTGCGCGGGCGGCTTCCAGTATCTCTGCAGACGCATCGCCTTCGGTCACGATCACATCGCCCTGTTCCAGACCTGCGGCCAGTGTTGCCAGATCGGCCTCGATCGCCGCGCGCATTTCCTCGCGCCAGCCTTCGGGCAGGTAGTCCAGCGTAAAGACGGGTGCTGCCTCCATGACGTGAATCAGCGTGATTCTTGCACCGGCGGCGGCCAGCGCCTGCGCGATTTCCAGCGCGGGGCCAGCATCATGCCCTTTGTCATATGCCACGGTGACCAGAAGATGCGCATACATGGCTGTTCCTTTCGTGCCTGAGGTTTGCCCCGATCAGATCAGGAATGCCCGCGCCGGGCAAGCCCCCGTTGCGGGCCTGCCTAGCGTCGTGGTTCTGCCAGATTCTCGGGCACGCCCTGCGGCATGCCTGCCTGCACCGCGCGGCGAGTCTCGCGCCATCGGTGATCCGTTCGAACCCGACTGGATGATCGCGCGTATGCCGGTTGTCCGTACCTGCTGCGTTGTTCAACCTTACCCGGTGCCACTTTCTCGTGAAATGTGTGACGTTGGCTGAGCCGGGAAAAATGCACGGTTTCCAGACCGCGCAGATCCGAGGGCACGCAGTCAACCGATGTGACCGGATAGCAATCAAGCCCGCGATAGACCGTGATCCCCGCCACGGTCGGGCAATGTGCGATGATCGCCCGGCGCGAGGTCAGCGTATACCATGTGCCCCGCCGCACCATCGCCATCGCCATCGCCACAGGGCCTAGCAAAGCCAGCAGACATGCAAAGACTGTCCACACCAGCACAAGGCCCCATTGCAGCGGTTCGCCATACCAGACCTGCTCCAGCGTAAAGAACCAGATGAACCCCAGTACGAACAGTCACAGCAGGATGGTGCCATTCTCGCCCCCGCGCCATGACCATCCAGGTGCAGGGCGCCCTTGCCAGAGGATGGTTTCCTCTGGGTCAAGATAGTGTTCCCAATCTTGCGCGCGGGGTGTGGCCATACCGGGCCCATCTGAATGCGATGCATCAGATTGCGCGCACGCGGCGAGTCTGGCAAGCGGAAATGACCCCACAGCATACCCATGAAAAAACCACCCGCCCCAAGGGGCGGGTGGTCTGGCCGGACAAGCCGGATAAAATCAGCGCTTCGAGAACTGGAAGCTGCGGCGCGCTTTCGCCTTGCCGTATTTCTTGCGTTCCACCACGCGGCTGTCGCGGGTCAGGAAGCCTGCCGCTTTCAGTGCGGCGCGCAGGGACGGATCGTAAAGCTGCAGCGCTTTCGAGATCCCGTGCTTGACGGCACCGGCCTGACCGGACAGGCCACCGCCTGCAACAGTCGCCATCACGTCGAACTGGTCGACAACACCGGCCACCTGAAACGGCTGGCGAAGGATCATCTGCAGAACGGGGCGCGCGAAATACTTGGTGTAATCGATGAAATCGCCCTTGTGGTCGCGGATCAGGAACTTGCCGGAGCCCGGCTTGATCCAGACGCGGGCAACCGCGTCCTTGCGCTTGCCGGTTGCGTAGGCGCGGCCCAGTTCGTCGCGGACCGGTTCACGCATGGGGGCGTCTTCTGCGACCGGGGTGACAGCCGATTTCAGATCATCGAGGGTTTTGAGATCTTCACTCATGCGCGTGCACTCCGCGTGTTTTTCGTGTTCATGGCCCGCACATCCAGCACTTCGGGCTGCTGGGCGTCATGCGGATGCTCGGTGCCGGCATAGACGCGCAGATGCGTCATCTGCTGGCGCGACAGCGGCCCGCCGGGCAGCATGCGCTTGACCGCCTGCATCACGACACGCTCGGGGAAACGGCCTTCGAGGATCTGGCCCGTGGTGCGCGACTTGATCCCGCCGGGATAGCCGGTGTGCCAGTAATTGGGCTTGTTGCGCTTGTTGCCCGTCAGTTGCACCTTGTCGGCGTTGATGACGATGACATTGTCGCCCATGTCCATATGGGGGGTGAAGGTCGCCTTGTGCTTGCCGCGCAGGCGCATGGCGATGATCGAGGCAAGACGGCCCAGCACGACGCCTTCGGCATCGATGATGATCCATTTCTTGTCGATCTCTCCAGCTTTGAGAGAGTAGGTTTTCATGACGTGACCCTGAAAAAAGAAAGTAATCCGGTATGGCGCAGACTTGCGCGATAGAGTGCGTTCTACTGATTACACAGCGCGGGTCAAGACGCATGCGTCAGAATTAATATCGTAATAACAATGGCTTAAGATTATGGTATTATTATACCCCATAAAACATGCTGATTTGGCAGGTGCGGGGCCGATTTCAGTGGGCGCGCGCATGCCCGGCCAGAATGCGCCATGATCCCTGCTAGCGCAGTTT
>SKRW01000193.1 GCA_007118295.1 Paracoccaceae bacterium | reverse complement strand
CGGGGCCGGGGTCGGAGTCGGTGCTGGCGCAGGGGCCGCATCGGGCGTTGACAGTGCGGCGAATTCCTCTGCCGAGATCAGCGAGACATCGGTCACCGGGATACGTGCCCCGTTGTCAGGGGCCTGAAACAGGTCAAACACCATGACCCACACGATCAGCCCAAGATGGGCCACCCCGGACACTTTCTGTCCGGTGTCCATCCGTGCCCAGAGATCGCTGGCGCTTGCCATTGCTCAGATAAGGCCCTGTTCCCACAAACTCAGTTCGACGCGCCGTCGAAACGCGGCCCGCCCTGTTCGGTCACCAGTCCGATGTTGTTGAATCCGCCCGAATTCAGCGCCCCCATCACCTGCACCACCCGCTCGTAGGGGATGCCACCATCGGCGCGCAGGAACACCTTGTTGTCGCGCCGTTCGGCGGCAATCGCGCGCAATTGCGGGATCAACTGGTTGGGGTCCACTTCGTTGGACATGATCAGGACGGTGCCATCGGCGGTCAGGGTGATCGACAGCGGTTCTTCCTGCTCGGCGGGCAAGGCGCCTGCCGATGTGCGCGGCAATTCGACCGGCACGCCCACGGTCAGCATGGGGGCTGCCACCATGAAGATGATCAGCAGCACCAGCATCACATCGACAAAGGGTGTCACGTTGATTTCGGACATGCGCGCGGCCCCGCCGCGCCGCCTGCGCCGTCCCGTTCCGCCCCCTTTTTTCACAAATTGCGCACCCATCGTTCAGGCCGCGTCCAGTTGGCGCGACAGGATGGTGTTGAACTCATCCGCAAAGGCCTCGAAGCCCGAGATGATCGCATCGCTGTCATCGGTCAGCTTGTTGTAAAAGATCGTCGCCGGAATAGCCGCCAGCAGCCCCAGCCCCGTGGCCAGCAGCGCTTCGGCAATACCGGGGGCGACAACCGCAAGGTTGGTCGATTGCGCCAGCGCAATCTCCTCGAAGGCGTGCTTGATCCCCCAGACGGTGCCGAACAGCCCGATAAAGGGCGAGGCCGACCCGACCGAGGCGAGGAATGTCAGCCCGCCGGTCAATTCGCGCGATTCCTTGGTGATCGCGACATCCATCGACCGGTCGATCCGCGCGACCGCGCCGGGGATCAGCGCCCCGTCGGGCCGGTGCGAGCGGCGCCATTCGGTCATGCCGGCGGCAAAGACCCGCTGCGGCGAGGTCGAAGGCGCAGGGCCGATCTGGTCATACAATTCGTCCAGCGGCTCGCCCGACCAGAAAGCAGCCTCGAATTCCTCGGCCTCGCTGCGGGCACGGCGGTAGCGGATGTGTTTCTGGATGATGATCGCCCATGACCAGAACGAGGCCACGATCAGGCTGATCATGACAAGCTGCACTGTCAGGGTCGCACGCGCAAAGAGTGCCAGCAGCGAGAAATCAATCTCCTGCGTTGTCGTCAGGGTCGTCGGGTCCATAATCCTGCTCGCGTTGGGCCGCTCTCAGTGGCGGCTTTGCGCCAGACCATACAGCAAGACAAGCGTCACACCAACACAAGCGCGTTATACTTGGGGTTTATGACGGGGGTTTTCCGCCGATTCTTGCCACAAGCGCGCGGGGCAGGGGCTGCGGACGGCCCGTGTCACCCAGACAGACCAGTGTGACCTCGGCCTGAAACAGGGTCTTGTCCCCGCGCGCGACGCTCTGGCGCAGCACCAGCCGCGCGCCGGAATGCGAGATGTAGTCGGTCGCAACAACCAGCAGGTCATCGAAATGCGCCGGGGCCAGATAATCCGCGACCACCCGGCGCACGGCAAACACCCCGTCGCCCGCCGCCTTCATCGCGGCCTGATCAAGGCCAAGGTCGCGCACCCACTCGCTGCGCCCGCGCTCGATGAATTTCAGGTAATTGGCGTAATAGACGATGCCCGCGATGTCGGTATCCTCATAGTAAACGCGGATTTGATGGGTGTGGGTCATTTGGTGTTATCCGTCTTGATCAGACCCGAGAAGCCCGCGACGGCGAGGAGGGTGAGGGCCCAGCCTGCGGCGATGTGGAGCCAGAGATACCAGCGGGCGAGCATCCCGAAGGGCTTGGTGTCGTCCGGTATCCAGTAGCTTTGCATTTCCAACGAGACGACAGGAAAGAGTGTGTCGGCTGAATAGAACAGTGCGTTGAAATGCGGGTAGGACTCACCTTCGGGCTGGGCGCGGAAACACGCCACTTGCGTTGTATGTGACGCCCAACGCCGCGCGCCATATTCAGCGCATTCGACCCAAGCCGGGTGAACCTGTGTCTGGGGCAGGTTTGGTTTGATCTCTCCCAACCAACTCACGAGGAAGAAAACGACATATCCAAAGGCCCACATGGGCAGCAAGCCCCGCCACAGCGCGTCCAGAGGCTTGCGGCCATAGCCAACCAGAAAGCCGAGCGCATTGTCCCATTTGCGATTTGCCCATAGGCGCGCGGCTCCATACAAAATCTTCACTTTGCGGTGGAGTTCTTTGCCTCGGTTGCGGGACTCCGTCATCTCGCTACGCAACGCCGCCAATTCGTGTTCTTCCCTGTCGCGCTGCGCTGCACGCTGCAATTCTTCTTTCTTTATCAGGATCGCCCGCGCATCCGCGCCATGCCCCATCTCGCGCAGCACTTTGGCGCAGTGTTCATAGGGGTCGGGCCAGAAGTCGTGTTTGTATTTCTTGGGCTGTTGCAGGGCCAGCCATTTCAGGCGGCTTTTCGCATCTGTCGGAACGCCCACGCCAACAAAAGCGCCATATCGGCAGCGATCAAGGATAAACTCCGGCGGCCAACAAGCTGGCTCATCCGAAATAGCGCCAATAGTCGCGTCAGCTAGACCAATGCAGCCGCTGGCCTTAGCGCCCGCCCACCAGAAAAAAGTCCCTGTGATCTCGGCCCTGTGACAATTCAACGCCTGTCCCTGAGCCTGCAACTCTGCACCGTCGCAGCAAAGGTTACCACCTATCTGGGCGCCCAACAGCCGCACTTCGCCTGCGAATGTAGCATCTTGCAGAAATACGGAGCTATCGACGTGCAGGTGATCGCACGTCAGCGCGTATTCCGTGGCTTGCAACT
>SKRW01000216.1 GCA_007118295.1 Paracoccaceae bacterium | reverse complement strand
GGGTGCTGCACCACCTGCAGGTTCCGCTCGACCTCGATCACGCCCTCTGCGATCACGGCCCCTGCAATGCGCGTGAACATGGCCCAGCTTCCAAGGCCCAGCACCAGTATGGCCAATGCGCCCAGCGCAAGGGTCAGGGGCGCGCGCGCTGAATAAGCGTTTGTACTCATCGGCCACGCGGTGCCACGCGAGTGTCCCAGGGGAAATGCATGACCGACCATGCAAGGGGCGGTGCTGCGAGCCGCTGGCCCTGTCCTTCGGGGCGGGAAGACCGGGCACAGGGGCGCTGTGATGCCTGCAAGATCTTGTCCACCGGACCCAATGAGGCAATGGTGCCGCGATCCAGTTTCATGACCTGATCGCACGCGCCAAGCGCCGAAACACGATGCGCAGTCACCAGAACCGCCGCACCGCGCGCCGTGGCAACCGTTATGGTTGCGTGCAGCGCGCGCAGGCCGTCATCGTCAAGGCTGGCATCGGGTTCGTCCAGAACCAGAAGCACCGGGTCCCGGAAAAGCGCGCGCGCCAACGCGATACGTTTGACCTGACCGCCCGAGAGCCCCCCGCCCCGCGTATCAACCCGCGTCTGGTAGCCGTCAGGCAGTGACAGGATCAGTGCATGCGCATTCGCGGCCTTGGCGGCGGCGACAACATCCTCGTCGCGGGCATCGGGGTCGAGGCGGGAAATATTGTCGCGCAGACTGCCGTCGAACAAGCTCACCTGTTGCGGCAGATACCCGATTGCGCGGGCAAACTGCGCGTTGGGGTATTGATCAAGCCGCGCGCCATCCAGCCTGACATCGCCGCAGGAAGGGTCTTGCAGGCCGACGATCACCTCGACCAAGGATGACTTCCCGGCACCGGATGGCCCGATGACACCCAGCGCCTGACCGGGAAACAGCTCGAAGCTGATATCCCGCAGCACCAGACGTGCGCCAGCTGTGATATCCGGCACGCGTAATCCGAGGCGGCGCACGGCAAGCCTGCCTGACGGGGCGGGCAGTTGCATCTGCGCTGGTGCCTTGGGCATCATCACCAGCATCTGGCGCACCCGGCCTAGCGCGCCAAGTGCTGCCTGCACCTGCGGCCATCCGCCAACAAGCTGATCAAGCGGTGCAAGCGCGCGCCCCAATATGATCGAGGCAGCGATCATGCCACCCGCCGAAAGCTGACCCTGCAAAACCAGCCAGGCCCCCGTCGCAAGCATCGTGGATTGCAGGAACAGTCGCAATGTCCGTGCGCTGGCCCCGAAACGTCCTGCATTGTCATTTACGCCAAGGGCAGCATTGAGAGCGCCGCGCCGGTGTGCCTGCCAGCGGTCAATGGCAGCCTCCTGCATGCCCGTCGCGCGCAAGAGGCCGGCCTGCTGTGCGATCTGTCGTCCCAGCCTGTCGGCCCCAAGGGACCGCGCATGACTTGTCGCGACAAGGCCATGGCTGGCGGACATATTGGCAACGCCCAGCCCGGTCAGTATCGCGGCTGACGCCAAGGCAAGCGCGCCCAGCCACGGGTGCAGCATCGCGATGATCCCGAGGAGTAGTGGCACCCATGGAAAGTCAAAGAGGGCCATGAACACAGGGGCGCCCGAGAACTGCTGTAGTGTCGTCAGATCGGCTGGCGCCCGTGCCGCGCTGATATTCTGCGTCCGCCCGGACCTGGCCTGCAGCGCCGCCAAGAAAACGGGCCTGTCCAGCCTGTCCTGAATTTGCGCACCCAGACGGGCTGCGATGCGCGCGCGCGCATGATCGAGCGTACCAAGGATCAGATAAAGAAACCCCACCAGCGCAAACAGAACCACAAGCGTCGGTTCGGACCGGCTGGAGAGGACGCGGTCATACACCTGCAGCATGAAGAGAGGCCCTGTCAGCATCAGCAGGTTGGTAAAAATGCTGACCCCACCAATCGCCCAGAGCAGACGCTGTTCAGCCCATGTCAGCAACTGCACCTTTGGGCTGGGTATATGCGTCACATATTCTGCGGGTCGCTGCATCAGCATCCGGTTTCCACGCCTTGTGTCGGTTGCAGGCTCATCTGGGGCGCTCGCTGGTTCCCGGGGCTTGTGGTGTGGTGCCAACCTGGTCTTTCCACGCGGAAAGCGGTCGGCGTCTGCCGCAGATTATGCATGCTGCGTCTTGCTGCGAGGTTAAGATCACCGGGAGGTCCGAGATGTCTGCGCATTTGACAGCCAAGACGCTGTGACCGTTTCAATCTGCTGTGGCCCGCGCTGGCTATGCACTTGGATCCCGAACAGGCCACTGCCCGCGCAGGGGTCAGATAATCTGGTGTGCCTGCGCGTCAGGGCGGCCCTTTGGCAGGTGTCCGAGCGTTTGCAGGATATCCGAGCAGATTTGCCAGACGGGTCTGTTGGCCATGAGAATTGTTGCCGGATATTCGGGGACAGCCGCGCGCGCGTTGCGCCGCAACGCCGCTGCATACCCCTGTGTTCCCGGCCGATGCGCGGGCGAATTGCGTTTCTCCAGCCGCTTGGCGATCACATGTGTCGGCACGGTCAGGTGAAAGACATGATCCGCGACCGCGATATGGCGACTGACCACGCGGCCAAAGCCACCGATCACGATGGCAGGCCGGTCAGCCCGGCGTGCAACAGCGCAAGCCGCATGAAAACGGTCATCCGGCCAATCCCACTGGGTCTGCGCTTCTGCTTTCGGATCACCGCCTGTCAGATCAAACCGGACAGGGCTGCAGTGGTTCTGTCGGCGAAAAACGGCAATCTCGGTATCGGCATCCACAATGGTGAAACCGATGGCCTGCAGGACATGGCCCACTGTGGTCTTGCCGGTCCCGTTATTGCCGGTGATCATGCTCAACCCCGGCAGGTCATGCGGCAACCCTGTCAACCCGGTCTGTAACAAGGTCAGCGCCTCGGTCGGATAGGTAGCGCGCAAGACTGGTGCATAAGCGGTAACAAGGGCATGCACCTGCGCCTCGTCACCACATCGCCGAAGGCAGCCGATTGCCTGCAAGATGGGGTAGACACCCGCAACCGGGCCGATCTGGAGCACCCTTAGCCATAGCGCGGCGGCGCGATCATTGTCTTTGGCCAGCATCGCGATTTCCGCCTGCAGGCGCAGCATGTCCGGATGGTCCGGCCAATGTGCACTTGCCTTGGCTAACACAGCGCGCGCCTGTTGATAGCTTCGGCATTGGCGATGAAACCGCGCCAACTGCAGCGCCAGCGCTGCGCTTGGTGCGACCTGAAACAGCGATTCGCCATACAGAACTGCCGCGCGCATGTCGCCAAGGCCATGCCGCCGCGCCATGGCCTTGCGCAATTGCATTTCATCCAGCCTGACCGCGCGCGCGCGATGCGAGGCAAGGTCGCGCGACGCAAAGGCGGGCGCGTCAGATGATGTAAAGGGAGCAGGGTCAGCCATCGTCATGGTAAAACCCTAGCACCCAATCCTTTCACATCTCTCAACGCAAACGTGCCCATTGGCTGCAACGGAAAATTAAGCCTGCCGTTGCAGACTGGGCGCCGGGCACGCCAGTGCAGGCGCGCGCATGTCCACATTGCCACGACACAGGAACCGCCCCGAAAGGACCAGCCAAGTGAATGATTTTCGGCACCCCAAGGACGGATATGTCTTTATCGTGACCTATGGCAGGTCGGGTTCGACTTTGCTGCAAAGACTGGTCAATGCGATTCCGGGTGTCATGGTACGGGGCGAGAACAACAACGCGCTGCTTCCATTGTTCAAAAGCTGGCAGGCCCTGACGCAAAGCCCCGATATCGGGCGGATGCGCGCACAGGGGCTGACCTCGGATGCAACGCATCCATGGTTCGGCGCAGAACGAATCGATACCGATGCCTATGGCCATACCCTGTGCCGCGGTTTTGCCGCGCAGGTCCTGCGACCACAGGCCAATCTCCGGGTCTGCGGGTTCAAGGAAATCCGGACCATTGCGCAATCCACGGAATACCGTGCCTATCTGGAGTTCAAGCGCAGGTTCTTCCCGAATGCGCGCTTTGTCTTTAACACGCGCGACTCTGCGGCGGTCGCGCGTTCGTCATGGTGGCGCAGCCACGATCCAGCCGATGTTATGGCGATGATCCATACTGCCGAGGCGGTCTTTCGTGGCTTTGTCGCGACGTACCCGGATCGCAGCATCATGCTGCATTACGACAGCTACATCGCCGATCATGGCGCGTTCGGCCCCCTGTTTGACTTGCTGGGCGACCAGCCGTCGCGCGCTGACCTGCGCGCGATCATGACCCAACGACTGATCCACGCGACCTGACCGCACCCGATGCAGGCACGGCCAAGACCCCTGATCACATGGACAAGGAAACCCTACGCATGCCGTCGATAGCACAACCAGAAATATTGGCGCTGGGCCGGATCCGGTTCGTGCCCGGCACGGTCTTGTGTCTGGAAATCGATCTGCAGCACCATGCCTGCGTCAACCTCGATTTTCCGGATCGCGGGCAGCGCCTGATACCTTTGCACCTGTCGCTGCGCCGGGAGGCAGGATTGATCGTGGTGAATCGGACCGGGCCATTGGGCTGGCGTCGCGAGATTCCGTTGCGCGCAGTATTGCAGCGCAAGCTTCATGATCTTCATCTGGCCTTTGACAGTGATTGCCTTGGCAACCTGATGCTGACACTCTGGCTTGACGGGCACAGGCTTGCACGACTGGACGCCTATCCGCGCCCGGACACGGCGGGTCGGCTGGGCCTGCGCCGCGGCCTTCCGGGGCTGTCGCGTATCGGCTGGGTGTCCTGGCCGGACGGACTGCGCAGCCTGCGCGTGTTGCACCCGCAGGATGGGCGACAACCGCATCTGACAGATCGGCTGGAATTGGCATGGCAGCCGCCTTGCGGTGAAGTTTCGGTCGGATGGGACGAGGGCACCCCCCCGATCCCGTTCCTGCCCATTCCGGGCGCGGCCACGCCAATGGCACTGGCGCAGCGTGTCTCCTGTCTGCCCGGACGTATCTGGCGCGGCGCGGCAGACGGGACCATTCCGCTTCGGATCATCTGTGGCGCTGAACCCGCCACTTTTCTGCTGCGCCACACCGATCTGCTGTCAGTTCTGACAAAACCCGAAGCGCTCTGGCAGGCGCGGCATGACATTTTCGTTCGGCTGCAGATGCTTGAACATGTGCACCACGCGGGCCTGTGGGACAAGGTGCCCGACCCCCTTCGCGCCCTTCTGGAAAATGCCGCGCCTGCCTCTGCCAAGGCCAAATTTGCGCCCCCGCCCGGCCGGACTATCAGGACTGTGCCAGCAATGGCACCACCCGGTGCGGCGGCGATCGCGTGTGATGCTTTTCATATACAGATCGCACAGGGCTGCACAGATGATCCGATAGCGCTTTTTGGCAGTTTATGCACCACTCATGGACTGACAGGCGAAGAGGTCAGGCAACTGGCGCTTTTGCTTGGCGAGTGGTTCTGCCTGCACGCGGACCCGTGCGCACTCTACACTTTTGCGGCGCAGAACGGTGCTGTGGGCTGGGACACGCAAAGCGACAGTTGGGCATCCATTTCTGCGCTTCCCATGGGCTGGGCGAGGGGCGATTGGGCGGGGGTTCTCAAGACCCTGCGCACCTACCCGCGACATGCGCAGGGTTGGCTGGTAGCGCCAGCCCTGGGATGGGCCGCGACAGCCCTCGCCCGTGACAGGCCCGACAATGAAGGGCAGTATGTGACTGCACATCAACGCCACGCCCTGATGAACGCGCTTCTGGACCTGATCGCCGAGCTGGCACCGTCCTACTGGGCGCAAACACCGTGCCGCCGCCTGATCGCGGGCGTGCTGGACATACTTGAACAGGTGCCGCTGCTGCCGGATTGGTGTGCGCGCAGGTTTCCCGAACGCGCCCTTGACGCCTACAGCCTGCGCCCCGAATTCTGGGCGCAGGCCCGACGGCGCAAGGCTGTCATGGCTTTGCCCGAGGTCGCGCGCGCCGCGCGCGCATTTGACGGCCTGGAACGCGCGCTGCGCATGCGCAACAGCCGCGCGCTGCTTGACGCAGCAAGCCCGTTTCTGGCGCGAAATGTGGCGGGCCATGACAGCCTGATGCGTGTCATCCTGCAACAGGATGACCGCCTCCCGGAGTTCGCGCGCGCTGGCGTGCTGGCCACACGGGCTGCGAGTGATGAGGCCAGCCTGCGATGGCTTGCCCGCCCGCGCAGCCCTGTGGCGCGGGCAGAGTTCGGACTGACGGCAGACGAACCTGTGCATCATGCCGCCTGCGCCGGGTTGCGCAGCGGCGCACAGCATATAGCCCGCCCACCCTTTGCGCAGGCGTCTGCGCGGCTGGCCGCGCAGGTGAACACTTGTCTTGCCGACATCGCAAAAGGAACGGTATTGCCCCCTGAACAGATTGCAGAACTGCAAGACGCCGCGCGCGCTCTCTGTGTCGCAGAGGCAGGCTTTCTGGGGGTTGCGGCATTGCTTGGCGTGGCAGAGGCTGCGGTGCGCAAAGGGCTGCAGCCCATTGCCGAACACTGCATCTTGGCCCTGTGTGAAAGGCTTGTCACACTGCCTGCGCTTCCGGGCAATGCCCTGGTGCCAAGGTTGGCGCTGGACCGTTTCGCGGCGTTTTGCCCCGATGCACGGCTTGTCGCGCAGTTGCGCGCCTGCCTGCCGCGAGATCCATCGCGCCTGACACAAGGCAACGAGAACATACGCGCACGGGCCATGCGGGCCGCCGCAAACCCCTTTGCCGACACTGTCGTGGCGCTCATCTCCTGTCGTCAGAACCTTGCGACTCGTGTGCCTGCGGTCAAGGCAGCCTGGGGTGATGCGCTGGGCCATCTGGGGATTCCACTGGTCACTGTGGTCGGCCGCGCGCCCGATCACCCCGAGGGGACCGGCAACCGCTTTGATGGTGAATTGCTGGAACTGGATGCACCTGACGATTATGAGGGGTTGCCGCAAAAATCTTTGGCTCTTGCAGAATGGGTGCTGCATGAAACGGGCTTTGCGCGCGTGCTCAAGATCGATGATGACTGCTTTCTGGATGCAGCCGCCTATTTCGGTGACCCTACATTTATGATCCAGCCCTATTATGGACGCCCCCTGTGGCGCGGGGCTGGCTCGATGGATCGGGGCTGGCATAGCGCCAAGGCGCAATCCGACCGTGGCCGGCTGGAACTGGACAAATCGCCCGAACCCGCAGTCTATGCCGATGGCAGCACTGCCTATCTGCTGGCGCGCCCGGCCTTGCAGGCGCTGTCAGAGGCTCGCCAGACGCCGCGCGGGCGTGCGCTTGAACAGGTGTCGTTCATGGAAGACAAACTGATCGGCGATCTGTTGAGCCTGAGTGGTATCGAGGTGGCAGGCCCGAATTACGATGTCGCCGTCTTTCGCAGGGCTGCACCGGGTCTTGCGCCTGTCTCGAAGTATGAGAACAGCTTTCTGCCATTCAAGGGATCGGGGCTGAAGGTCGCACATCTGGATTGTGCCTTGGCCCTGCCGGTCGCAGAGGCTGCGATTCATGCCCTATGGCCCAGCCCGATGAAGGTCTGGCCCAGCATGGTACCTGCCAGGACTGGCTGGGCCACCAATGCGCTGGACCTTGTTACCCCGCCCGAGAGGCTGGAGGGCGCGCGCCTTGCCGAGGTTGCGGTGATCGCTGTCATGCGCAACGAGCGTGCGATGTTGCGTCATTTCCTGTCGCATTACCGCAGACTTGGGGCAGGGGCCTTTCTGATCGTGGATAATGGATCGGATGATGGCACTCTCGAACAACTTGTCGCCCAGCCTGATGTCAGCGTCTTCTCGACCGACACGCCCTATCGGATGTCAACCTACGGGGTGCAGTGGCAAGAGGCGCTGATGGCGCATTTCAGGCTGGGCCGCTGGTCACTGCTGGCCGATGCCGATGAACTGGCCTTCTGGCGGCTGCCAGATCCGGACGGTCATGTCAGGGGCGATTTGCCCGCCCTGCTGCGCATGCCGGATTTCGCGGTTGCCGATGCCGTGCGCCTGTTCATGCTGGATATGTATCCCAAAGGGCGCCTGTCGCAGACACCGATTGCGCGCGCGCCCTTTGCCGAGGCCGGTTGGCTGGATGCGCAGCCATTGCGGCGCGACTGGCAGGGTCGCGGGCCGTGGTCGAATTGCGACACCGTGACCAGCGCGCTGCGCCACCGTCTGATGGACGAAGCGGGTGCCCCAGCGCGCGCCAACCTGTTTGTCGCCCAGAAATATGCGCTGCTGAGATACCACCCCCTGATGCGCTTGTCGGCGGGGCTGCATTACATCACCGGCGCATGCGTTTCCCCGCGCGATCTGGCCTTTGGGCATTTCAAGTATCACGCGGCCTTTCATGCCAAGGCAGAGGTCGAGGTCGCGCGCAGCCAGCATTTCAACAATGCCGAGGAATACCGCAACTATCTGGCCCTGCGCGCCGAGGTGCGCGACATCCTGTATGACGCGTCCCGGTCGGTCGCGCTGGCAGAGTGCAGGATCGTCAGGGAAATCTGCGCGCCCTACAGCGCATCAAAGCCGAACCCGGCTGGAATGCGGTCGCAGCCACCCAGCACCAGATCCGCCATGATCTGTGCCAGTGCAGGGGCCATTGCGAACCCGATCTTGAACCCGCCATTGAACACATAATGGTCAGCCCGGCCCGGCCATGCCCCCATCAGTGGCGCGCGGCTTCTGGCACGTGGGCGCACACCTGCCCAGCGTTCAACAACCGGCGCGCCCTGCAAGGCAGGGCAGATGGCCAGCGCGCGGGCGTGCAGCGCGTCGCATTGGGCGTCGGTGCCGTCCGGGCTGTCGAACTGCCGCTCGCTGGTCGACCCGATTGCGACTGTTCCGTCTGCATGTGGCACGATATGCAGCCCGTCGGCAAATAGCTGCGGTGCATCGGGGGCCGCATGCCGTAGCAGCAGCGACTGCCCCTTGACCCCGCCCCCGATCTCGCGGCCCAGCGACTGGCTGAGCGCCTCCAGCCCCTGATACCCGGTTGCCCAGATGACCTTGCCCTTGGGGGCGCTGTCACCAATCACGATGTGCCCGCCCAGCGCGCGGACAGCTCCGGCCAGCGCCTGTCCGGCGCGTCTGGGGTGCAACCGCGCGCTTAATGTGTCATGGATCGCCCAACCGGATGGGGTGACCATGGGCAGGTCCGGCGCTTCGGTCGCGGGGATCACACGCCAGTCGGCAAAGCCCTGCCACAGCGTGCGGGCCTGTTCGGCCCGTGCGCGCGCCAATGGCACGGCGTCCTCTGCGACGGGCTGCACACGGCCCAGACGCGCATATCCCGGATCGGTGCCGGAAAGGGCTTGCACGCGGTCCCAGAACCCCGGTGCCATACGCAACGCATCGAATTGCAACGCTTTCTTTGCGTTCCAGTTTTCCGGCACATGGGGTGCGAGTGCCCCGACCAGCCCGCCACTGGACCCCGCGCCCACGCGCTGGGCCTCGATTATCTGCACGCGCGCACCACGCTCCAGACAGACCAGCGCCAGCGACAGGCCAAACACACCTGCCCCCATGATTGTCACATCCGGCATTGTCATTTGCTGCGTGCCTCTGCATGACTTGCGAAACCACGACATAAAGCAGAACCACATGAACGGCCAGAGTGCGGAAATTGAGTGGAAAGACGGGCTTGTTCCAGTATCGACCCGGTTCGATGACCCCTATTTCTCGTTGCAGGACGGGCTTGCAGAGACACGTCATGTGTTCTTGCAGGGTAATGGATTGCCCGCCCGCGCGCGGCCCGGCTTTCACATTGCGGAACTGGGTTTCGGCACTGGCTTGAACCTGCTTGCGACCCTTGATGCATTGCGCGGCATGACCGGTCCGATCCTCTATACCAGTTTCGAGGCCTATCCGCTGTCGCGTGACGCGGCGGCCCGCGCCTTGCAGGCGTTCCCCATGCTTGACGCGGCAGGCTTGCTGCACGCTTGGGGGGAGGCGCGCTTTGCACTGGGCCCCTTGCAGGTCGAGATCATCCACGGTGATGCGCTTGACACCCTGCCGCGCTGGGCAGGCCGGGCGGATGCGTGGTATCTGGACGGGTTTTCACCCGCCAAGAACCCTGAATTGTGGTCCGCATCTCTGATGGCCGATGTCGCCCGCCATACGGCACAGGGCGGCACTTTCGCGACCTTCACCTCGGCAGGGCATGTGCGGCGGGCGCTTGCTGCGGCGGGGTTCGAGGTGACGCGCGCGCCGGGCTACGGGCGCAAGCGCCACATGAGCCATGGGCGATTGCCGTGACGCCGCAGAACAATTCTCTGGGCATCTGGCTGATGATCGTGACTGCCTTTGTCTTTGCAATGCAGGATGGTCTGTCGCGCCATCTGGCAGGCGAATACAACGTGCTGATGATCATCATGATCCGCTACTGGTTCTTTGCGAGTTTCGTGATCGTCGTGGCGGCTCGCAGGGCAGGCGGCCTGCGCGCTGCTGTGGCGACGAAACAACCTGTGTTGCAGATATTCCGTGGTGTGCTTCTGGCGATCGAGGTCTGTGTCATGGTCTCGGCCTTTGTCATTCTGGGACTGGTGGAAAGTCACGCTGTGTTTGCCGTTTATCCGCTGCTGGTCGCGGCTTTGTCCGGCCCGGTGCTGGGCGAGTTCGTGGGATGGCGGCGCTGGGTGGCGATTGCCATCGGGTTTGTGGGGGTGCTGATCATCCTGCGACCGGGTGGCGGGGTATTCCAGCCCGCTGCGTTGATTCCGCTGCTCGCGGCGCTGATGTTTGCGCTTTACGGGCTTCTGACGCGCTATGCCGCACGGCAGGACAGCGCTGCGGTCAGTTTCTTCTGGACGGGTGTTTCGGGTGCCGCCGCGATGACAGTGATCGGTATCTGGTTCTGGGAACCGATGGCCTCGACCGACTGGATCTGGATGGCGTTGCTCTGTGCGACCGCTGCGTTCAGCCATTTCCTGCTGATACGCGCATATGAACTGGCCGAGGCCAGCGCAGTTCAGCCTTTCGCATATCTGCAACTGCCATTTGCTGCAGCCCTGGGCGTTCTAGTCTTTGGCGAGGCGATCCGCACGAATGTGATCCTTGGCGCTGCGGTCGTCGTGGGGGCAGGCGTGTTCACATTGTGGCGCGCACGGGTGGTCAACGCGAGTTGAGCCACGGGTGCAGTGGGCCAGGGCCAACCCGAGTATCGGGTCAAACTGCGCGCAACTGTTCCGCGTTCAGCGATATGCGGGTCTGGGCACCCATGAAGTCCAGCAGCACCCACACGCGCTGATCTGGCGAGAGAGTCTCGACCTCCGCGACGAATTCAGCGAATGGCCCGCTGGTTACCGCAACGTGGTCCCCGGCTTGCAACTGTGTCGCTGCCTGCAGACAGTCAGAGTCATCGCAACGCGCGCGCAAGCTTTGAACAAGGGCTTCTGGAACAGATTGCGGGCGTCCCCCAAAGCTGACCAGACCAGTTAGCCCCAGCGTGGAATTTACAGCGCGCGAATGGCCCCGCGCCATGTCCAGCGC
>SKRW01000133.1 GCA_007118295.1 Paracoccaceae bacterium | reverse complement strand
TCCGGGTCGGGCGTTTTATCCGAATCAGCGTCCGGTTCAGCATCCGTGTCGGGCGCAAGCGCGTCTTCCGGCCCAAGCCTAAGGATGGGAATAGTGCGCGGGCGATCCGGTGCAGGCAGAGGCCGGGCCTCGCTGCGCAGCGGGGTCGGTACAATTCTATCTGGTTCGGATGTCTTGTCCGACCCGGACACCTGTGGCGCAGGCGTATCGCGTTCCTGCGTCATTCAAAGCCCCCTTGGGCAGCGGAAATCCCACAATTCACGCAGGAAAAACGGGTTGCGGGTCGTGGCGGCGGTGACTGTATAGGCCACATAGCGACCACCAACATCCAGCCGGATACTGACCGACATTCCCTGCGCCCTTGGCCGCCCCTGATTGATCAGTCGCATCAGCGCCCATGGTCCGTTCTGCACCCGCAATTCGGACTCGCGCCCCAGCAGTTCCGGGCCAAGCTGTATCGAAGCTGACCCCCCGCCCGCCGAGGGCCAGAACAATGTCTGCGGCAGCGATCCCTGCTGCTGACTGACCATCTGCTGGCCGTTCACTTCCAGCAGCGCAATATCAGCCTCAGGGTGAAGCGCGGTCTGACGAATGGTCACGTCAAAGCCGGGAATCGCTGATCCGCCCGGAAAGAACGCTTCGCTGATCGCGGCCGCACGCTGGAACTGCAACAGTGTGGCCGGTGACATCTGTGACCCGAGCCTGTCATCCGTGCGCCAGACCCATTCGTCCCCGCTCAGATCGGCGTGGGGCGCCAGTGATTCGTTGAAGAAACGGTCGAACACGCCGCCGGGAGAAAAGAGCCGCGCAAACTCAGACGGCGGGATGTCGCGGTTGGAATCGCCCGCGAACGGGTAGCTTGCCGGCACCAGAGATTCGCAGACCTGCGTGACTTCGCGGTTCAGCCGGTCGTTCAGGCTGGCCAGAGTTGTATTGGCTGCCCCGCCTGCGAATTCTTCGGATGCCTGCAGGATCATCCGTGACAATTGCGGTGGCAGTCGCGAGGCATGGCGCGTCAGAAGTGCCGATTGCGTTGCCAGATCCTGCCCCAATGTGGCAGGCACCTGCCCTGTTCCGGCGGTTGACGTCAGCAGCAGACGGTAGATCTCTTGCAGATCGCGCAGCAACACCTCGACCGGTCGGCCCTCACCCACTTCCTCGACCAGATCGTGCCAGCGCCCGAACTGTGCCTCTACATTCGCACCGGGCAGGGCTTCTTCGGGACGCTGCGCGCCACCACCTGCGTTGCCACCACCGCCCGCACGCGACATGCTCCGCTGCGATTGCAAGACGTCGAAACCGATCTGGCCCAGCCCCGAAGCGCGCTCTTGTGCGCGGCGCAGCAACTGCTCGCCCACAATGCCAGCGGCGGCCTGCGCGCGATCCCCGCCGACATTCGCCAGCGACCCGCTCAACTGGTCAAGCCCGGCGCCGAAGCCATCCTCATCCATGAAACCCCGCGTCAATTGCGTGGTGCGGCTGATCTCTTCGACCAGCTTCAGGATGGGCGATTGGCGTTGGTCTGACGCGGCATTCAGCGCCAGAAACTGCGGGCTGTCCGCAGAAAGCGGGCGCAGTTGCAGATTGTCCAGCGCGGCATTCCAAGCGCGCGTGAACTCCAGCGCGTAGCGGTTCATGATCGGCGCACCAAGTCGGCGCAGCTCGCCCGAGACATCGGCAGCCTCGGCACGGGCCCCCAGCACCCATTGTTCGGTTTCCAGCTTGGTCGCCACCTCTGCCAGACGCGGCAGGAAATACTGGTGAAATCCGGCATAGGTATAGATCGAGGGAACGATCAGTTCGTCCAGCCGTTTCCCGTCAAGCGTTTCAAACACCAGTTCAGCATCCGGACCGGCACGAAGGCCAATATTAAAGGGCTCTAGGTCCTGCGGCCCCCCTGCGCCCATGACCAGAAGCCAGGCCTGATCTTCCAGATTCATCAGCGACAGGATCTGTTCGGCACGCGCAACCAGTGCGGCGTTCAGTTCCACCCGCGCGCGGCTTTGCGTAGCCGACAGGTCCAGCATCGCCCACAGATGCGCTTCCAATTCGTCCCGAAGGGCGCGGAAAGGGCCTGATCCGCGCAAAGCGGGGTCTTCGGCCCAATCCGTCGTGATCCACGCCACGACAAAGCCATCATCAGGCCGGGGCGAGGCATGGCCAAGCAGCTTGTAAAGCTTGAGCGATTCGTAAAGCGACAGCAGATTGTTCGACGCGATGTCCTGCGCGATGCGCTCTTCCATCTGCAGGATAAGGCGCGGGCGCAGCATCCGCTCCAGCCCGTCGCGATAGGCCGCGCGCGCGCTGGCCGCCAGTGCCGCGCGCTGACTAAGCCCAAAGCGTTCCAGAATACCGACTGTATCGGCTTCGGGGTCCACATAGCCCAAGGGCAATTCACGCAAGCTTTGCAAAAGCGGTGCGATTTCGGACAGATCGGTCGAGTCGATCTCGGTGCGGGCCAGTTCCGGTTGCGCGAGGGCCGCATAGCGGGTGATCTCTGCCTGCGCCTGCCCGATCAGGCGATAGTTCTGGTAAAAACTGTTGCCCCATACCACCAGCAACCAGATCATCCCGCCCAGCATCAGCGCCATCGTGCCATAGCGCAAAACTGCCTCGCGCTGCACGGCGCGACGGTCCTGATTGACCCAGCCCGCCTCCTGAAAGATGACCTTGCGCAACAGGTCATGCAGGAAATAGCTCTTGCCCTTGCCTGACGCCCCTGCCCCGGCCACATTGCCAAAGCTGCGCTCCATCGCGCCGAGGATCTGGTCGATCGGGGTGCCTTCCTGCGTGCCGGACGTGAAATAAAACCCCCGCAGCGTCGCATTGACCTTGTAGCGGGTGGCCCCGAACACACCTTCGAGAACGGCGGCCAACTTGTCCTTCAACAGGGCCACTTGCGCCGGAAAACCGAAAATCGCAATGCGCGAAACCCCATTGGGGTCTTCTTGCATCCGGTCGGTCACTTCGGCGGACAAGCGCGCGATCAGCGCGTCGAATTCTTCTGCCACAAGCGGCAACACAGGGTCATTGCGCTTGGTCGGGCGAAAAGTGGTGCCCCAGACCTTTTGCCGCCGCGCTGCACTGAAACTGCCGAAAAACTCGTCGAAGCCTGCGATCAGATCGGCCTTGGTGAACAGGAAATAGACCGGAACCTCGATGCGGAACACCTCATAGAGTTCCATCAGCCGGTCGCGAATGGCGCGGGCATGCGCTTCCAGCGTCTCTGGCGTGCCGGTCAGCAGGTCTTCCATGCTCAGCGCGACGATCACACCATTGACCGGCTGGCGCGGGCGCTGGCGTTTGAGCAGGTCAAGAAACGAGGCCCAGCTTTCACGATCAGCCTCTTCATCGCTGTCCTGTGTCGTGTAGCGGCCTGCCGTGTCGATCATCACGGCCTCTTCGGCAAACCACCAGTCGCAATAGCGCGTGCCGCCGGCGCCAGGCATCGCGCCGCCGGTCTTGTCGGCCAGCGGAAAGTGGATGCCGGAATTCAGCAGCGCAGTGGTCTTGCCTGCGCCGGGCGGGCCGATGATGACATACCATGGCAACTCATACAGATACGAGGATGACCCGCTTGAGCGGCGCAGCACCGAGAGGGCCTCTTGCATCTTCTCGGCCAGCACCTCGCCATCGCCAGATGGGCCATCGGCGATGATGGCCTCTTCCAGCGCCTTTTCGGCCCGACGTGCGCGCCAGAACTTTATGCCGTAATAAAGCCCAACCCCGCCCCAGACCACGCCGATGGTCAGCAATCGCGCCCAAACGCTTTCTAGCGGATAGCGGTCGGCAAAGCCCAGCATCGGGCCACCAAACCAGACGGCCGCTGCAAAAGCCAGCAGCCCCAGGATGATCAGCGATATGCGCAGGATACGCTTCATTCCCTTGTTTCCCCGTCAGACATCATCGCGCCGGATCAGCACTTCGACGCGGCGGTTCTCGGCGCGCCCTTCGGCTGTGGCATTGTCGGCAATCGGGTCATCCTCACCCTGCCCGATCACCTCGACCCGCTCCTCGTCCGAGAGTTGCGGCAAGATCATCGCGGCTACGGATTGCGCGCGCGCCACCGAGAGTTCCTGGTTGTTCCGAAACCGCCCCCGCCCGCTGAGCGGCACACTGTCCGTATGCCCTACGATCCGCACATCGCCTTCCTCTGCCTCGATCACTTCGGCGATGCGTTCGGCTATGGCGCGGAAATCTTCGCGGGCATCTGCACTGCCCGACGCAAACAGCACAATGTTATTTGCCGTCACGGCGACGAAATTGCCCCGGATTTCGGCGCTGAGCTGGCCTGCTTCGATCTCATCTGCCAAAGCCTCTCGGATGCGTTCCAACTGGCTTGGAGCCTCAAAGACCGGCTCGTAGGGTTCGGGGTCTTCCTCGACCGGCAGGTCGGGGATCACGGTTACCCGCATCAACGCCAGTGAATCGCGCGGATGCACTGTGCGCATCTCGGTACTCAACTGATTGGAGACATCGGTCAGATACATCCGCATGCCCAGATAGCCGCCGCTGATCAACGCCAGAACGACAGAGGCCACCACCCAGAGCGGCACCTGCCTGCGCCGATACAGCGGCGTTGCGTTGATTCCCTGCCAACGCGGCGAGATATCGTCGTCTTCGCGGGCGCGCACATGGCGCAGCGTTTCATAAATCTGGCGGCGCTTGACCTGCAAGTCCACGTCGCCGCCGGGTGCCCCGCGAAACTTGCCTTCAAACCCCAGATAGAGGCAGGTCAGCATCAGTTCCAGCAGGTAGTAGCGGCGGTGCGCATCGGCCAGCGCCTTGTCGATTTCCTCGAAGATCCCGACGCCCGAGGTGCGACGATTGAAAAACCGTGCTTCCATGGAATACTGAACCCAGACTTCGCGATCTGTGCCGGGCAGGTTCTGCACGATGTCATCTGCGGTGCCGCATAGCACATATTTCGCAACCAGCGCATCCTGCGGCTCGGCACCAGCCTCGGTGGCGCGGCGCTCATAGCTGTCGATCTCATGCGCGACATGCGTCATCAGCGGGATGGCCTGCATTTCGACCACCTGACTGCGCAACCGCCCGAACAGGATAAGCAGACTGGCCGCCGCAGCCGTCAGCGGGTTATTCCCTGCCGAATGCCCGATACTGGCCCCCTTGAGCGCCTCGTCCAGCGAGATGCGTGGTGTCTCCACCGGTTGCGGGGCGGCACCCGGACGCGCGAGTTCAGGGAAAAACTGGTTGCCGCCAGTGCTGCCGATCCACGCATGCTGGCCCGCGCCACTGGATGACGGCGCTGCGGGCTGTGGATTGCCCCACATATCGGTTCCGCGCGACCCTTGCGGGGGCGCAGCACCGGGGCCTGCTGGCGTGCCCCAGACATTTCCGGGCGGCTGGGCTTGCTGCGGGTTGGCCCATCCACCGCCCTGCGCGGGCGGCTGTGAACCTTGCCACGCTGGATTGGGCGACGAAGGGGGTTGTGCTGGCGGTGATTGCGAGGCCGGGCTGCCCAGCGGCGGCAAGGGCCGTGCCCCAGTACCTGATGATGGTGGTGGTGCGGCAGGCTGAGGCGGTGTCCCCCACGCACTTCCCTGGCCCGAACTGCTGAACGGGCTATCGGCGGGCGGCGGGTTGTTGGCACCAGGGCCAGGCGCGGACGGCGCACCACGCCCCGGCAAGGGCGCGATGATCGTGCGCTGTGGTGGTGCCGGGGGTTTCTTGCCAGAGCCGCCGCTGCTCATGCCCCATTCTCCATGATTGCCCAGATTTCCAGTTCAAGCTCTGGCCAGTCGCCCGCGAAATGCAGACCGATTGCCGCCGCTGTCGAGAATTCGCGCCACAGTTCCGAGCGTTTGTCGATGCTGAAATACACATGGCTGGTCACTGCGCGGATCTGGCGCGGCGGGGTCGGCATGTGAATAAGCTCCAGCCCCGGCAGGTTGCTGTCCACGATCTGGCTCATACGGGTGTTTGGACCGATCTTGCACAAGGCGGGAAACTGCGCCTGAATCTGGCCCAACGGCTTGTCGGCAGAGACTTCGACCACGAAGGCTGCGTCGCGGAACAGATTGCGATCCTTGACCATCGCGATGTAGCTGTTGGGCACGGGTTGCTGCAGATCCAGCCGGATCGCACGGCTGATATCGCGGCTGAGCAGGCGCTGGATATCGCGCAAAAGCGGTGTGAAACTCTCTTCCAGCGCGTCGTGCTCATAAGGTGGGTATTCCGGGCACAAGCGGGCCGTATCAAAAGTCCACAACTCGCCCGCAAGCTGCAACAGGGTCACATATAGCCGCTCGGGGTGGACATAACGCGAGGCACGCAGATGCCGCAGCACACCGATCTCGCGGTTCAGCAGCAGCAGCATCGAATAATCCTGCGACTGCAGCCCTCCACCCGTGCCGGGATCGGCGGCATAGCGCGCAAGTGCCGCCAGCCGTGTTTCAACCCACCCGACCACGCGGTCCAGCCAGCCCGTCACCACGGGATGCGCGCCCACCAGCAAAACCGGCGGCGTAAAGGACTGATCGTACAGTATGTTCTTGTCACGAACTTCGAGGATACGGGCCAACGCCAGGCAGGCGAATCCCGGCTTGGGCGTACCGCGCACTTCCAGCGCAAGGCGGGGATGGGCGATGTCGAGGTCCTGCTCCAGACGCATGGCGGCTGCGCTGTCGGCCACACGCTCGCGATCCAGCCTGTAGCGCGTCGCACGGCTGGCTTCATCCTCCATTCCGATTTCGCGGCTGTTCGCCTCGGCCATAGGCAGGGTCAGCCAGACAAATTTGCCCTCAGACCCCTCGGGCACCGTGACCGGCACAGGCAGCGGCGACGTTGCCGGGCAGTCGAAGGGCAGGCCGTCCGGCATGATACCAGCAGCGCGGCGCAGCCCGACGAGGTTCTGCTCGCTCAGATCCGTATCGATTTCCAGCGCCGAGAATCCCCACGGATAGGGCGTCATATGGCGCGCGCGCGCATCCAAGAGTTTTTCAACATAGCGGTCATGCTGTTGCAGATGATGAGGCTGGAGCAGCAGCCCCTCTTTCCAGGCCAGTTTGCTGTGCCAAGACATGCCGCGTCACCTTCCCGCTTCAATTCGCAATTCAAGCACCAAACACAGAAACAACCGAAACTTACAGGGGTTTTCAAAATCCGGGCTGACACCCATCCTTCAGATATGGGTTACACCATGGCATTCGCGCGCTGCCTTTCCAAGTGAAAATCTCGGGATCACACAGTGCGTCAGATCATTCATGGCAATACTTGCCAGAGCCGCTTGACCCGGATCGTACCATGCAGCAGGTTGAACCCACAACAGATACCGCGTCGGCGTTGCGGGTTGCCGTGGGCCAGTGCGAACGAGGGAGATGACCAGAGTGACTGCTTGTCCGAAAATGCGCCCCGCGATCCTGACCAGATTGGCCGCAACTCTCGTCCTTGGGCTGAGCATTGCTGCCACACAGACCATGGCGCAGGGCAGCGAGCCAGACAGCCTGCGCGAGAGCTTTCGCGACTGGGTGGTAAACTGCGGCACTGCGCCCGCCAACGCACAGGCCAGTCCCGGCGCACGCGTATGCGAACTGTACCAGCAGATCGACCAACAGGAATCCGGTCAGCGGGTTCTGACGTTTTCCGTGCGGATCAATGACGCTGGCGAACCCGTCGCTGTGTTGATTGCTCCGTTTGGGCTGCGGCTCTCCGAAGGGCTGCGCATCCGCATCAGCGAAGAGCAGATCGCGCATCTGGCGTTCGAAACCTGCCTGCCCGAGGGCTGTCTGGTGATCGCGCCGATGGATGATGAACTCATCGCAGAAATGCAGACGGGCACCGAGGCTGCGGTGATTCTGGTCAGCCGACAGGGCGAGGCTATCGGGATTCCGATCTCGCTTATGGGGTTCACGGCCGGGCTCGACAGGTTGCGCGCGCTGACAACCCGCTGACAGACTGCACCTGCCCCCGTTCAGTCCAGTGGGGCGGGTATCTCGATCTGATCGCGGGGACCGGCAGCCTGTCCATCCGCATCCAGAAAGGTGATCCACTGTTCTGCCTGACCAGTGTCGATCTCGACAAATCCGGCGGCGATATGGCCACGCTGCCAGCAATCCTGCGCGCCGGGAATACGAAAGCCCTGCTCACCGATGCAAAAGGTCACGTCACCCTCCAGTACGGGCTGGCTGAACACATCAATGGCGTACAGATAAATGTAACGACTATCGATTCGTCCGCGCAGCAGTGCCGCACAGCGTCCGGGTGCCACGCTCCACCACCCCTCGCTGACGAAACCACTGCCAGGATCGCGCGCTAGGGCGATATTAAGAACATCGAAACTGTCGTTGCAAACAAGGAAATCCGCCTGCGCGGGGATCGCGCTTGCGGTCAGCCCGACAGCAAGCGCGAGTGCGTTGACAAGGCAGCAGCGGGGCGCGCACGAAACAGCGGACAGGTTAGACGCGTATATCATGCGCAATCTTTCCAGCAACTGCCGGGACAGGGCAAGGCTCTTGTCGCGCACGATGCCAGCCCTGAAGACATTTCACCGCCAAAACGCCGTCACTGCCAAGCCGCGCATCTGCAGGTTTGTTGTCGGGCACGATTGCGCCGGCCACCCTCTCGGGACACGGCAGGGCCACTATCGGCTATCCTTATCCGCCAAATCGCGCAGATAATGGCCGTAGCCGTTCTTGCCAAACATCACGGCGCGCGTGCGCAGTGCCTCGGCATCGATCCAGCCTGCGCTGAAAGCTATTTCGTCCGGACTGCCGATCTGAAGCCCCTGCCGGGATTCCAGCGTGCGGACGAAATTGCCAGCATCCAGCAGGCTTTCATGGGTGCCCGTATCCAGCCAGGCATAACCGCGCCCCATGGTTTCGACAGACAGGATGCCCTCGTTCAGGTACATCTCCAGCAGCGACACGATTTCCAGCTCGCCACGCGACGAGGGCGTGACCTGTGCCGCGCGCGCGGGTGCCGACCCATCAAGGCAATACAGCCCCGTCACAGCGTAATTCGACGGCGGGACAGCAGGTTTCTCGATTATGGCGCGCGCGCTTCCGGTGCTGTCGAAATCGACCACACCATAGCGTTCCGGATCAGCGACGCGGTAGCCGAACACAGTGCCGCCAACAGTTTTCGCGTCTGCGCGCGCCAGCAATTCGGGCAGGCCATGTCCGAAAAAGATGTTGTCGCCCAGAACCATCAGCGATGGCGCACCGGCAAGGAAGTCTGCGGCAAGCAGATAGGCTTGCGCCAGGCCTTCGGGGCGCGCCTGCACGATCCATGTAAAATGCAGCCCCCATTGGCTGCCATCGCCAAGTAATCGCTGGAATTGCGTCTGGTCGTCGGGAGTGGTGATGACGGCAATCTCGCGGATACCGGCCAGCATCAGCACGGTCAGCGGAAAATAGATCATCGGCTTGTCATAGACAGGCAAAAGCTGTTTCGACACACCCATGGTAATCGGGTAGAGCCGCGTGCCCGATCCGCCTGCCAGAATAATTCCCTTGCGCGTGCTCATTGACTGCCTCTCAGGTCGGTGATGAGGATATGCAGATGCTCCCGCCAGTCGGGTCTGGTCAGGCCAAGGGCGCTCAGCCCGGAGCAATCCAGCCGCGAGTTCATCGGGCGGCGCGCAGGTGTCGGATACTCGGCACTGGCGATTTCATCGATTCTGCACGCAAGCCCGGCCTCGGCCATGATCGCGCGGGCAAACCCCGCCCAGCTTGTTTCGGGGGCACCCGCGAAATGGTATGTGCCGCTTTTTGCGGGTGCGTCGTGTAACTGCTTAACGATATGCAGGCAAGCCGACGCGATGGCACGCGCAGGCGTGGGCCCGCCGATCTGGTCGGCGACAACGCGCAGATGATCGCGCTCTGCCCCCAGTCGCAGCATGGTGCGCACGAAGTTGTTGCCATGGGCCGAAAACACCCATGATGTGCGCAGGATCACATGCGCCCCGCCTGCAGAGCGCACGCCGTCTTCGCCGATGAGTTTCGAGCGTCCATAGGCATTCAGCGGTGCTGTCGGGTGGTCTGGCGTGAACGGCTCAGATCCTGCGCCGTCAAAGACGTAATCGGTCGAGATATGCACGAACGGCACCGCGAGGGCCGCGCAAGCCCGTGCCATCGCAGCCGGGGCGGCACCATTGATCAAGGTGGCGCGCGCCGCGTCTGTTTCGGCGCGGTCGACAGCCGTGTAGGCTGCGGCGTTGATGACGGCCTCTGGACGATGGGCCGCGATGGCAGCCGCACAGGCGGCGGGGTCCGACAGGTCGGCGTCCTCGCGCCCCAGATACCGGGCCTCCGGGACCAGCCGCGCCAGTTCTCGCGCAACCTGTCCTGTCTTGCCAAAGACCAGTATCATGTGCCGACTCCCAACCGCTGCCCCACGCCCTTGCGGTGCTGAAGGGGACGCCACCAGGCTTCATTGGCCAGATACCACGCCACCGTGCGCCGCAGCCCCTCCTCGACACTTACCGAGGGCCGCCAGCCCAGTTCCCGCCGGATGCGCGAGGGGTCAATCGCGTAGCGGGCATCATGGCCGGGACGGTCCGGGACAAAGGTGATCTGATCGGTATAGGACCCGGACGCCTTGGGGCGCATGTCATCCAGAATCGCGCACAATGTCTGCACGAGTTCCAGATTGGAGCGTTCATTCTCACCGCCGATATTGTAGCTGCGCCCCAGCGCGCCTTTTTCCAACACCAGAAGCAGGGCATCTGCGTGATCTTCGACATAAAGCCAGTCGCGGATATTGGAGCCGTCACCGTAAATCGGCAACTCCTTGCCGTCGAGCGCATTCAGGATCACGACAGGGATCAGCTTTTCCGGAAAGTGATATGGCCCATAATTGTTCGAACAATTCGTCAAGACCACTGGCAGGCCATAGGTATGATACCATGCGCGCACCAAATGGTCCGAGGCCGCCTTGCTGGCCGAATAGGGTGACCGCGGGTCATAGGGTGTTTCTTCGGTAAACTGGCCCTGAGGCCCAAGGCTGCCAAAAACCTCATCCGTCGAAATGTGGTGGAAACGGAACCCCTCGGGGCGTCCTTCGGCAACCCAATAGGTGCGCGCGGCTTCAAGCAACTCATAGGTGCCGGTGACATTCGTGGAAATGAAATCATCCGGCCCATCGATCGAGCGGTCGACATGGCTCTCGGCGGCCAGGTGCATGACCGTATCGGGCTTGTGGGCGGCGAAGATGCGCCCCAGCGCGCCCCGGTCGCGGATATCCGCATGCTCGAACGCATAGAGTGGGCTGTCAGCGACGCTGGCCACATTGGCAAGGCAGGCGGCATAGGTCAGCGCATCCAGATTGACAACCTGATGCCCGCGCGCGACGGCCAGCCGCGCCACGGCCGAGCCGATGAAGCCTGCGCCCCCGGTGACAAGGATCTTCATTCATCTGGTCCAAACTGAAAAGGTGTTTCAAACTGTGAAAACGGGACTGCGCGCGCGTCCTTGTCGGACAGG
>SKRW01000290.1 GCA_007118295.1 Paracoccaceae bacterium | reverse complement strand
CTGGCCGTCACGGACCAGCAATGTGCCGGTCTGGTCCTGCTGTGTTTCGGGGTCGATCAGGCGGGCATTGTGAAACCAGCGCATCAGGCGCTCCTTTGCGTGGCGATTGTATCATGGATCAGCCGCGCGATGGCTGATGGATTGACCAGATGCGGCAGGCTGTAGCGCCGCGCGCCGGTCTGGATGCCAAGCGACGTTGGCCAGACGCGCATCCGCGCGACGCTGTTCAGCGCGACTTCGGTTTCGGCATCAATGATCAGGCGGACACTGGTCAGCACATAGGGGCCGCGCGTCGTGATGATGCGCTGCAACAGCAAGGGACCGATCAGGAAGACGAACGTCATCATCAGCCCCGGTCCCGGACCACCCAAGGGGCGGGCCAGCGACATATCCAGCGCGATGGTGAACACAATCGCCGCCATCAGCCCAAGCGTCGCCAGGAGCGTTTCCCACAGCAACTGCACGGCAAACGCCGGATGGATCAGGGCGACAACGCGCTCTCCGGGGCGTATGGCAACGTGCTGGGGCAGGGGCGACACTCGCTAAGCCCCCTTGCGTCTGGCGCGTTTGGCGCGCGCCGCCTCGATCTCGGCCACAACGGCTTCGGCGTTTGCCACATGCTTGATCAGGTGCTTGTCGCCGCCATTGGTCACAAGCTGGATATCCCCGAACAGCCGCCGCGCCTTGTCCAGTTCCAGCAGATAGGCCTGCCGACCACCGGGGCCGACAAGGCGCTGATTGGTCAGCACCCAGTGGAATTTCATCTGCTCGGAATACAGCCACAGCCCGCGCACGATCAGCGCCAGCACCGCGCCCACCGAACCGATCAGGACATGGTCCGACCCGATGAAGGCCAGCACCATGCCCACGATTCCCATGCCCAGAACAGCCATGACGGCATGATCGCGCAGATAGGTCGCGCGGTCCGAGCGGATGTCGCGCAGGTGCTTTTCACCGGGCTCCAGTTCCAGCACGGTCTTGCCCAGGCTGCTTGTGCGGATTTCCTCACCCATCTCCGGCCTCCAGCAGGCGCTGGCGTTCGCGGGCGGCGCGCAGGTTGCGCGCCAGCAGGTCCATGCAGGCCATGCGCACTGCGACCCCCATCTCGACCTGTTCCTGAATCACCGAGCGGTTGATGTCATCGGCAATCGCGCCATCAATCTCGACCCCGCGATTCATAGGTCCCGGATGCATGACGATGGCATCATCCTTGGCATAGGCCAGCTTTTCGGCATCCAGCCCGTAGCGGTGGAAATACTCGCGCTCGGACGGCACAAAGCCGCCATCCATCCGCTCGCGTTGCAGGCGCAGCATCATTACCACATCTGCCCCCTCCAGTCCGGCGCGCATGTCGTCGAAGACCTCGACCCCGAACGCGCCCACCTGCGCGGGCATCAGCGTGGGCGGGCCGACCAGCCGCACGCGGTTTTCCATCTTGCCCAGCAGGATCAGGTTGGACCGCGCGACGCGGCTATGCGCGATGTCGCCACAGATCGCGATGGTCAGGCGGTGCAGGCGGCCCTTCTTGCGCCGGATCGTCAGTGCATCCAGCAGCGCCTGTGTGGGGTGTTCATGCTTGCCATCGCCCGCATTCAGCACTGCGCAATTCACCTTTTCGGCCAGCAGGTTCACGGCACCGGAACTGCCATGCCGCACGACCAGCAGATCGGGGTGCATCGCGTTCAACGTCAGCGCAGTGTCGATCAGCGTCTCGCCCTTCTTGAGGCTCGACTGCCCCATCGCCATGCTCATCACATCCGCACCCAACCGCTTGCCTGCCAACTCGAAACTGGCCTGCGTGCGGGTCGAGGCTTCGAAGAACATGTTGATCTGCGTCATGCCCGACAGCACCGAGGCGTGTTTCTCGGCAGAGCGGTTCAGCGCGACGTATTCCTCGGCAAGATCAAGGATTGTCGTAATCTCGGACGGGTGCAACGGCTCGATCCCGAGAAGGTGGTTTTGCGTGAATGTCATGCGCCCCCCGGTCATCGAACCCTGGCGCGTTATAGAAACCGCAAGCCGCGACGACAAGGCCGCTTTACGCTGGCGGCGCACGGCAGTAGCCTTGCGGCCATGAATGCATGGTCACATTGGGAAACAGATTTCGAGATTGCGCGCGCCGCGCTTGCCTGGCAGGCCGAAATTGGCGTGGACGAGGCTATCTGCGACACGCCGCAGAATCGTTATGACCTGCCTGCCAGCAGGGAATCAGCCACACCCCGCCCCGCCCCCCCCGCTGCCTCTGCGCCCACAGCGCCAACCGCGCCCGCACAAGCTGCCACGGCAGACCCGGTCGCAGAGGCGCAAGCCGCCGCTGCGCACGCCCATGACCTGCCTGCACTGTGCGCGGCGCTGGGCGCTTTCCCGCACTGCGAATTGCGCAAGGGCGCGCGTAACCTTGTCTTTGCCGATGGTCAGGAAAATGCCCGTGTCATGATCGTGGGCGAGGCACCGGGCCGCGAGGAAGACCTGCAAGGCAAGCCTTTCGTGGGCGAGGCGGGCCAGATGCTCGACCGGATGTTCGCAGCCATTGCGATGGGTCGCGCGAATCCCGACCCGGCCCGCGCGCTTTATATCACCAATATCCTGCCCTGGCGCCCGCCCCAGAATCGTGACCCCAGCCCCGAGGAACGCGCCATGATGCGCCCGTTCGTGCTGCGCCATATCGAATTGGTGGCACCGGATATCCTGATCCTGATGGGGCGCATCTCGGCCATGACCATGTTGGAGACATCTGAAGGAATCACCCGTATCCGTGGCCAGTGGCGCGAGGTCGCGGGCCGTCCGGCCCTGCCGATGCTGCACCCGGCCTATCTGTTGCGCAACCCGGCGGCCAAGCGCGAGGCATGGGCCGACCTGCTGGACCTCAACGCCCGACTGAAAGCCCTGTCATGAGCCGTATTGACGAAACCCGCCCTTTCGCGCCTGTCCGCTTTGCCGTGCTGACTGTGTCGGACACGCGCGATCTGACTGCCGACAAATCCGGCGATACGCTTGTCGGGCGAATCGAGGGGGCAAGGCATGTCCTGGCCGCGCGCACCATCCTGCGCGACGAACGCGACCAGATCGCCGCGCAGTTGCGGGACTGGTGCGCGGACCCCGGAATAGACGCGATCCTCAGCACGGGTGGCACCGGGCTGACGGGCCGTGATGTGACAGTCGAGGCACATCGCGATGTCTATGAGAAAGAGATCGACGCCTTTGGCACTGTATTTACAATCGTCTCGATGCAGAAGATCGGCACCTCGGCGATCCAGTCGCGTGCCTGTGCGGGGGTCGCGCAAGGGACCTATCTGTTTGCTCTGCCCGGCTCTCCGGGTGCGTGCAAGGATGCGTGGGACGAGATTCTGGTGCATCAATTCGACTATCGGCACCTGCCGTGCAATTTTGTCGAGATTTTTCCGCGCCTCGACGAGCAATTGCGACGGAAGTAACGCGCTCTTGCGTTCATGAAGATTAAACTCAACGCGGTTTTGCACCGTATAAGCAGTATTGCAAAGCTGTCCTGACTGGAGTCGCCATGCGTTTTCTGACCCGCAGCCTGTTGGCGCTGTTTCTTGCGGCCCTGTCTGCGGCAGCCTTGGGCTATGCCGGGTATACGCTTGTGACCGCCATCCAGAGCCGAAGCGAGGCACCCGGTGGGCCGGGGCCGGGGCGCGAACGCGAGTTTACCGTGCGCGTCATGACGGTTACCGCGGATGAGGTAACGCCCGTCCTGTCAGCTTTTGGCGAAGTGCGCACGCGCCGGTCACTGGACCTGCGCGCGCCTGTCGGGGGGCGTGTGCTGGAAGTGGCGCAGGGGTTTGAGGATGGTGCCGAAGTGGTCGAAGGGCAGCTTTTGTTTCGTATCGACCCGTCCGACGCCGAATCGGCACTTGCCATTGCGCGGTCGGACATGGCCCGCGCCGAGGCAGAGTTGCGCGATGCGGTGCGCGCTCTGGTTCTGGCGGGCGAGGATGTTGCCGCCGCGCAGGCGCAGCTTGACCTGCGCGAGCGCGCGCTTGCGCGACGCACGGATCTGGCGCAGCGCGGTGTCTCGACCGAAGCCGCACTGGAAGAGGCGGAACTGGCGCTGTCCTCTGCACGCCAGAGCGTTGTCGGACGCAGACAGGCCGAGGCACAGGCCGAAGCCCGGCGCGATCAGGCGCAGACCGCGCTGGAGCGTCAGCAGATTTCCGTGTCCGAAGCCGAACGGCGTCTGGCCGACACGCGCGTCTATGCGTCTTTTGACGGCACACTTGCGGATCTCTCGATCACCGAGGGCGGTCTGGTAAACTCGAACGAGCAGCTTGGCCGCATCATCGACCCGCAGGCGCTGGAAGTGTCCGTGCGTGTCTCGACAGCGCAGTATCTGCGCCTGATAGACGAGGCTGGCCAGTTGCGCAGCACCGAGGCCGAAGTCGCGCTGGAGGTGGCTGGCTTCGAGATCACCTCGCCCGGTCGTCTGGTCCGTGCCTCTGCCACGGTCGAACAGGGCCAGAGCGGGCGCCGACTGTTTGTCGACCTGATGGCCCCGCGCGGTTTTCGTCCGGGCGATTTCGTGACGGTGCGCTTGCAGGAACCCGCGCTCAGCGGTGTTGCCCTGCTGCCTGCGACAGCGGTCAATGCCGCAGGCAATGTGCTGGCCATCAATGACAGCAACCGCCTGGAGGCCATCCCTGTGACGGTGCTGCGCCGTCAGGGTGAGAGCGTGATTGTCGAAGTTGCGGGCATTGCCGGGCGCGAGATCGCGCGCGAGATCAGCCCGATGCTGGGCAGCGGTATCCTGGTGCGCCCGCAACGCGAGACTGCGACGGGCGAGGTGCTGCTTGAAGACCCCGAGATGGTGACACTTGATGCCGAACGCCGCGCCCGGTTGATTGCACAAGTCGAAGGCAATACCGGCATGCCCGAACCGGTCCGCGCGCGGATGCTGGCGCAGCTTTCAGAGGATCAGGTGCCTGCTGCAATGATCGAACGACTGGAAAACGGTGGCGGTGGTCGTGCGCAGAGCGGGGGCTGAGCCATGAGCGCACGCACCACCCGCGAACGGCTGGCCGTGCAGGCGCTGGGCGTGTTTCGCTATTTTACCCGCCACAAGACTGCCGCGAATCTGCTCTTGGTCATCATGATCGTCTCGGGCCTTGCTGCCATCCCGCAGATGCGCGCGCAGTTCTTCCCCGACGTGGTTGTTGACAATATCACTGTCGATATCCGCTGGTCGGGTGCAGGGGCCGAAGATGTGGATCGCGGCATTGTCCAGATCGTCGCGCCGACCCTGCAGGCGGTCGAGGGCGTGACCAAGGTCACCGCCCGGTCGCGCGAGGGACGCGCGACTTTCACCATGGAATTCGAAACCGGCTGGAACATGTCGCGCGGCAATTCCGATGTGCAGGATGCGCTGGGGACAATCGGCAACTTGCCCGAAGATGCCGATGACCCCGTCACCCGGCGTTCAAGCTGGGCCGACAGGGTGACGAATGTGGTCATCACTGGTCCTGTGGCCGTGGAACAACTGGCGCGTTTTGCTGATGAATTTGCAGCGCGGCTTTACAACGAAGGGATTACCCGCGTTTCCATAGGGGGTGTCGCCAATGCCGAGGTGACCGTCGAGGTGCCGACCCGCAACCTGATCGAGCATGATCTGACCATGGCCGATATCGCACAGGCCATCCGCACGACCGTAACCACCGATCCCACGGGCGAGGTGTCGTCCGGCACATCGCGCGTGCGCACCGGCACCGAGCGCCGCTCGGCGGATGAGGTCAGCGAGATTGCCCTGCGCACCCGGCCCGATGGCACTGTCTTGCGACTGGGTGACGTTGCACTGGTGAATGAAGGCAGCATCGACCGCCAGCGCGCTTATTTCGTGGGGCCGGACCCGGCCATCACCCTGCGCGTTGACAGGTCAGAGCGCGGCGACGCGATTGCAATCCAGGCGCGGGTCGAACAGGTGGCCGAGGTGATGAACCGCGCGCTGCCCGATGGCACGCGGATCGAACTGGTTTCGACACGGGCCGAGTTCATCTCGGGGCGGATCTGGCTGCTGGTCAAGAACGGGCTGATGGGGCTGGGGCTGGTGGTCTTGCTGCTGTTCCTGTTCCTGAACGCGCGCACGGCCTTCTGGGTGTCTGCCGGTATCCCGGCGGCGATGCTGGCGGCGATTGCGGTTATGTATCTGATCGGGCTGAGTTTCAACATGATCTCGCTGTTTGCGCTGATCATCACGCTGGGGATCGTCGTTGATGATGCCATCGTGGTGGGGGAACATGCCGATTACCGCGCGCGCGAACTGGGCGAAGCCCCGGCAGAGGCGGCGGAAAACGCCGCCACCCGCATGGCGCAACCAGTCTTTGCCGCGACCATCACCACTGTGCTGGCCTTTGGCGCGCTGATCCTTGTGGGCGGGCGATTTGGCACGCTGATCGCGGACATTCCGCTGACGGTGATCGCCGTGCTGATCGCCTCGCTGGTCGAGTGTTTCCTGATCCTGCCGAACCACATGTATCACGCCATCGCGGGTGGGCTGAAGGAACACTGGTATGACTGGCCTTCGCGGCAGGTCAACCGCGGTTTTCGCTGGATGCGTGAACGTGCCTTTCGTCCGGTCATGGGGTTTGTCGTGGCGGCGCGCTATCCGGTGGTGGCCGGTCTGATTGCGCTGTTGACCGTGCAGGCATCCAATCTGGTCAATGGCGACCTGCCGTTCCGTTTCTTCAACGCGCCGGAGCAAGGCTCTATTACCGGCAATATCGTGATGACCGATGGCGCGACGCGGGCCGACACACTTGACGCCTTGCGCGAATTGCAGCGCGCGACTGACGCGGTCGCCGCGCGGATCGAGGAACAGTCGGGCACCAACCCCATCACCTTTGCCATGGTCGAACTGGGCGGCAATACCGGGCGGGCGCTGGCGTCAGCCGAGAACAAGGATGGCGACCTTCTGGGCGGGATCTCGATTGATCTGGTCGATGCCGATTTCCGCCCGGTGTCCAGTTTCGCCTTTGCCGCGCAGGTTCAGGACGAAGTGCGCCCGCACCCGAGGCTGGAAGAATTCAGCTTTCGGTCATGGGGCGGTGGGCCGGGGGGCGACACGCTGTCAGTGGATCTGAGCGGGGCTGATGCCGAGACATTGAAAGCCGCGTCCGAGGCCCTGCGCGCCGCTCTGGTGCCCTTTCCCGAAGTCAGCGGGCTGGAAGACAACCTGCCCTATGACAAGCAGGAACTTATCCTGCAACTGACCCCGCAAGGGCAGGCGCTGGGCTTTACCATCGACGGGTTGTCGCGCGACCTGCGCAACCGGCTGTCGGGGATCGAGGCCGCGACCTTCCCCGACGGGCTGCGCACGGGCCGCATCCGGGTCGAGGTGCCGCAGACCGAACGCGCCGCGGATTTTCTGGACAGCATGCAGATGCGCAGCCCATCGGGCAATCATGTGTTGCTGGGCGATATTGTCTCGGTCAGCGAACGGCAGGGTTTTTCGACGGTGCTGCGCGAGAACGGAATTCGCGTCGTCACCGTGACGGGTGATCTGTCCGAAGATGACCCCGCCCGTGCCCGCGAAGTGACCCGCGCGCTGACCGAACGCATCCTGCCGGACCTGGAGGCTGATTTCGGCATTTCCACCCGGCTGTCCGGTCAGGCCGAACAGGAACGCGAATTCCTGTCGGATGCCGTGATTGGGCTCTCGCTCTGTCTGATCCTGATCTATCTGACGCTGGCATGGGTGTTTTCAAGCTGGGCGCGGCCATTGGTGGTTATGGCGGTGATTCCTTTTGGCCTGATCGGGGTGATCTATGGCCATATGAGCTGGGGCATGGCGATGTCTATGTTCTCGATCGTGGGTGTGATGGGGATGGTTGGGATTATCATCAACGATTCCATCGTGCTGGTGACAACCGTGGACCAGTATGCCCGCGACCGTGGGTTGATTCCGTCGATCATCGACGCGACCTGTGACCGCCTGCGCCCGGTGTTGCTGACCACCCTGACCACTGTGCTGGGGCTGAGCCCGCTGCTGTTCGAGAACTCGACGCAGGCGTCATTCCTCAAGCCGACGGTCATAACGCTGGTCTATGGTCTGGGGTTCGGCATGTTCATCGTGCTGCTGCTGGTGCCTGCGGTGCTGGCCATCGGGCATGACATTCACCGGCAGATGGTGTCGTTGCGTCGCGCGTTGGGACAGCCTGCGCGCGGGGTGCAGGTGCTGCCGCTGCTGGCGGCCTTGGCGCTGACGGGCTGGTTTGGCGCAACCTTTGGCGCGGTAATCCTGTCTGGCAACCTGCCGGGTATGCTGGCTGCACTGGAACTGGCCGACGGACACCCGCTGCGCGGCGCGCTGGTTCTGTTTCTGGGCGGGGCCGCAATCGCGCTGAGTGTGGCATGGCTGCTGGGGGCGCTTGGTGTCTGGCTGGGCGGACGACGCACGGCCCCGGCACCCGAGGACGCGTCGTCGTTCTGACCGGCAGGCACTTGGTCTGAAATGTCCATTGCAGGCGGATCCCGCTGACGCCCGCCCTCGCCCCGCTTGGCCATCATGCACCGCCCACCCACCCGCACGCCGCCCAAGCGGGGCGAGGGCGGGTCGCGCGATGGTTTATTGCCCGAGCATGCACCCGTGATGCACGAGCGTGCCATGTTCGCTGATCACGCTGACGCGCACGGCAGAGCGGTCGATTGCGCCGCCTCTGGTCTGGAACAGGGTATGTCCGGTAATGGCATCGCCTGCGCGTTCTGTTGCCATCGCGCGTGCGGGCATGGAGGAGCCGCCCAGTTCGACCAGCACGAATTCCTGCGCGCCCTGTGGTGGCAGGTCCAGCGCCGCACTCAGCCGCATGCCACGACGGTCGGGCGACACATCACATGACACACTGCGCAACCCGGCAGCCAGCGCCCCGCGTGGGCGGCTTGCCAGCGCGTCTGCGATGCTCTGGTCACGAGCACCCGGACCCGAGACTGTCAGGCGCAAGGACAGATCGACCGGGATGCAGATGTCGTCACAGACGCCCAGCATCACTGTGCCATCCAGTTCAATCGGCTGACCTGCCTGCTCAGGCGTCAGTTCGATGGGCAGGACGAGTTCGTTCTTGTAGCCGATGCTGCGATACCCCGCCGACAGGAACAGTCGCGGTTCGGGCCAATGTATGTGCGCCCCGGCAAGATTGCGCGATCCCGACCAGTCAAAGCGCGGTGCAATGCCGCTTTCGCCCGGATGGCGCCAATAGGTCATCCAGTCGCGTGACAATCGCAGGTGCAGCGCGGTCATGTAAGTGCCCTGTTCCGTCAACCAGCCCGGTCGCATCCGGGCATCGATGATGTCTGACAGGTGCGGGGCCTGGGCCTGAAGCGCCTGAGGCAGGATCAGCGCAGCGGCGAGCGTGAGAGCGCGAAGATATTTCATCTGACCGATATTTCTGGTTCCACCCTGAAATAGAAGTCACATCCACGCGACTTTGCCGGGCTGTGGCCATTTGGCGGCACAAGGTGGCCTCTCGTCCCTTGGCAAGCCCGCGATTGAGGGGCATGCTGCGGGTCATGACCTCTATTGGCGCCCCTATGGACACTCTTTCCGGCAAATTGCTGATTGCCATGCCCTCTATGCCCGACCCCCGATTCGCGTATTCGGTTGTGCTTCTCTGTGCCCATTCAGCCAAAGGCGCGATGGGAGTGATCATCAACAAGCCGATGCCGGACCTGACACTGGTCAAGTTGCTTGAGCATCTGGACCTGCCGATGGCCGGTGCCACAGCCGGGTTGGGCGCCGCGCCGCGCGACATGGTTGTTCATTTCGGCGGCCCGGTCGAGACATCGCGCGGCTTTGTGCTGCATTCGCCCGATGTCGTGACCGAAGAAGGCAGCGCCGAAGTGGCCGAGGGTATCGTGCTGAGCACCTCGGTCGAGATTCTGGTCGAGATGGCGCGCGGGCAGGGGCCCGCACAGGTCATGGCGGCACTGGGCTATGCAGGCTGGGGGGCGGGCCAGTTGGAAGACGAGATTCAGGCGGGTGGCTGGCTGCTGGCCGATGCGTCGCGCGCCTTGCTGTTCGAGACGGATGATTCGCTGAAATGGTCCGCCACTTTGGCAGGCATGGGCGTGGACCCGCGCCTGCTGTCAGGGGCGACCGGTCACGCCTGAGGCTCGGTGCCGACAAGGGCGGCGGCAAACTCTTCGGGGTCAAAGGCCTGCAGATCGTCGATCTGCTCGCCCACGCCGATGGCGTGGATCGGCAGGCCGAACCGGTCTGCCAGCGCCACCAGTACGCCGCCGCGCGCCGTTCCGTCCAGCTTGGTCATGACCAGCCCCGACACATCGGCCAGTTTGCGGAAGATCTCGACCTGACTCAGCGCGTTCTGGCCTGTCGTGGCATCCAGAATAAGCAAGGTGTTGTGCGGCGCGTCCGGGTCCAGCTTGCGCAGCACGCGCAGGATTTTCGCCAGTTCTTCCATCAGGTCGGCGCGGTTCTGCAAACGACCGGCAGTGTCGATCATCAACAGATCAACGCCTTCGGCCCTTGCCCGCGACAGCGCGTCATGGGCAAGGCTGGCAGGGTCCGACCCTTCGGGTGCGGTCATGACCGGCACGCCTGCGCGCGCGCCCCAGACCTGTAGTTGTTCGACAGCCGCCGCGCGGAACGTGTCGCCCGCCGCGATCATCACGGACTTGCCCGCCGCGCGGAACTGGCTGGCCAGCTTGCCGATGGTGGTGGTTTTGCCCGCGCCATTCACGCCGACCACCAGCACCACCTGCGGGCGTGCGGGATAGATTGGCAGGGGGCGAGCGACGGGTTCCATGATGCGGGCGATTTCCTGCGCCAGTGCGTCCTTGATCTCGGCCACGGACAATTTGCGCCCGAACCGCCCCTCGGCCAGATTGGCCGCTACGCGCGCGGCCGTCTCGACCCCCATATCGGCCTGAATCAGCAGGTCTTCGAGGCTTTCGAGCATCTCGTCATCCAGCACCCGGCGGGGCGAGGTGTCGCGCCCGATCAGCCGCCCGAGCAGACCGGGCTTGTCGGGTGCTGCCGATGTCTCCGGCGCGGTTTCGGGCGCTGCGACTGGCGGCGTCGCCGGTGCAGGTGATGCCGGTGCAGGTGATGCGGGCGCGGGTGATGCAGGGGCGGGGGGGAGCTCGGGCTGATCCCCGGCATCCCCGGTTTCGGAGCGGTCGTCAACCAATGCCTCCAGCCCCTCGTCCAGTTTGGACGAGGACCGGAACATGCGCTCTTTCAGCTTCTTGAAAAACGACACGGGGGCAAGGCTCCTTGTGGCTGGCCTGACCAGAGCTACCTGATGCCCCGGCCAAAGAAAAGCGTCCGAGCAGCTGCACTGGGGCAATTTGCGCGGCTGTGCGGTGCAGATCACCATGTTATGCTCATGCAGTCACACATGAGCGGTCCCGATGACAGCCCCCGTCCTGCAATTTGCGCTGATCGCGTTTGGCCCCTGCGCCTTTACCCGGCCTTGCAACTTG
>SKRW01000344.1 GCA_007118295.1 Paracoccaceae bacterium | reverse complement strand
CGGCGTTCAGATCAATCAGAACACTGCCAATCCGGGCGAGGTGTCGGTGACCGCAGATACCGCGATCAAGTTCCTGAGCCAGGTCGGAAATGTATCGGTTTTTGATCCGGAGAGTTTGGCAGACGAGGTGGCTGGTGGCGACAAGAAGCCCGCCGATCTTCTCAGCCGTTCGAGCGTTATTTCCTTTGGCGCATCATCCGGCGGCAATGCCATCGGCGGCATGGTGCAGGTCGATTTTTTCGAGAACCGGACCGAGGCTCTGGTCATGCCCGGCACAGTGATTTCAGCGGGGGCATCCAGCGTAAACATTCGCGCCAAGGAAGATGTTTTCAGTATCGGGCTGGTAGTTTCCGGCGGTGAAACCGGACCAAACGCGAAATACAATTACGCCGGGTCCGGCTACGGGCTGATCCACCTGTCGAAAACCTATGCCGGGCTGGTTGCGGATAACGCCGTAGGGGTGAATGTAGCTTCTGGCGCGCTTACGGTTTCGGCAAAGTCAGACATGCTGCATGTGGGGGTGGCGGGCACCGTCACGATCGGGCAGGGGGGAAACTCCATCGGTCTGTCGGCCGGGATCAACGTGATCGAACGCGACACAGCCGCGTTCATTGGCCTGCGCCCGACTGGCGCTGCCGGGTTCGAGGCGACCCACGCTGAAGGTGTGTCACTCATCCAGACTGGCGCGCTCGATGTGTCGGCGGAAACGCTTGGCGGGGCATGGTCGTTCGTCATTGCGGGGACAGTGACAACAGCGCCAGACCCTGCCCCTGCCCCGGCAGACCCGCAACAACCGCCACCGCCACCGCCACCGGACGACGGAGGGTCGGATGGCACCCTCGACCCCGATGGCAGCAACCTTCAGGATCTGTTCGATCTGCCGGAAGAATTCGACACGCCAGTATCGACTCCGAAAGGCGGCTTCGGGGTGTCGGGCGCCTTCGGTGTCAATTTCGTCACCCAGAACACTTTTGCCTATGTCAATCAGGCGACCACGATCACTGCGACAACTGCAAAGATCGACGCAAAAGATACGACCATCCTTGTCAGCGCGACAGGGGCCATTGCGTTGAACCTCGATACCAAGCGTGCAGAAACACGCAACTCCAAGGCCATCGCGGGCGTATTCTCGCTGAACCAGACGCGCAGCACGACGCGGGCCTGGCTGACAGAGGCCACATTGAATACCGCAGACAGCGTCACTGTGCAGAGCGAGCGTGGCGGCGGGACCTATGCCTTTGCCATCGCCGCCTCTGCGGATCTGTCCTCCGAGGCCACGGCCTTTGGCGGGTCGCTGACGGTCAACCGAATCCTTGACACGACCACGGCGCGGATCGGCACTGCCACGGTGACAGCGGCGACCGGCGACATCACGGTCAGCGCGAAGAACACAGCGGAAATGCTGGTGATCGCAGGGGGGGCTGCGTTCAGCGGGCAAACCGGAGTCGGCGCGTCCATCGCCTTCAACCAGATTGCAGGCGGGACGCGTGCGACAATCGAGGATGCTGACATTTCTGCCCAGGATGGCGGTGTGACGGTCGCATCCGTGACGGACAATACCCTGCGCGCGCTGGCCGTCTCGCTGGGAGTTCAGGTGTCGAACACCACCGATACCTCGCCCGATGGTGGCGACGATGCGATTGCAGGGGCCGTGACGATTGCGGCCAACATCCAGTCGGTGGAGGAAGGCATCTTCCCCGGTGCCGATGCCGCCAATCCCGCCATGGTTGAAGCCGCGATTGTCGGCGGCACTGTGACGGCGGCGCGCGATATAACCGTGACAGCCGAGGATGGGTCGGTCATTCAGGCCATTGCCGGGGCGCTTGGCCTGAGCCAGGATGGCAAGGCCTTTGGTGCATCGCTGGGCTGGAACCAGGTCATTGGCGTCGTCCGCGCCGAAATCCGCAGCGGTGCACAAATCGAGGCAGGTGGCGATGTGTCCGTCACTGCCCGTTCAACTGAAGAAAATGCGCTGATCGATGGCAAGATATCGGCGGCTGTGATCGGTGGTGCCGCAGGAGATGACCAGGCCGTTGGCATCTCGGTCGCCATCAATGGTGTGCTGATGGATGTGGGTGCTCGCATCATCGGAAATGCGACGACAGTGCGGGCCGATGGAAGTGTCACGGTTGCGGCAAAAGATACCTCGCGCATACGTGCCCTTGGCGGCGCGGCAGGCATCAGCGGCGGCGATACTGCCGTCGGTGCTGCCATGACGGCAAGTTTCATCGCCAATACGCTCGATTCCCGTATCGCCGGAGCCACGGTTGTGGCGGGGCGCGACGGGCGGGCGGGGTCTGATGTGATCGTCCGGGCCGATACAACCCAGCGCATCGACGCCTTGACCATCGGGCTGGCCGGTTCCGAGGATCTGGCTGTCGCAGGGTCCATATCTATCGCGGTATTTGATACGTCGGTGACAGCGGCCATCGCGGGCACAGCCGATGTGACCGCCACTGGTGATGTGCTGGTCGAGGCGCTGAACAGCTCGGGCGGCGTGGTTCTCGCGGGTAACCTTTCGGGCAGCGGGAAATCTGCCTTTGGCGGGTCGATCAGTGTGCTGACAGTCGTTGATCGCACCGAGGCGACGATTGACGCGGGCGCCGCTGTGGCTGCGCGCACAGCGGATGTGCTGGCGGGTTCAGGGCAAGCGGATATCTTCGGCGACCAGCGGCGCGGTGTGCTGGTGCAGGCGTCCTCGAAGCAGGATTTCGTCAATATCGCTGCGGGCGGCTCGTTCGCGGCGAAGTCGTCTGGTCAGGGGTCGGTCACGTTCACTGTGCTCGACCAGAAGGTCACTGCACAGGTAGCGGGCGCGGATGCGCCCGTGCCGGGTGGCGCAATCGCCAGCGGTGCAGATGTGGCCGTGCTGGCCCGCGGCGATTTCGGCCTGACCGGCATCGCTGCTGCGCTTGCCATCGGCAAGACCGGGGTCGGGATCGGTGCGGATGCCGGGATCGTGACCCGAACAGTCGATGCCCATATCGGCACGCACGCCAATGTCTCGGCTGCCGGCAACGTCATTGTGCGGGCATTGGGCGATGTGCGCATGATCGCGGTCTCGGCCTCGGGTGGGGGTGGCAGTTCCGTCGGCGTGGGACTGACGGCGGGCGTGGCGGTCATCAACCTGACGACGCTGGCATCGGTGCAGGGCGATGCTGTTGTCTTTGCGCGCAACAACGTCCTGATCACCGCAGAAGACAATACGACTGCTGATCAGGTCACTGGCTCGGTCGCAGTGGGCGGGACAGCGGCAGTCGGAATTGCAGCAGGCATCGGGGTGCTGGACAAGACCACCGAAGCCTTTATCGCCAGCGGCGCGTCCGTCACCGCGCTGGCGACGGGAGATGCGATATCTGCCTATTCGGGCGAATTCCGCGCCCGTCTGTCGTTTGATGCCGCCGATATCAGCGGGACCGACATCACCATCCGGAACCACGGACTCGCGACGGGCGATCAGGTGCTTTACGACTCCGACGCGCCCATTGCGGCGCTTGGTGCGCAGGATGCAGGCCCTTATCTGACAGTGGTTCGCATCGACCGTGACACGATTCAACTCAAACGGGCGATGGACGATGCAACCCCGATCACGCTTGCGGGCATCGGCGCAGGCAGTAGCCACCGGCTGCAGAAAGTCGCGGATGCTCCGCCGCAGGGCGACGCAGTGCCCGTCGCAGCGCTGACCAGCAAAAATGTGGATGCGGATACGAACACACTGACAGCGGTTGCGGAAGATTCTTCGGATGCGCCGCATAATTTCCAGACCGGCCAGCGCGTGCTTTACACGGCGGGAACACTGGCACTCGATGGGCTTGTCAGTGGCCGCCATTATTACGTGATTGTCATAGATGACACACGGTTCCAGATTGCTGCGTCCCTAGACGACGCATTGGATGGAAGTGCCATCAATGTCGGGCTTGGGGGGACCGAGCAGGATTTCGAACATCTTTTTCAGGATTCCCGCGCGCCCGGTGCGCAGCCCATCGACAATGAGGATTTCAAGGATGCGAGTTTTGCGACATCGCGCGGGCTTGCGGCGCAACAGATCAGCAGCAAGGGCCTTGTCGTCGTCGCGATCACTGACACTGACCTGAAGATCATCGGCGTCGGCGCGGCAGCAGCGGGGAAGGGGGCCGGGGCACTGGCTGCAGGCGTTGGGGTGCATACCATCAACACCCGCGCCCTGATCGCCGAAGGCGCGCAGATCAATCAGGACAATGCAGGTGCCGGGGCGCAACAGGATGTGCGCGTCTCGGCTGTCCGGAACTACGAGGCGCTGGCAATTGGCGGCAGTCTTGCCGGGGCGGGCGGAGTAGCAGCGGCCCCGGCCATCGCTGTTCCAGTGCTGCAGGGCCAGACATTGGCAGTTGTCCAGGGTGCTGGGCCGGATGCGGTGGCTATGGACCCAACACGCGTGACGGCGCGCAATGACATCATTGTCACGGCTGTGGCGGATGCGCGCATGATCTCGGTGGGGGCAGGCGCTGCAGTTGCGGGCAAGGTGGGCGTCGCCGGTTCCGCCGCCGTGGTCGTGATCGAGACAAACACCACTGCCGCCATTGATGGAAATGTCGTGGCTGTTGCCGAAAACAATGTTCTGGTTTTTGCGAAGGATACATCTGAAACCTATGTGATCGGTGGCGCAGTGGGCGTTGGGATTGGTGCTGTGGGCGGTGCAGGTGCGGGCGCGGTCACGGTCATCACCAAGACGACCGAAGCCTTTATCGGCGGTGGTGCCGCCGTTTCGGCGCTGGCCATGGGTGCAGCGCCGCTTGCCAATATCCCGACCGGCGAGATGGGCGAAAACAGCCCTGTGCGGGACTCCGTTCATGGGCTGGCGGTTGTCGCCGAGTCCGGGGAAACCCTTGTCGCCGTGGCGGGAAGCGTCGGCGCGGGGCTGAATGCCGGCGTGGCTGGCGCAGTGGTCTATACCGGTCTTGACAGCGACACGATTGCCGAAATCCGCAGTGGTGCCCAGATCAATCAGGGCGCGCACGCGGTCGGGGCAGGGCAAATGGTTTCGGTGACCGCGCTGAACGCTGTGGATCTGACCGCAGTTGCGGGCGCAATCGGTGGCGCAATCTTTGGGGGCGGCGTCGGCGCGAGTTTCGACATCGGGTTTATCCGCAACGGTACCCGTGCCAGCATCGGCGGTCAGGATACGCGGGTCTCTGCAGCAGCCAGCGTGTCTGTCAATGCGCTGTCGGACTGGGAGATGAACAGCGTCGCGATCGCCGCCGGACTGGCAGGCGGGGCCGGGATCGGCGGCGGTGTGCTTGTCTATACCATCGGCAACAGTTTCAACGACAGCTTCGAGGCTGGGGCTGACAACTCCAGCGGCAATGCGCTTGAAAGCCATAACGGGGCCAACTCCAGCGGGCCGAACCCGATGGATACGGTCGCGGTGACCATCGGAACCCTTATTGATGAAATCAACGAGGACGATGACGGGATCGCTGCGTTTTCAGGCGGGGCGGGGGGTGATGTCGATTACGCCACCAATGCCATCACGCTTACAGCCAGCGGCGCGGCTGGCGACGACCCGAATTTCGGGCTTCGGACCGGTGACCGCGTCATATATGACGCGGGCGACGGCACAGCCATTGGTGGGCTTGAAAGCGGGCGGGCCTATTTCGCGGTGCTCGAGCCAGAGATGCCGGGCACAGTGCGTCTGGCAGAAACCCGCCGCGCGGCCCTTGACGGGGATGTGATCGACCTGATTGCAGGAACTGCCACTGGCGACGGGCATCAGATCATGGCTGACGGCGCTGGTGTGGCGAATTATGCCCGTAGCGCATTGGCCGCAACTGATCTCGGTGGCACGGGCGGCAGCGCAAGGGTCAATGCCAGTTTCAATCCATCTGAAACAAAGCCCGTCGGAACCAGTTCCAGCATAGAAAGCGGTGCTATCATCGACAACACGGCGCAGCTTGCACTGTCCGCGCGCCAGTCGGTCGATCTGCACGGCGTTGCGGGCGGCTTTGGCGGTGCTTTGGGCGTCGGTGTCGGTGTGGGCGTGGCTGTCGTCAATGTCGAAAGCGGCGTTGCGGCCTACATCGCGCGCGGAACGCAGGCCATGGGGGATAACAGTGCATCCTCCGCACTGACTGTCACGGCCCGGTATGATGCAGATATATCGTTGCTCGGCATCGCAGCGGGGGGTGGCGCGGCGGCGGGGCTAGCGGCGTCGGCCTCTGTCATCAATGATCAAACGCGGGTGGATGCGCTGATCGGGGATCGCCCCGACTGGCTGCCTAATCTCGATGTCGGAAATGGCGCGGCCATCATTGGCGCTTTCAAAACGGTCAGCAGCACGGCTGATGCCAAGGTCACATATAATCTTGCCAACGGGGCCGGTGCCGTCGGGGGGCTGGCGGTCGGGGTCGGGGTTCTGGTTGCCGATGTCGATGTGCGTGTGACCAGTGCTGTCGGGGATGGTGCGCAGCTTGGCACGGGCGCTGCGGCCAACCGGATCGGCGACCTGAACCTGAGTGCCGCGCGCGAGGTTGTTATCCGGCCTTACGGTGCGAACGACACGGATGTCATGGTGCTTGGTTTCGCGGGTGGTGGCATAGGGGTCGCGGCGGGCTACGGCTCTGTGGTGATAAAGGGTGATGTCGAAGCCCGGATTGGCAGGGATGCCTGGATCGAAGCGACAGGTGATATCACGATTGGCGCGACCAGCACGGGCACGGCGCGCATGGTCTTGGGTCAGATCGCCATAGGCGGTGTTTCGGCGGCATTGATGTTCGGCAAGGCCGAATCCCGCGGCACGACCAAGGCGACGATCGGTGCGCGCAGCATCATCCGGGCGAATTCGCTCGACATGCAATCCGGGAATGATGCGAAGGCCATCCTGATCGGACAATCTGTGTCCGCAAGCCTTGCGGCAAGTATCGCCTATCATGACATTCGGGTCATCACGGATGCCAGTGCAAGTGCGACTGTTGCACAGGGTGCGGATATCGAAACGTCCGGGCAGATCAGCATTGTTTCCGATGCGACCCGTGCTGCCGACATATCGTTGGACTCCTATGCTATCAGCATCGGGTTCGCAGGCAGTTTTCCGACTGTAAACCTGGATATCAAGGGCAGCAGCACCACCACAATAGATGCAGGTGCAAGGCTTGTCTCGCGTGCCGGAGACGTAACCATTCGTGCGCAAATCGCCAGCGATGCGAAAGCCTACGCCCTCGACGATGGGGGGGCCTTGGTGGATATCAGCCGGACCAAGGCGGATGCCACCGTCACCGACAATGCGACGATCACGATAGGCGCAGGCGCGACGCTTGCAGCTGGTGAGCGGTTGACGGTCGAAAGCCGCACGAATGCCAAGGCAAATATCAGGCCGGAAAGCGACACCAAGGGCCTTGCGGCCAGTGGTCGGACCGAGGCGACGTTAACCTATGCAAACACGACCCTGACACGCATTGCCGAGGGCAGTTCGCTGAGCGGCCGGATGTCAGAAGTGCTTGCCCGCGTTGAAAGCCTGGATCTGACGGTGTCGCCCTACACGCGGGTCGGTGGTGCCGGGGCGGGGGCGTTCAATTATGCCACGCTGACCACGACCTCCAACGCAGATGTCGATGTCGCGGCGAACAGTCTGATCTTTGGCCAGCAAAGCGTGATCCAGCGTGCGGCGCATGAGGATGTCAAGACCGTCGCCAACGCGCGCATGGTGATCGACGCCATCGGCTTCGATGTCGAGGGCAAGGCAACCAACGCACTGACCATCGGCAGCACTGTCACTACAGCGCCGCAGTCCGAGATCCGGACCCGCGACCTTCTGGTCGAAGCATTTGCCCCCGCGACCCCTCAGCAAACGGCAACTGTCACGGGTCCGGATTTGTACAAGCCGGATTATTCGATAACGAAGACCACAGTTTATCCGCGGCTCATCGACTTCAATTCAAATGTGCTGATGCTTGGCCCTGTCAGCCCGGAATTGCGGATCGCGGGTGGCACGATCACGACCGAAGGCAATATCACGGCCGTGCGTGAGGGGGATGTCTGGCAGGTCAGCGATGTGACAAACACGGCGGCTGATTATCTGGGCAAAGTGCGCTTCGTGATCGAAGGCTCGACGCTGGACGCAAGCGGTGCTGGCGGCTCGGCCAGGATCATCGGCGATCCGGAGTTCCGCTTTTCGTCATCTTTCGAGCGGGTCAGTATCGAAATTCATGACGACCAAGGGCTTGATCTGGGCGTGATCGACGTGGTCGCCCCGGTCATGAACTTTGATGTGGGCATCACGGTCAGTGTCGCTGACCAGTCGGGCTTCAACTACACGACACAACGGGTTTCGCTGGCCACCGAGGTGTCCATCCAGCATATGGCCGCAGGCGATATCCGCCTGACGGAGCGGGTCAACAACGATGTCGATGGCTCGGTGACCACGATATCCTTGGCCGCTGGCGACCTTGTCAGTGCATCGGATGCAGCGCGGATCACGTCGCGCACGCTGAATGTCAACGCGGAGAACGGCAGCATCGGCACTGAGGCCGCGCCAGTGCTGACCCGGACCAATGCCTTGACGGCTATCGCGGGCGGGGCGCTGTCCCTGTCGGATAGCGGTGATCTGGGCATCGTGCATGCCATTGCAGGGGCTGGGATGGCCAGCTTGCGCGCCGCGCGCGGGATTGCGGGTGCCACCTTGTCCGGCGGGCCGCATGTCACAGGCATGGGTATTGCGCTGGTGGCCCAAGGCGGCGCGATTGGCAGCGGTGACGGCGCGCTGCTCATCGACGCTGGCGGGCTTGAGGGCTATGCCAGCTATGACGTGCCTGTTACCGTGTTGCCGGGCAAGGGGGTGCTGCGCGCGCAGGCCAGTGGTGACATTGTGGTGTCGCATCTGCCCGGTGCGCTCGGCCTTGATCGGGTGGAGACCACAGGCGGCACTATCGACCTGACACTGCAGCGCGAAGCGCTGACAGCGTCCGATCTTGTTCTTGGCACCACATCTGTCTTCAGCGCGGCGGGGGGCACAGTTGCAGCGCGTGTCGCGGGCAGCCTGCGTGCGGATGCAGGCAGCCTGATCAGTGCGACCGAGGAGATCTCTCTTGCCATCGGTGTTGGCGAGCAGACCCGCAGCACAGATGGCTGGTTCGCCGGAACCATGCGCACATCCGCCGAGATTCGGATCACCGGGGGTGAAGCGCGCAACAGGGTCGCCCTGACCAATGCCAGCTCCGATATCGTCGTCGATCTGGGGGATGGCGCGAATGATATCCGCGTCGGCAGCACGGCGCGACCGGGCGAAAGCAGTGGCGGCACGCTGGAGACGATCCGCGGCAACATCACCATTCTTGGTAATGGCGTCGGGAATGAACAATTGGTCCTGGATTCAACGGGCAGTGCGCGCGATCTGACAGGTCAGATCACCGCCACTGAAATCGCGGGTTTCGGCATGTCCGGGCGCTTCAGCTTCGAGGACGTCGCGCAGGTCGCGCTGAACCTTGGGTCGGGCGACGACGTGGTCAGTGTCGATGCGGTCGCGGCGGGCACAAGGCTGGATATTGATCTGGGTGCGGGCAACGATACTGCCATCTCTGGCAGCATGGGCGATCTGTCCGGGATCTCGGGTATCTTGCGGCTGACAGGCGGGGATGGCGCAGACCGTCTGGTGATGGACAGCGCGGCCCGCGCCGCAGATGACGGTGTCCTTTCCGCTGGGGCTGATACCGGGCGGCTGCGCGGGTTCGGGCTTGGCGAGGAATTGGGATTTTCGGGCTTCGAGGATGTGCGCCTCCACCTTGCGGATGGCGAAAATACCCTCAATGTTGCTGGAACCTTGGCTTCTGCCAGCACATTGTTGCGCCTTGGCAGCGGTGCGGACACTATCCGGCTTGGATATGATGCCAGTGTTCCAGGCTCGGCGCTGGACGCGCTGCGCGGGAAGCTGGAGATCATCGGCGGTGGTGGTGCCGCTGACCGTATCGAGATCGGCGCATCCAGTTCTGCCAACCTTGTTGTCGATACACTGGCGGATGCGACGCGGGTGACGCCTGCGGGGCAGCCTGGGGTGGACCTGATCGGCCTGACACCCGACAGCACGCTGCTCTTTGATCTGTCCAACGGTAATGACCGACTGGAGGTGCGCGGCAGCACCATGAAGATCGACGCCCGCCTGAACGGGGGCGATGATACAGTCATCCTCTCGGGGGCCGGTCAGGATGTCATCGCCTATCTGGGCGCAGGCGGGACCAACACTGTCACCGTGACCGGTGCAGATGCCGATGTGACGATCATTGGCGATCTGGATGGCAACACTACGCTGCGCGTCAATCTTGGCGCTTATACCGGCGCACTGGTGGGCGAGCTTGCGGATGGCGCTTCTGGCGCGGGCATGCTGACGGATGCCTTCACAGACGCGGGCCACCTTGCCTTTGGCGCCGAATCCCCGGTGAGCCAGGTGAATTTCGCGGGGCTGTCACTGCTTGGCCTGCAACTTGGATCCGGCAATGACACGCTGACGGTTGACTACGCCTCTGGTCCCGACATGGCGATCAGGATCAATGGAGGCGCTGGCAATGACACGATCCGTGCCGTCGCGATCCCGGATGTGGCAATAACCGCCATCACGGGCGGGACAGAGTTCGACACGGTCATCGCAGTGCTGGCAGAGACTCCAACCGCAGGGCAGTTCACCGGGCTGCGGATGGATGTGGATTTGCTGATTGCCGACCATACCGGCCCTGCCAGCGCGCCCTTCGCGACGCCGGTTGACTGGATTCATCGCGATGGCGAGGTGCTGCTCGCGCGGCTGCCCGCGAGCGATGTCGCGGTGCTGCAGACAGCGGGCGCGGCGCAGGTCGAGATCCGGGGCAGCAGTGGCGAGAACACCCTGCGGGTCGAGGCGACGGGCAGCGGCGATGTCGACGGCATCATCGATGGCAACCGGATCATCCTGAATTCTGACCGCGCGGTGCTGGGCGCGGATATCGCACGCGGCTTCCGCAATGTGGGCGATGCGATCACCTTTGCGGGTTTTCCGGCAGCAGGCAGCAGCGGCGTCTATCAGGAGATGGGCTTTGATATCCGCGCCGTGTCGCCCGGCGTGGCGTATGATGCGTCGGTGCTGAACAGCCCGACAAGGGTCTTGCAAGCGGCTCCCCTTGGGGTGCGGCCCGCCCCGGACGACGTGATCGTGCTGTCGCCTACCGATGGCGCGGCCTTCTCGCTTTATGGGCTATCAATGCTCAATGCCGGGCCTGATGCGAAAGTCACCGGCATCACCGTGTCTGGTGGTGTTGTCGAAACATCGGATCTGGGCAGTATCGACAACCACTTTACCGCGCTGCGGGCCGTGGTGATCGACACGGATGGCGGCGGGCTGACCCTCGTCGAGGTCCAGAGCCTCGCCGCGCAGATGTCCGGCGCGGCACAAGGCGAAACCGCCGGTATCGCGGTGACTACCCTAGCGTCGACGACCGGCGTTACCGTATTCAACACCGAT
>SKRW01000268.1 GCA_007118295.1 Paracoccaceae bacterium | reverse complement strand
TGCGCGAGGCCATCCTCGCCAGCGCCGCAACCCTCAGCCAGACTGCGCGCGCGCTGGCCGAGATCGACCTCGCCGCTGCCCTTGCCGATCTGGCGCAATCGCGCAACTGGACTGCGCCGACACTGGACACCTCGCGCGCCTTTGCCATCACCGCCGGGCGGCACCCGGTCGTGGAACAGGCGCTTGGTCGTAATGGCCAGCCCTTCATCGCCAATGATTGCGACCTGACCGCGCACGATCATGCCGCCATCTGGCTGCTGACAGGGCCCAACATGGCGGGCAAATCCACCTTCCTGCGCCAGAACGCGCTGATTGCGATCCTTGCGCAAATGGGGGCTTGGGTGCCCGCCCAAAGCGCACATATCGGCCTGGTCAGCCAAATCTTCAGCCGCGTCGGGGCTTCGGATGACCTAGCGCGCGGGCGCTCGACCTTCATGGTTGAAATGGTCGAAACCGCCGCGATTCTCAATCAGGCCGATGACCACGCGCTGGTCATCCTCGATGAAATCGGGCGCGGCACGGCCACATATGACGGGCTGTCCATCGCCTGGGCCACGCTCGAACACCTGCACGACGTCAACTGCGCCCGCGCCCTCTTCGCCACCCACTACCACGAGATGACGGCCCTGTCCGCGCGCCTTCACGGCGTCGAGAATGCAACGGTCAGCGTCAAGGAATGGGAAGGCGAGGTGATCTTCCTGCACGAGGTCCGGCGCGGTGCCGCGGATCGCAGCTATGGGGTTCAGGTTGCCCGTCTTGCGGGCCTGCCCGAAACCGTCGTCACCCGCGCCCGCGAAATCCTCAGTGCGCTGGAACAGGGCACGAGTGCCAGCCCCAAGGCGATCATCGACGATCTGCCGCTGTTTGCCGCCAGCCCACCCCCGACCCCAAAGCCAAAACCGAACCCCGCCATGGATAAACTCGCCCGGATTACTCCGGACGAGCTAAGCCCCAGAGAGGCGCTGGATCTGCTGTACGAGTTGAAAACCCTCAGCACATCCTGATTTCATCTGTGCAAGAATTTCCTTGAGCGGGGTCGTCATTATGCGCCATTGGTTCAACAACACTGGCGCCGCGCCGCAGGCCCGAAGGAGGCGCGCGAACGCCCCCTTATCCGGCTGGCGTTGATGAAACCCCGACCTGAGCAGGGCGCAGCAACTGATCGTGCAAGCGGAACCCCTCGGCCATCACCTGAATGATCTGGCCTGCCCGCGTCTCGGGCACAGGGGCCTCGAACATCGCCTGATGCAGATGCGGGTCGAACATCTCGCCCACTTCGGGGCTGATCCGCTCGACGCCGTGCTTGTTCAGGATATTGGTCAACTCGCGCAAGGTCAGTTCGACCCCTTCCACCAACCCGGTGGCGGCGGCGCGGGTTTCCTCATTGGCAGCGCTCAGGGCTCGCGCGAGGTTATCATAGACTGGCAGCATGTCGCGCGCGATTCGCGCACCACCATAAAGCTGCGCATCGCGACGGTCTTTTTCGGCACGTTTGCGGCTGTTTTCGGCATCGGCCAGCGCGCGGATCATCCGGTCGCGCATTTCATCGCGCTCGGCCTGCAAAGTCGCAAGTTCCTGCTCCAGCGCAGAAAGTGGCTCTGCCTGCTGAAAGTCCTCGTTCTGGGGCTCCTGCGCCTCGATTTCCGTGTCGTCCTGTGTATTCGGCTTTGCCTCGGCCATACTCTACCCTTCAGTCCTCAATCCGTGCGCCGGTCCGAGAGCATCCGCCCCACCAGTTGCGCAGTGTAATCCACGATGGGCACAATGCGCCCGTAATTCAGTCGCGTCGGGCCGATCACGCCAACCGCCCCGATGATCTTTCGGTCCTCGTTCATATAAGGAGAAACCACCAGAGTTGAACCCGTCAGCGAAAAAAGCCGGTTCTCGGCACCGATAAAGATCCGCACCCCTTCACCGCGCTCTGTCAATTCCAGAAACTCCGCGATGTCGCGCTTGCGTTCCAGGTCGTCAAACAAGGTGCGGATGCGCTCGATATCCTCGGCAGCGGCGCCCTCGTCAAGCAGATTCGAGCGCCCCCGGACGATCAGTCGCTCTTGCGGTTCGCCCTCATGCTCCCAGATCGCCAGACCCTGCTCGACCAGCAGTGTGGCCAGCGAGTCTATCTCGCGGCGATTGCGCGTGATCTCGGCCCGGAACCGCGCCAGAAGCGAGGTGACTGTCATCCCCTCGATCATGGAATTCAGATAATTCGCCGCCTCACGCATGGCCGACGGCGTCATTCCCTTGGGCGGTGCGAACAACCGGTTTTCGACATGGCCATCCGCAAACACCAGAACCACCAGCGCCCGGTCAGCCCCAAGGCTGACAAATTCGATATGCTTGATCGCGGCCTCATGCTTGGGCGACAGCACCAGTGATGCACCTTGCGTCACCCCGCTCAGCGCGCCGCCGATCTGTTCCAGCAAGCTGGACACGTCGCGTTCGTTGCTGCCCAGGGTCGAATCCAGCTTTTCCCGATCACGCACATCCAGTGGCGCGACTTCCAACAACGAATCCACGAACAGCCGCAACCCCAGATTGGTCGGCACCCGCCCCGCCGAAATATGCGGACTGTCCAGTAGCCCCAGAAATTCCAGATCCTGCATCACGTTGCGCACGGTCGCGGCAGAGACCTTTTCGCTCATGTCGCGGGTCAGGGTGCGCGACCCGACAGGCGCACCCGAATGCAGATACCCCTCGACCACGCGCCGGAACACCTCGCGCGAGCGGGTGTTCATCTCGTCCAGCAATTTGCGGCTGTCAGGTATCTCGCCCATCCGAACCTCATACACTCCACTACAGACCACTGGAAAATCACGCGGTTTTCAAGGGTAATCGGGCTTGCATCACCCTAATACACACGAGTATCGATGCCCTGAACGATGAAAGGACCATCCATGCGCCCCTCAGGTCGGAATCTAGATACTCTCCGCCCGATTTCAATCGAGATCGACGCCACCAAACATGCCGAAGGGTCCTGCCTGATCTCGGTCGGCGACACCAAAGTGCTGTGCACAGCCTCGCTCGAAGATCGCACGCCGCCCTTTTTGCGCAATACCGGGCTGGGTTGGGTCACGGCAGAATACGGCATGCTGCCACGCGCCACCAATACCCGCGTCCGGCGCGAAGCCGCGTCCGGCAAGCAGCAAGGCCGCACAGTCGAGATCCAACGCCTTATCGGGCGGTCCCTGCGGGCCTGCGTAGACCGGTCGGCCCTAGGCGAGCGCCAGATCACCATTGACTGCGATGTCATTCAGGCCGATGGCGGCACCCGCTGCGCAGCCATAACGGGTGGCTGGGTCGCGCTGCGGCTTGCGATCAACAAGCTACTGAAAGCCGGTGATGTGGTGTCAGACCCGATCACCGACCATCTGGCGGCCGTGTCCTGTGGCATCTATGCTGGCCAGCCTGTGCTGGATCTGGACTATGCCGAAGACAGCACGGCAGGCGTTGACGGCAATTTCATCCTGCTGGGGTCTGGCCGCATGGTCGAAGTGCAGATGAGCGCCGAGGGCGCAACCTTTTCGCGCACCGAAATGGACCAGCTTCTGAACCTTGCGGAAAAGGGTGTCTCGGAACTGGTCGTGGCACAGAAAGCCGCCATTGCATGAGGCGCTTTGACGGCAAGACCCTGCTTGTAGCAACGCATAACGCAGGCAAGCTGGAAGAATTCCAGCAGATCTTGACGCCCCTTGGCATTGCGGTCACCTCTGCCGCCGAACACGCCCTGCCCGAACCCGCCGAGACCGAGACCAGTTTCGTCGGCAATGCCCGGATCAAGGCCCATGCCGCCGCCCGCGCCACGGGTCTACCCGCGCTTGCCGATGATTCCGGACTGGAAATCACGGCGCTGGATGGCGCGCCCGGTGTCTATACGGCGGATTGGGCCGAAACCCCCACAGGCCGTGATTTCATCATGGCCATGGAAAAGACCCATGCCAAACTGATCGCAGCAGGCGCGCCCCGGCCCTGGCACGCCCGGTTCTGCTGCACCCTTGTGCTTGCCTGGCCCGATGGCCATGATGAAGTGTTCGAGGGTCATGCCACCGGGCAGCTTGTCTGGCCCCGGCGCGGGACAGATGGTCATGGCTATGACCCCATGTTCCAGCCCAGTGGCGAGCGCCGCACTTTCGCCGAAATGACCCATGACGAAAAGAACGCCCTTTCTCATCGGGGTGCCGCGATAAAGGCGCTCATTCAAGGATGTTTCACATGAAACGCATCTCTACAGGATCGGAATTCGAGAAAACGCTGGGCTATAGCCGCGCGGTCGTCAAAGGCGACTGGTGCTTTGTGTCTGGCGTCACCGGCTATGACTATGCCACCATGACCATGCCCGGAAATGTCGCGGTTCAGGCGCGCAATTGCTTTGAAACGATCCGCAAGGCGCTGGCAGAGGGCGGTTTCGCGATGGAAGATATCGTGCGCGTTCAATACACCCTCACAGATGCCGCCCTTGTCGATGCTGCTACCCCTGCTCTGGGCGCGGCGATGGGTGAGATTCGCCCAGCCGCAACCCTGGTCATTGCGGGCCTGATCAAACCCGAAATGCTGATCGAAATCGAAGTCACGGCCTTCAAGGGCTGATCATGGATGACTGGCAAAATGGCGGCTTTGGCCTGTATATCCATTGGCCCTTTTGCCAGTCGAAATGCCCCTATTGCGACTTTAACAGCCATGTCAGTGCCCAGATCGACCAACAGGCATGGGCACGCGCCTACCTGTCCGAGATTGACCGCATCGCTGCACAAACCGAAGGCCGCCTGCTGAACACGGTTTTTTTTGGTGGCGGCACGCCGTCGCTGATGGACCCGGACCTCGTCGCCGCCCTGCTGGAGCGTATTCGCAACCGTTGGACGACCGCCAATGACCTTGAGGTCACACTCGAAGCCAACCCCGGTTCGGTCGAGGCTGGCCGCTTCCGCGCGTATGCCGAGGGGGGTGTCAACCGAATATCCATGGGAATTCAGGCCCTTGATGATGAAGATCTGCGCCGCCTTGGCCGCCTGCATTCCGTATCTGAGGCGCGCGCTGCCTTTGACATCGCCCGCGACGCCTTTGACCGCGTCAGCTTTGACCTGATCTACGCGCGCCAACACCAGACGCTGCAAGCATGGGAACAGGAATTGCGCACGGCTCTTGGAATGGCCGTTGATCACCTGTCACTCTACCAACTCACCATCGAGCCCGGCACGGCCTTTGGGGCGCGTGCAGCCCAAGGCGGGCTGAAGGGCCTGCCGGATGACGACATTTCGGCGGATATGTATCTGATAACACAAGATATTTGTGCAGATCACGGAATGCCCGCCTATGAAGTGTCAAACCACGCCCGCCCGGATGCCGCATCTCGGCACAATCTGATCTACTGGCGCGGTGGCGATTACGCCGGGATCGGACCGGGCGCGCATGGGCGCTTGACGCTGAACAATATGCGCCACGCCACCCAAACCCCGCGCGCGCCGGGCGCATGGCTGGACCAGGTCGCGCGGCTGGGCCATGGCGAAACCGAGCGCGAAATCGTCCCGCCCGAAGAACAGGCACTGGAGTATCTGATGATGTGCCTGCGCCTGTCGGAAGGGTTAGAAATTGAACGATATCAAAATCTTGCAGGAAAGCCCCTGCCCCAAGACAAGATCAGTGGCCTGATCGAACACGGGCTGATGGGGTGCAATGAGACGCATCTCTGGGCAACAACGACCGGGCGACCAGTCCTTAATGGTCTGCTCCGATCCCTCGTTGATTAAAGGGTGTCCCAAGAATACTGCACAGCCGGTCAAGCTGTTCCATCGAGGCGTAACTGACTGTCAGCGTGCCCTTTCCGCCCCCGGCATAATCAATACTGACCGCCATGCCCAATACCGCTGACAGGTCATTCTCCAATCCCTTGGTGTCTGAATCCTTGTCGCGCGGGCGCGGTCTGGTCGATGTCTTCGGCGCCTTCAGCAGCGCCTCTGTCTGGCGCACAGACAGCCCCTCTTGTGCAACCTTGCGCGCCAGAACCGACGGATCAGGCGCTGTTATCAGCGCACGCGCATGGCCAGCGCTCAGCTTGCCTTCGCGCAACATGGATTGCACATCATCCGGCAATGTCAAAAGACGCATCAGATTCGCGATATGCGAGCGGCTCTTGCCCATCGCCTCGGACAGTTTCTCTTGCGTATGCCCAAAGCGTTCGATCAGCGCCCGGTACCCGGTCGCCTCTTCGATCGGATTCAGATCAGTCCGCTGGATGTTTTCAATGATCGCGATTTCCAGCACTTCGGTATCGGTAAACGCACGAATAACGACGGGCACCTCATGCACCTGCGCCCGCTGCGCGGCACGCCACCGTCGCTCACCCGCGACAATCTCGTAGCTGTCACCCTTTTCGCGCACGATCAGCGGCTGAATCACACCTTTCTCGCGGATCGAGGCTGCCAGTTCCGCCAATGCCGTTTCGTCAAAATAGCGGCGCGGCTGGTCCGGATTTGGCACCAGTCGTTCTACTGGCAAATGCTGCACACGACTGCGATCTGCAGGGGTTCCCTCATCAGTCGGGGTAGAAACCTCGGCCATAAGCGCCGACAATCCGCGCCCAAGTCCGCGACGTTCAGGTTTGCGATCTGTCACGGCTCCACCCTCTCCTGCAAGATTCTATTGTGTTTTTCCATCAGTTCCTGCGAAAGATCCCGATAGGCCACCGCCCCTTTGGACATTGGATCATATTGCAGCACCGGAATCGCAAACGAAGGTGCTTCACTCAGACGGACATTGCGGGGAATGACAGTCTTGAACACCATGTCACCCAGATTCTCGCGGGCATCCGCTTCGACCTGCTGCGCCAGATTGTTTCGCCGGTCATACATGGTCAGCAAAACCCCTTCGATTCGCAGCGCGGAATTGGCAGTTTCGCGCAAATTGCGCACGGTCAGCATCAGTTGCGACAGGCCCTCGAGCGCAAAGAACTCGGCCTGTAGAGGAACAAGAACAGACTGCGCTGCGACCATTGCATTGATCGTCAGCAAATTCAGCGCGGGCGGGCAATCGATTAGGATGTAGTCAAACCCGGCTTCGGTAATATCCCGCTGGCGCAACGCGTCCTGCAACAGATACGAACGCCGGGCCCGCGACATCAACTCGATGTCAGCAGAGGAAAGGTCGGTGGTCGCAGGAACAATCCACAGACCGGGTTGGTCCGTTTCCAGAAAAATGTTCTGCGCCGGACTGTCGCCCAGAATCAGGTCATACGTGGTATATTTGCGCGCGCCCATCTGCAAACCCAGCCCGGTGGACGCGTTTCCCTGCGGATCAAGGTCGATCAACAGGGTTTTCATGCCCCTCTCAGCAAGCGCCGACGACAGATTGATTGCTGTGGTCGTCTTGCCCACACCACCCTTCTGGTTCGCTATTGCGATGATTCGAGTCATGACGCGATCAGACACGGGTGATTTCCTTTATGACAAACAGCCGCGCCAGTGAGTCAGTCAGGCTGGCATGCGCCGTAGCCTCAAAATGCCACTCCCTCTGCGCTGCTGCAAGCTCTTGTGCGTGGTTTTTTCCCTTGGGCAAGATCGCTATGCCTGTTTCGGCGATATGCCGCATGACCAGAGGCAGCAACTGGTCAAGGGGGGCGAGTGCGCGGGCGGTCACAATATCAGCGCCTTGTGGTGCGGCCGCTTCTGCGCGTTCGGTCAGAACGGATAGAGGAAGCGCCAACTCGCGGGCAGCAGTCATCAGAAACGCCGATTTTCGGTGATCACTCTCTATCAGGGTAAATCTGCATTCGGGCAGAGAGTCCTGCGCCAGCACTGCGCAAACGATACCGGGCAAGCCACCGCCAGAACCAAGATCAACCCAATGCCCGGTGCCTTGGGGCGCATAGGAAAAGACCTGAGCGGAATCCACGATGTGGCGCTCCCACAAATCGGACATGCCCGCTGACGATACCAGATTGATTTTCTTATTCCACTTGCAAAGCAGGTCGGCAAACTGTTGCAGCTTGCTCATTGTTTCACGTGAAACATCGCGACCGGCAAGTTGAATCTGCATCATGCCGTAGCGCGTTTTCTGGTTTGCTGAATGCGCGACAGCAACAGCACGAGCGCTGCCGGTGTCATGCCGTCAATCCGCGCAGCCTGCCCCAGCGTCTCTGGGCGCAACGCGTTGAGCTTTATAGACAATTCCTTTGACAGGCCATTGATTCCGGTAAAGTCAAACCCTGGCGGAAAGCGCCTGTCTTCGTCTGCTGCCAGCGCCTTGATCTGGGATTCCTGGCGCTCCAGATAAGCATGATAGACCATCTCTTTCTCGATCTGGGCCTGTGTCTGCGCGTCAATCAGGCCAATCTCGGGCGCGATTCGCGCCAGCGTTGCGAAATCAAACCCCGGCAGGCCCAGCAGGGTCAGTGCATCACGGCGCGTGCCATCTTCACTAACCTTGAATCCGGCGGCGTTCAGTTCGCGCGGCGTGTAACTCAGTCCCCGCAACCGCGCCTTGCCGCCTTCCAGAAGATCCATCTTCTGCGCAAAGGCACGGCCACGGTCATCATCAATGCAGCCAAGCGCCAACCCCAGCGGTGTCAGACGCTGGTCCGCATTGTCAGCCCGCAGAGACAACCGGTATTCCGCACGCGACGTGAACATCCGATAAGGCTCTGACACGCCACGCAAGATCAGATCATCTATCATGACGCCAATATACGAATCAGACCGTTGCAGCCGGATCGCGTCGCGCCCCTGCGCAAAAAGCGCGGCGTTCAGACCAGCAACCAACCCCTGCGCTGCCGCTTCCTCATAGCCAGTGGTTCCATTGATCTGGCCTGCGAGATAGAAGCCTTTGATATCCTTCAGTTGCAATGCCGAGGACAGCGCGCGCGGATCGATATAGTCGTATTCTATTGCATAGCCCGGCTGCAGGATCGTGACAGCCTCCAGTCCTCGCATCGTGCGCACATAGGCTTCCTGAACATCCGCAGGGAGTGAGGTGGATATCCCGTTCGGGTAGACTGTGTGATCATCCAGACCCTCGGGCTCCAGAAACACCTGATGCGAGTCCTTGTCAGCAAAGCGCGTAATCTTGTCCTCGATGGATGGGCAGTACCGCGGACCAACGCCTTCGATCTGACCACTGAACATCGCTGAACGAGACAGGTTCTGACGCACAATATCATGCGTTTCAGGATTGGTATGAGTGATCGCACAGGCCACTTGGTCGGCAATGACGTGATCGGTCAGGAACGATAGGAATTCCGGATCCTCGTCACCGGGTTGCGATTCGAGCATATCCCAGGCAATTGTCCGACCGTCCAGCCGGGGCGGGGTTCCTGTCTTCAGTCGGCCCATGGGTAAGGCGAGGTCGCGCATCTGCCGTGCCAGATGATTGGACGCCGCATTACCCATCCGTCCTGCAGGAAAGCTCTCGTCGCCAATGAACACCTTGCCACCAAGGAACGTGCCGGTTGTCAGCACCACGGCTTGCGCGTGAAGTTCGGTGTCTGAACCGATTTCCACACCACGAATCGCATCCCCAGATTGCAAGAGGGCGGTCACCTCGGCTTCGATTACATCCAGTCCCGGCGCTGACAGAACGGCGCGGCCGACAAATGCACGATAGCGCTTGCGGTCTGCCTGCACCCGAGGCCCCTGCACGGCTGGCCCCTTGGAGCGGTTCAGCAAGCGGTACTGTATCGCCGCATAATCCCCCGCGCGCGCCATCAGGCCGCCCAACGCATCGACCTCGCGCACCAGATGACCCTTGCCCAAACCGCCGATGGCAGGGTTGCACGACATGACCCCCAGATCATCGGTGCGGAATGTCACCAAGGCCGTCGTCGCGCCGAGCCGCGCCGAAGCGAGGGCTGCCTCGACCCCGGCATGACCACCGCCAACTACGATGACATCATAATGTTTCACGTGAAACACTCCTACTTCCCGATGCAGAAGGACGCAAAGATATCGCCCAACAAATCTTCGACATCTACCTTGCCGATCAACGAATCGAGCGATGTCATGGCATGGCGAATATCCGCCGCAACCAGTTCTGCGACATAACCTCTGGCGCGCAAATTTTCAATCACCACTTCCAACGACGCAAGCGCGCCCTGCATGGCCTGCAGATGCCGACGACGCACAGTCACACCATCCCGCGCGACGCGTCTGGACAGTTCCATCGCAATCCGGTTCAGCAGATCATCGACCCCTTCGCCCGTCAGACCCGACACGCCCCCCGACACACCAGGATGCAGGTCTGCCTTGCTGAAAAGCACGATGTCCCCCAACGCCAAGTCTACAGGTGGGGTACCTTGTGGGCCATCACACAATATGATGCGTAGATCAGCAGATCGTGCGCGATCTTGCCCGCGCGCGATGCCAATGTTCTCGATGGTTTCTGCCGTGTCTCGCAAGCCCGCTGTATCAAGGATCGTTACGGCAAATCCGCCAATATCCATCCGAACCTCGATCACATCGCGCGTTGTGCCCGCAATATCCGATGTGATCGCCGCTTCACGACCGGCCAACGCGTTGAGCAATGTCGACTTGCCAGCATTCACCGACCCGACCAGCGCCACCTCGAAACCCGTCTGAACCCGTTCGCGCGCACCCTGCCCCGCAATTTCGCGCCGCAAGTCCTTTGCTACCGCCTCGACTTCCTGCAGGATCTGGGCGTCGAAATTCCCGACATCTTCCTCGACGAAATCGATCGACACTTCGACCAGGGCCGCAGCCTTGACCAGATGCGTGCGCCATTCTGCCACCAGCTTGCCAATGGCACCATCCAGCACGCGCAAGGCTTGTCGCCGCTGGCTTTCAGTTTCCGCGTCCAGCAGGTCACCCAGACCCTCGACCTGAGTCAGGTCCAGCGCCCCATTTTCAAGCGCGCGGCGGGTAAACTCGCCCGGTTCCGCAAGCCGCAACCCGTGGTCATCCGCCAGACAGGTCTCGATAGCGGACACTGTCGCCAGACTGCCATGCACGGCCAGTTCGACAACCTCTTCGCCGGTAAAGCTGGCACCGCGGCCAAAGACTGTTACCAGCCCCGTGTCCAGCCGTTCGCCTACCATGTTTCGGATCGGACGAAGGGTTGCGACCCGTAGGGTGGGTAATTTACCCACCATCCCGGCTGCCACAGCATGCGCCCGAGGGCCAGAGAGGCGCAGCACTGCCACGCCTGCCTTTCCTCGTGCCGAGGCCAGCGCGAAGATCGTATCCATTGCCTCAGGCGTTCATCGAGTCGAAGAAATCGCTGTTGGTTTTGGTCTGTTTCAGCTTCGAGATCAGGAATTCGATGGCGTCTGTTGTCCCCATTGGGTTCAGGATACGACGCAGCACAAAGGTTTTCTGCAGATCTGCCTTGTCGATCAACAGGTCTTCTTTCCGCGTGCCGGACTTCAGGATGTCGATGGCCGGGAAAACGCGCTTGTCGGAAACCTTGCGGTCCAGCACAATCTCGCTGTTGCCGGTGCCTTTGAACTCTTCAAAGATCA
>SKRW01000044.1 GCA_007118295.1 Paracoccaceae bacterium | reverse complement strand
GCGGCTGTCCATGATGCTGAGACTGCGCAGGTCATAAGGGTTTTGCGGGGTGATCCACGGCGCAAGAAAGGCTGCCGCCACGATCAGGACGAGCAGCGCCAGCCCGAACAGTGCCAGCGGGCTGCGGCGGAAATCGCGGATGATCCGCCAGACTGGGCGCTCTGGCGGGGGCGTGGCGTCCAGCGACTGCGCGACAGGGGGGACGGACATATCGCTCATTGCTTTGCCCCGTCCAGCCGGATGCGGGGGTCGATCAGCGAATAGAGAAGATCGACCAGCAGGTTGAGGATGATGAAGATGACGACAATAACGATTAGATAAGCGACCACGACAGGGCGATCCAGCTGGCGGATCGAGTCGATGATCAGCTTGCCCATGCCGGGCCATGCGAAGATCGATTCTGTCACCACGGCAAAGGCGATCAGCCCGCCAAAGGACATGCCCACAAGGGTGACAATCGGGATCAGGATGTTGCGTAGCAGATGCACCAGCACGATGCGCGGCTCGCTCAGGCCCTTGGCGCGGGCAAAGCGGATGAAATCCTGCGCCTTGACCTCTTGCGTGCCGGACCGGGCCAGTCGGATGACCAGCGCCAGATGCCCGATGGCCAGATTGATCGCCGGTAGCGCCATATGCTGCAACCCGTTCAACGTGAACAGGCTGGAGCGGATGCCCATAAACTCGCCCACCTGCCCCCGCCCGGAAACCGGGAACCAGCCCAGCATGACCGAAAAGATCATGATCAGCATAATCGCCTGCCAGAAATTCGGCACGCTGAACCCAAGGATCGAGCCTGCCATCACAGCCTGACTGCCCGGTGTGCCGGGGCGCAAACCGGCATACATGCCCAGTGGAATGCCCAGCACCACCGCGATCACGATGGCCGCGAAGGCCAGTTCCAGCGTCGCGGGCATGCGTTCAAGGATCAGCCCAAGCGCGGGGCGGTTATAGACAAAGCTGTTGCCGAAATCGCCTTGCAGAACATTGCCAAGGAAGACGAAATATTGCTCGTGAAAGGGGCGGTCCAGCCCAAGCTGCGCGATCAGGCGCACGCGTTCGGCCTGAGTGGCTTCCGGGTCGATCAGGATGTCCACCGGGTTGCCCACGGCGAAGATGCCGGTGAACACCAGAAACGACATGACCAGCGCCAGAAAGACGGCCTGCAACAAACGACGGATGACATAGACCAAATCCGCACTCCCGGTTCGCGCAGGGGCACTCTTGGCGGTGCATGGCGCGCTGATTTGCGTCAAGGATCGACTTTCGTGATACTGCTTGCAATCTTATGATGATTTCTGATGAAGGTATTTGTAGATTGAATAGATGGAGATTCGTCACATCCGCGCCTTCCGCGCCATCATGCAGACCGGGTCGACGGTCGAGGCGGCAAGGCTGCTGGGCGTTTCGCAGCCCTCGGTCAGCCGGTTGCTGGCGGAATTCGAGGCTGCAACCGGCGAGCGGTTGTTCATCCGCGCCAATGGGCGGCTGACCCCGCGCGAAGCTGCCGAATTGTTGCTGCCGGATGTCGAGCGCACGCTCGCAGGTGTCGAGGGGCTGTTGAGTCAGGCAGACCGCACGGCCTTGCCGTTGCGCGTCGCGGCACCAGCGGGTGTTGTCACCCGGATTCTTGCGCCCGCAGTGCGCCGGTTGCAGGTGGACCGGCCCGGCCAGAAGATCATTGCAGAGATCATGTCGTATTATGAAGTTGTCGCCGCAGTGGCGTCGGGGCGGGTGGATCTGGGGTTCGTCAAGGCCCCGGTAGAGCACCCGGCGCTAGATGCGATTGACCTTGTGACGGTCGGCACGGATGTGGTGATGCGGGAAGACCACCCGCTTGGCAGAAAGCGCCAGATTGAACCTGTGGACCTGCGCCGCGAAAACCTGATCCTGCTGGGCCGCAACCGGCCCTTTCGCGTGCAACTGGATCAGCTTTTCCTGCAGGCCGGAATCAGGCCCGAAGTGCTGATTGAAACGCAGGCCGTCAGTGCCGCGTGCAGTTTTGTGCGCGAAGGGTTGGGCGTCACGATAGCCAATGCGCTGCTTGCGCGGGGGGAATCGGGTGATGGGTTGGTGTGCCGACCGTTCTCGTCAACGCTTCAGCATGGTTTCTCGCTGGCCTATCTGAAGAATCCGGCACGCCCCCGGACATTGGCGGCATTCTCCGGGCATATTCGCGACGTCTCGCACGAGATCCTGCAGATGGCATGACGGCGCAACTGGCCTATGCGACCCAAGGCCATGGGCTATGCGTGGAACAAGCGCCTGAGAATGTCGGGTAGATTTAGCGGTCAGGCTTCTTGCGTCGGTCAATCCAGAGCAGCCCGAAGGCCAGCGCCACACCCGTCGCAGCCAGCAGCCATGCAAGTGCAAAGCTGCCCGAATACTCCAGAACAAGGCCAAAGGCAGGTGGTGCGACGACCCCTCCGATATTGGTGGCGAGCATGTTGTAACCAATCGCCCCGCCCGCCTGCGCGGGTTGTGCGGTCTGGATGGTCAGGGCCATCTGCACCCCTGTGGCAGAACAGATCGTAACACCCAGAACGACCGCAAGCACTGGTGCCAGCAGGATAGCATTCCCCGGTGTCACCAGCGCAATGCCAACCAGACCCAAGGTCGCAATTCCGGCCACCACCAATAGGGTGATCCGCGAATCGCCGCCCATGACGCGATCACTCAACCACCCCCAGAAAATGCGCCCGCCGATACTGCTGACATGCAGGATGCTGAGGCAAGCATTCGCCAGCGGCAGGCCGAAACCCGCGCCCATGCGCAGGAATTCGGTCAGGTAACTCCACAGGATGAACTGTCCGCCATTGGTCAACCCGCTTGCCAGATTGTTGCGGCCCAGAACCGGGTTGCGAAACAGCCGTCCGATGGCGGCAAACTCGTCGCGCAGGGTCATGCGCGCAATCACCTGCGAGGACCGGTCGCGTGGTAACATCAGAAACATCAATCCGCAGAGAGCGGTAACTGCGCCAATACCGCCGATCACCCCTTGCCAGCCCAGCGCCGGTGCCAGCATGGCGCTGGCCGTGCCGATGGCGCCACCCAAGGGCACCCCGGTCTGCTTGATCCCCATTAGCGTGCCGCGCCGTTCCGGCGGATACCACAGCAGGACCGCACGCCCTGCCGCCGGGTTGACCAGACTGTATCCCGTACCGCACAGAAGGATGCCGCCGAGCGTGACGCCGAAACTGTTCCCCGTGGCAATGATGATCGCCCCGGTTGCGGTAATCATGGCGGCCAGGAACAGGGACGCGCGCACGCCGATGAAATCGGCCAGTCGTCCTGCCGGGATCGACAATGCGCCCAGTGCCGCCGAATAGGCGCTTGCGATCAGGCCGATTTCGACTGCCGACAGCCCCAGATCTGCCGCGATCAGTGGCGAGCAGGCCAGAACCGCAAGCAGATTCATCGCACCGAGGCAATGTGCAGCGACGATCAGGCTGTATCCGGGCCAGACCGGCATGAAAGGCACAGGGGGTTTGGTCATTCTGGTGCCCTCTCGTGCCATCGGCACCAGCACATGAAAGACGCACACCAGCACTGTCCCGCGTCAGTCAGAAAAGCCCACATTTCCCGATCAATAGACCTCTCACAGGCAGCAAGACCATAAAAATGATCATTTAAAGTTAATCGATTTGCAATTGGCACAATTCCAGTCACTTTTCCTGCGCGCATTTTGTTAGCCTTGGGTATCGTGTCTGCAACTCGCGAAATCCGCAATACTGCGCCTCTATTGCATCCTAACGCTTGACCGGGTGCTACAACAATGAATAATGTATCCAAAATCCAATCGGGATGAAACCCGAGATATTTCACCTCAGTACGCCCTCGGGGCATCAGCACGTCAACAGTCAGGGAGACACCCAATGTTCCACAAGATCACCACCCCACAAGGTGCAGCGGCTACGGCCATTGCAGCCATGATGGCCATCGCGCCCACGCTCGGCGCGGCCAGCCCACTTAGCAATGACCCGATTCGTCTGGTCATCCCCTTCGGCCCCGGCGGCGGCAGCGACATCACCGCGCGCGTATTGTCGGCAACAGCGCCTGAATTCTGCGGCCCGCGTATTGACGTGGTCAGCATGTCGGGTGCGGCAGGGCTGGAAGCAGTCAACTTCGTGCGCAACGCCGAACCAAACGGCCACACGCTGCTTGTTACCGATTATGGCCCCATCGTGACCTCGGGCTTTGTCGATGATGTGGACTGGAGCCATGAAGACTGGCAGCCGGTCATGAACTTCACCGAATGGCTGCCCACGGTCTACACGCGTCCTGACCACCCGATCCAGACCATCGAAGACTGGGTCGAGGCCGCAACGGCTGATCCCGGCAGCATTACCTTTGGCCATGCCTCGCCGCTGGGGATTGTGCACCTGCCACTGGTTCTGTTCGAAATGGAAACCGGGCTGGAGAACATCCACGTTCCGACCTCTGGTGGCGGTGAAACGCGCAGCCTGATCATGGGCGGACATATCGACCTTGGCATGACGCTTCCGGCCAGTATCGCTTCGGAAGTGGCTTCGGGTGAACTGACGGCGCTTGGTGTTTTTGCGGCAGAGCGTTCGGCTGCATTGCCCGATACGCCCACTTTCCGCGAAGCTGGCTATGACGTCGTGCTGCCGGCATGGTTGATGATCATCGCAACGGATGAAGTTCCTGCAGAAACTGTCGAGTATCTGCAGGATTGCTTCATGGAAGCGCTGGCATCGCCCACGGCTGTGGCGATGAGCAGCCGTGTCAATGCAGGTATCGAACCGCTGAACGCAGCGGATTCGACCGAACTGTACATGGCGACTGTCGAATCGATCGGGAACATCCTGCGCGAAATCGGCGAGATCGACTGATCACGGCACTCCTGCCGGCCCCCCGCCAGTTTGCCCAAGCGGCACGGCGGGGGGACATGGTGCCAAGGCGCGATCTGTCACGCACGGGTCGCGGCCCCCTCCCCACATTCAGTTAGCGGGCGACCATCATGCTGGAATCCTTTATCCCGGCGCTTTATCTCGCCTTCAGCCCCGAAGTCATCATGTTCGTCGCCATTGGCGTTCTGATGGGTGTGACATTGGGGGCCATTCCCGGTCTGAGCGGGGATATGGCCATCGCCATCCTGTTGCCCATCGTCTTTTTCCTTGAACCGGCCGCTGCGCTTGGTCTGCTGACCGGTATCTACAAGGGGGGGATGTTTGGCGGCTCTATCTCGGCCATATCCTTTGGGGTTCCGGGCACGCCGGGATCTGCGGCCACCGCGATAGACGGGTATCAGGCCAAGTTGAAGGGCTACCCAAACAAGGCGCTGAATACAGCCCTTTATTCGTCCGTTATCGGGGACACGTCCAGCGATTTCGTGCTGATCTTTCTGGCCTTGCCGCTGGCGATTGTTGCGCTGACCTTTGGACCGGTCGAGTTCTTTGCGCTTTATGCCTTCTCGCTTCTGCTGATTTCCGCGCTGACCAAGGGCAAGGTCGCCAAGGGTGTCGCGATGGCGGCACTTGGTATCTTGCTGGCCATGATCGGGCGTGACCCGATTGGCGGTTCGCTGCGTCTGACCTTTGGCATTCCCGAGCTTTCTGGCGGGTTGGCGCTGATCCCGGTGCTGGTCGGTATCTTTGCCGTGTCCGAGTTGATCATTCAGTTGTCAAAGGCGTGGATGGAACGCGCCAACCGGATCATGGACGACGCAAGGCAGAGGGCAGAATCGCTGCTGGGTGACTACGATGCCAGCAAGGACAAGCTGAGCTTTGCCGAGTTTCGGTCCACCATGAAAGCCACATGGATCGGCACGACGATGGGCACGCTGATCGGGGCGCTGCCGGGCGCTGGCTCGTCGCTGGCTGCCTTTATCAGCTATGGTCTGGCGCAACGTTTCTCGCGCAACCGCGATGAGTTCGGCAAAGGCTCGCTCGAAGGCGTGGCCGCCGCCGAAGCAGGGAACAGCGCCACATCCGGTTCCACGCTGATTCCGCTGTTTGCCTTCGGGATCCCCGGCAGTGCAACAGCGGCCCTGTTCGGCGCGGCCTTTATCCTGATGGGTATGACCCCCGGCCCCCGGCTGATCTATGACCATACCGAAGTCATCTATGCGCTGTTCCTGATCCTGATCTATGCGAACCTGATCAACCTCGTGTTTTCCCATTTCCTGCTGCCGGTCTATTCCAAGATAGCGATGATCCAGTCGCGCATCCTGCTGCCCATTGTCTGTGTGCTGGCCATTCTGGGCACATTCGCGGCGGGTAATTCGGTGATTGATGTCTATGTGCTGTTGTTTGCCGGGTTCCTTGGGGTGGTGCTGCGGATGTATAACTTTCCGCTGGCACCGCTGATTCTGGGTTTCATCGTGGCACCCGGCGCTGAACGGGCGCTGCGCCAGTCGCTGCTGATCGGGCGCGGGGACTGGATGCATCTGCTGTCCAGCCCCATTGCGATCGGGCTTTACACAGTGGCTGCGATCATGATCCTGACCTTCACCCTTGTTCTGCGTGACAAGAAGTAAGCCCCCGGAGGCCCTGATGCTGAAACCGCAATTCAACAAGCTTCTGACACGGCAGGATTTCTATACCGGCCTTGTGGCGATGTCGGTCGGAGCCGTGGGTTTGCTGGACATTGTCTATGGCAACTGGCGGCCCGGTCCGGGGCTTGGGCCGCATGCCTTTCCGCAACTGGCCTATGTCACGCTGATCTGCGCGGGCGCTGTTATCATGATCGAGGCGCTCTTCGGCAAATCTGACGAGTTTCCGGAAAACCTGCGCGCAATCGTCAGCACGGGCATCGGTCTGGTCGCGGTCGGGATGGGCATGTTCTGGCTGATTGGCAAGCTTGGCCTTGGGGTGAGCGTGGTGATTACGCTGATCGGTGCCAGCTTTCTACTGACACGCGATCCGCTCAAGCACTGGCCCAGCACGATTGTGGTGCCGGTTGTTGCCACGGCGGTGATCTGGCTGTTGTTTGTCAAGCTGATCAATGTGCCGCTGCCGCGCGGGATGTTTTTCTAACTCCCGCGCCGGACCGGCCATGTATCATTGACGCGGTAGCCACGCGGCCAGGGGTCAGACGGGTCCAGGAGGAGTTGGCGCGTGTCCGTGATCCATGCACGACCAGAGATTTCGGGCACAATGGCGGGCAGATCCCCGACGCGCGCCTGTGCCACGACCCTGCCCTGAAACTGCGACCCGATCAGCGAGTAGGCGGTCAGCAATGCCCCTTGCGCGATCTGGCCACGGCGATGCATCAGCGCAAGTTGCGCCGACACAGCCGTGCCCGTGGGCGAGCGGTCCACCTTGCCGGGTTCGATCACGACGGCGTGGTGAACCTCCGGGCCTTCTGGCCCGGCAACGGGGCGGGTTGCGAACAGGCAAAAGGAAATATGCCGCCAGTCGGGGTTTTCGGGGTGGGTGAAGCCAAGCTGCGTATTGGCTGCGGCTGTGATCCGCGCACCCAGTTCGGCAATGTCGCGGGCTTCATGCGCGGCCATGTCCAGCCCCAGTGCGCCTGCATCCACCACGACGAAGCTGTCGCCACCATAGGCGGTGTCCACGCGCAGACTGCCCAGCCCCTCGACCTCCAGTGTTGCATCAAGCTGGTCTGCAAAGGATGGCACATTCTGCACGAATATGCGCTGTGCCTTGCCGCCTGCACATTCGGCGCGCACTTCGATGATCCCGCCCGGCGCTTCGAGAACCATATGCGTTTCGGGTTCCTGCATCGGGATGATGCCGGTATCCAGCAACACGGTTGATACGCATATCGAATTTGAGCCCGACATGGGCGGGGTGTGTTCCGGCTCCATGATGATAAAGCCCATCTGCGCGCGCGGGTCTTTGGGCGGCACCAGCAGGTTTACATGGCGAAAGACGCCGCCGCGCGGTTCGTTCAACACGAGATCGCGCAGGGCACCGTCCTGATGAATCCAGCGCGCCTGTTCCCAAAGCGTCGCGCCCGGCGGCGGGGCAACCCCGCCGACGATCACGTCACCGACCTCGCCCTCGGCATGACAGCCGACAATCTGGATGGCGCGCGTGGACCGCATCACACCACCTCAATTACTGGATCACCAAGCACGGCGAGATCCGGTGTGACGCCCAGACCGGGCCGGTCTGCGGCCTGCATCCGGCCATTGACACGCTGCGGGGCATCGGGGGCGAAGGTGACAGTGCCGTAGCTGTTGAAATCCGTGGCGGAAAACACGAATTCCGCCGGGGTCGATTGTGCCAGATGGGCGATGCTGGCAGTGACGATATCGCCACCCCATGTGTCCTCGATGGTCATCGGCACGCCCGCGCCGATACACAGATCGCGGATCTGGCGCGCGCGGGTCAGCCCGCCAACCTTGGAGATCTTGAGGTTGATCACATCCATCGCCCCATCCCCCAGCGCCCGCATGAAAGCGGATACATCGGTGATCACCTCGTCCAGCACGAAAGGCAGCGCCGTGCGGCGACGGGTGACAAGGCATTCCTCATAGGTCGGGCAGGGCTGTTCGATATAGACATCCAGATCGCGCACGGCTTGCACCACGCGCGCGGCCTCGTGCATGGTCCAGCCAGTATTGGCATCGGCCACCAGCACTTCGCCCGGCTGCATCGCCTCGGCACACAGCCGGATGCGCGCGATATCGCTGTCGGCATCGGCCCCGACCTTGAGCTGAAAGCGCGTATACCCTTCGGCGCGGTAGCTGGCCAGATTGGCGGCCATCGCCTGTGGTTCGATCTGCGAGATCGCGCGATACAGCACCACGTCGTCCTGCGCCTTGCCGCCCAGCAATGTGCAGACAGGCTGGCCCGTCACCTTGCCCAAAATGTCCCAACAGGCTACATCAATGGCCGATTTAACATAAGGATGCCCGCGCAACACGGCATCCATGTGCCGGTTCAGCACATCCAGCGCCAGCGGGTCCGTCCCGATCAGATGCGGGGCCAGTTCCGCCAGTCCCGAGCGCACACCCAGCGCATAGGCAGGCAGGTAGGCAGACCCCAGCGGGCAGCACTCGCCCCAGCCCGTAATGCCTGCGTCGGTTTCTACCTGGACAACCGTGCTGTCGAACACATCGACAAAATTTCCGTTTGACCAGCTATAGCGCCCTTCTTTCAGCGGCAGATCGACCTGATAGGCGCGGATGGCAGTGATTTTCATGGCGTTGCTCTTCCTTGGTTTGGTCAATATGTGGCGCGGCCTGCGAATGCGAACCGGTCAGACCGATAGGGTGTCAGGTCGAGTTCCGGGGTCTGACCAGTGACCAGATCGGCCACAAGCTCGGCTGTGCCCGCTGATTGCGTCAGGCCCAGATGCCCATGGCCGAACGCATGGACCACCCGGTCCGACGCCCTGGAGCGTCCGATAACTGGCAGGCTGTCGGGCATCGAGGGACGAAACCCCATCCACTGCGTGCCGCCTTCGGCATTCAGCCCGGACATGAAGGCCCGCGCCTTGTCCAGCAGCACCTTGGCACGGCGGTAATCCGGCGGCAGGTGCAGCCCGCCCAACTCGACCGCACCACCGACGCGGATACCGTCACCGACCTTTGTGACCACGAAGCCATGATCGGCAAAGCTCAGATGCGTTTTCAGATCAAATCGCGGGTCGGGCAGGGTGGTGTTGTAGCCGCGTTCGGTTTCCAGAGGCAGGCGTTCGCCCAGGCTGCGCGCCAGATGGTGCGACCATGCACCGGCGGCCAGAATCACATGGCCCGCGCGCATCGGGCCAGCATCGGTTTGCACTGCGACATGGTCGCGGGCAGGCGTCAGCGCCTGTGCCTCGGCCCTCAGAACCTGCCCGCCGCGCGCCAGAAAGCTGTCCAGCAGATGAGAATGCCACAAGGTGGGGTCGGTCACATTGACCCAGTCCGGCGTGTAAGCGGCGAAACGAAACCGCGCGTCCAGTCCGGGCTGCAGTTCGGCGATGCGGGCGGGGGCATCCTCGATTAACTCGAATGCGATATCATGGGCGCGGCGGCGTTCCCATCCCGGCAGGCTGGCGCGGAACTGCGCGGCATTGTCATATAGCTGCAACTGCCCCTCACGCCGCAACAGCGGCTCTGCACCTGTGGTCGTCACCAGACGTTCCAGCGCCGCCTTTGACTGCGCCATCAGCGCCGCCTGCGCGTGCAATGCGGCTGCATGCCGGTCGCGCCAGCTTGCCCGCCAGAACCGCAGCATCCACGGCGCGATGCGCAGCGCATAGCCGGGCGGAATGCTCAGGGGGCCCAGCGGGTCCAGCAGCCATTTTGGCGCGCGGCGCATGATGCCGGGCGCGGCCAGTGGTTCCACATCGCTGAAGGCAAAGGCCCCGGCATTGCCCTTTGAGGCGCTTTGCCCGTCGGGGTCGCGCTCGACCAGCGTCACGGCCAGCCTGCGGGATTGCAACTGCAATGCGGCGCTCAGTCCGATCACACCGCCGCCCATGACCAGCGCATCAGGCGCAGTCATGGGGTACGGACCGGCGCGCGGATGCCGGTGGCATAGGGGTCTGAGGGCGCGAAATACAGCGTCGCCTCGGCTGTGACCCATGCGCGGCCCCGGATGGTGGCGATGATCCGCCCATTCCTGGCGGGCACATGCTGCAGCCGGTAAGTGCTGCCGATAATGCTTTGCTGCACCCATTCGGTGCCGGCACTCACCTGACCATCGGCGGCCATACAAGCCAGCAGCGCCGATGTGCCAGTGCCACAGGGCGAGCGGTCATGGCTGCCGCCCGGACACAGGACATAATTACGCGCATCAGCAGTGTCGGACGGGCCAATCAGCACGACATGGTCGATCCAGGCCCCGTTCGCTCCGGTCCAGCCCTGCGCTTCGAGCGCGTTCCGTATCTGCCGGGTTGCGTGGTTTAGCTGGTTGATATTGTCAAATTCCAGCGCGCAAGGCAGATCGCGGGTGATGAAGAACCAGTTTCCGCCCCAGGCGATATCGCCCGTGACCGTGCCCAGCCCGTCGATCGTCACTGCCACATCCTTGTGCAGCCGGTAGCTTTCGACATTGGTGATGCTGGCCTCATGGTCCGAGTGCAACTCTACTCTCACCACGCCCACCGGGGTTTCCAGCTTGTGCACGCCCGGTCCGATCTGCCCCAGATGCGCCAGCGTGATCGCCGTGCCGATGGACGCATGACCGCACATGCCCAGATTGCCGACCGTGCTGAAATAGATCACACCCGCCGCGCAATCGGGCAGGGATGGCGGCACCAGCAGGGCGGCCACCAATGCGTCTGACCCGCGCGGTTCTCGCACGACCGAGTCGCGAAAGGCACCATGCTCGCGCGCAAGGCGTTCGGCGCGCTCTGCGACGCTGCCTGCGCCCAGATCCGGCCCGCCCGACAGGATGACGCGCGTGGGCTCGCCTTCGGTATGACTGTCGATCACGCGCATCTGAGGGTGCTTTCGAGGCTGTCTGACCAGTCGGCATACCAGCGCTGGAAGAGGCTGAGCTGGGTTTCGGCAAAGCCGCGCTGGCTGGGGCTGAGCTGGT
>SKRW01000233.1 GCA_007118295.1 Paracoccaceae bacterium | reverse complement strand
GCGATCACGCCCGTGGCCACGACCGACAGCGCTAAGGCGGGCATTGTCAGATGGCGGATCAGGTCCGGCAGATCGCCACCGCCCCAGATCGAATACATGCCCGACACCGGAAACCAGCGCAACTGCACGGCAAAGAGCAGGATCATCATCATGCCAAGGAAAAACGACGGCACGGAAATGCCAAGGATCACGACAAAGGTGATCGCCTTGTCCGCCAGCCCGTATTGACGCGCCGCCGAGACAACACCGGCGAGGATGCCCAGAAGCGAACAGAGCACGAAAGCCGTGCCTGCAAGGATCAAGGTCGCCGAGAACCGATCAAGGATCTCATCCAGAACAGGCCGGTTCAGAGCGAAAGAGCGCCCGAAATCACCTTGCATCAGGTTTCCCAGCCAGATGAAATACTGCCGCCAGAGCGGCTCATCAAGCCCCAGATGGCGGTTCAACCGCTCAACATTCTCAGGCGTTGCATAGCTGCCCAGAATAGCCGTGGCCGGATCACCGGGGATCATCGCCATGATCAGAAACACGATCACGGTGATGCCCAGAAGCACTGGAATGGCCGACACAAGCCGTTTCAGGATATAACCGCCCATCGCTGCCCCGCTGTTTCATCTTGCTGAAAATACTCAAAAACAGGGCGCGCGACAGCGCGCCCTGTCTTCGGCGTCAGTTCTTCACCACGTCTTTCAGCAGCAGGAAGAACGACGGCTCCAGCTGGAAATTCTCGACCGCATCCGAGGTTACGGCATTCTGCATCCAGTTCGCCACGAAAACCCAGGGTGCGTCATCCTGCACGATCACCTGCATCTCGCGGTACAGGCGCGCGCGCTCTTCCGGGTCGGTTTCCACGCGGGCCGCTTCCAGCAGCGCATCGACTTCGGGGTTGGAATAATAGCCCGAATTGAACCCGCCCGCATCGGGGAAGGCATCCGTGCGCAGTGCAAGGAAAGGCAGCGTGTCAGGGTCATTCGTCATCCACGCCATCTGCGCCATGTCGGCCTTGCCTTCCAGTCCGGGGTTCACGCGGCCCAGAAAGGTGTTCCATTCATAGGTTTCGATGGTCACGTCAAAGCCCACTGCCGCCAGATCGGCCTGAATGGCTGTGCCCATCGGGATCGGGTCCAGCATGCCCGAGCCACCCTCAGTCACATAGAAGGTCAGACTTGCACCTTCGGCCCCGGCCTCGGCGATCAACTCGCGCGCGCGGTCGGGGTCATAGGGATAGGCTTCCAGTTCCTCATTATAGGCCCAGGCGAAGGCGGGCGGGGTGGGACCTGCGGCAATCGTGGCTGTGCCTTCCAGCACGTCATTCACCAGCGATTCCTTGTTTATCGCGTAATTCGCGGCCTGCCGCACGCGCTTGTCGGCGAAAGGGCCTTCCTTGGCGTTCAGGATCAGGAACCACAAATGCGGGCCGGCTTGTTCATGCACGGTATGCGCCGCGCTCTGAAATTGCGAAATCGCCACGGGCGGCACTTCGACCATCACGTCAATCCCGCCTGACAGCATCTCGGCCACGCGGGTATTGGCATCAGTGATGGGGCGGAAGATCACGGCCTCGGTGCCTGCTGTGCCGTCCCAGTAAGCGTCATTGCGCGTCACGACGACACGCTCGTTCGAGCGCCATTCGGCAAACTGGAAGGGCCCCGTGCCCGACGGGTTGCGCCCGAAATCGCTGCCATGGTCCATCACGGCGGCGGGCGAGACGATCAGCCCGGTCGGATAGGCGAGGTTCGACAGGAAGGGCGCGTAGGGTTCGTTCAGTGTGAATTGCACAGTGGTTGCGTCCAGCGCCTCGACGGTTTCAATCGCGCTGAAGAAGAAGGACAGCGGGAAAGGGCCAGTGTCGTGATAGGGGTGGTCCTCGTTCAGCATCCGCTCGAAATTCCAGACCACGGCCTCGGCGTCAAAGGCGCTGCCATCATGGAAGCTGACACCGTCGCGCAGATTGAACGTGTAGATGGTGCCATCGTCAGAGATTTCCCACGACTCTGCCAGCGCGGGTTCCACCTCCAGCGTGCCGGAAGCATAGCGCACCAGCCCGTCATAGATATTCATCAGGATGCGGAAGTCGTTGACCGCTGTGACGGCATGCGGGTCCAGTGCCTGTGGTTCGGCAATCTGGCCCACGACCAGCACGCCGGGCGGGGTCTGGGCGTGGCCGGGTGCGACCAGCGCGGAACTGGCCAGAAGTGCGGCTGTCAATACCCCGAAGCCACGGCGGGTCAGTGATGAAAAGGCCATATCCGGCACTCCCTGTTGCTATGATTATTTCGATTTATTTATCATGATAATTTGCACCGGTCAAAACTTTCATGATAAAATGCCCGGACAGGGGGAAACAAACACATGACCTTTTCGATTCTCGCGCAAGATTTGGGCAGTGGCGCGTTTGGCGGGGCGGCGGCGACAGGTGCGCTTTGTGTCGGCGGTTGGGTCTTGCGCGGCGATTCGCGTGCGGGCATGTCGGCCTCGCAGGGGGCGGCCCCGTCGACCATGTGGGGCGAGGATGCGCTGGAGGGGATGCGACAGGGCCGCAGCGCCAGCGCCACCGTGACAGGGCTGATTGGCGCAGATCGCGGGCGTGACTGGCGACAACTTGCCGTGCTTGACCGTGTGGGCGGCACGGCCTGCCATACGGGCGCGCAGAATACCGACTGGAAAGGCGCGCTGACCGGGCCGGGGCTGGTCGTATCGGGCAACATGCTGACCGGGCCGCACGTGCTGGAGGCGTTGCACGATGCCTATCTGGCAGCAAGCGGCACTCTGGCGCAGCGGTTGCTTGTGGCGCTGGACGCGGCCGAGGCGGCAGGCGGCGACACGCGCGGGCTGCAATCGGCGGCGCTGCTGGTGGTGTCGGACGACACGCCCCCGCTGAGTTTGCGCATTGACTGGGCCGAAAACCCGATCCGCGCGCTGCACGATCTGCATGCGCGCAGCCAGAGCGGCGATTATGCGGCATGGCTGCACACTGTTCCCACGCGAGGCGACCCGCAGCGCGGCCATGACTGACGCGGGCCGGGGTGCAATGGTGCGATGTGCCGGAGACTGGCCCCGGCGTGACGCGACGGCCCTGACGCACGCGCAATGCGCCAGCGGATTGCCGGAATCTTTCTGCACCCATGACCACAGGCGGCACACCTGGATTGCTGTGCCGCCCGGCAAGGTAGCCGGGGCGATATAAGGCCTCGCGGCCAGGGTGGATTTTCCTTTGCCCTGCGGGAACAAAAAGGGCCGTCCCTTGGGGGACAGCCCTTATTCGTGCAAAGCCGGGGCGATCAGTCGGCCCGGTTGTCGTTCAGGAAGCCCAGCACGTCGATGCGGTCCTGTTCATCGCGCAACCCGCGAAACGCCATCTGGTTGCCGGGGATGTAGGAGTCGGGGTTTTCCAGCCATGCGAGCAGCGACTCTACCGACCAGACGCCGCCATGTTCCGACAGGGCGCGCGAGTAGCGCCAGCCTTCTGCAGCCGCGACATCGCGTCCGATGATGTTCACCAGATGCGGACCACCGCGATTCTGTTCGGACTCGTAGACATGGCAGGCTCCGCATTGACGCCACAACCGCTGTCCATTGGCCAGATCGGCATTGGCTAGGATCGCAATCGCCCCATCGCCCGCCGCCGCGTCCGCGATGACGTCCTGCGCTGCGTCTTCCGCAGCTTCGGCCTCGGCCAGTTCAGGCTCTGCTGCGTCCTCGGTTGCCGTGTCTTCGGCGACGTCCTGCGGGGCGTCTTCCGCAGCTTCGGCCTCGGCCAGTTCAGGCTCTGCTGCGTCCTCTGTAGCCGTGTCTTCGGCGACGTCCTGCGGGGCGCCTTCCGCTGCCTCGGCCTCGGCCAGTTCAGGCTCTGCTGCGTCCTCTGTAGCCGTGTCTTCGGCGACGTCCTGCGGGGCGTCTTCCGCTGCCTCGACCTCGGCAATCTCGGTCGCAACGTCCTCCGCAACAGCGTTCTCTGCCACTTCGGCGGCTTGCTGGGCTGCCCGCGCTGCGGCGGCCTCGCTGGCGAGGTCGCGCGGAACGCGGTAGACCGAAGGCACAGTTGCCGTAGAGGTTTCTTCCGCAGGTGGGGCAAGGCGCGCGGCCTCTCTTGCTGCGACTGCCCGGTCTCGGGCACCGAACGCGTCAATGATCACGATCAGAACCAGCAAGACCGCGCCGCCAACAAGAAGCAGGCGCGGGACGTGATCACCGAGTAGTGTTTTCCGAAGTTGTATCAGCCAAGGCTCCATGCCTGCCCCCAAGCTTTGTGTGATATCGAAAAGTCTTTGCGTCGGGACATATAGGTGGCCTGTGCGCATTTCCACCCGCAATGTGCAGATCGCCGCTGATCGGACGACCGCGAACCAATCCAGTGCTTCAGTTTTCTGCAGGGGAACATGCAATCGGCCAGAAATTGCGCACAAGATCCTTGCGCGCCAGAGATGGCAACTTTCCTGTATCCTGCGGATTGTTGGACCTGCGCCAATCAAACAGGCTAGACAGGTCACACCAATAGGGGGTAATCTTCCTCAAGATGAATCGCACATTTATTTTACTCGCATTAGTTGTGGCCGCGGCGCTTGTGACGGTGCTGGCCTTCTGGAGGTTTGGACAGACCGATATGGCAATTGAATTCGACCGTGATCTGTGGGTCAGCGAAACGCGCATCTATGACGAGGATTATCCTCGATTGCAGATGGTCAGGGATGTTCTGACACGACTGCCGCAAGGCATGTCGCGCACCGATGTCGAGGCGTTGCTCGGGCCTGCGACCGACACGCCATATTTCAGGGATCACGATCTGGTCTACTGGCTGGGGCAATCGCGGGGGGGGCTAAGCATCGATAGTTCCTGGCTGGTAATCGATTTCGAGAATGACGGTCTCAGGGCGGCACGTGTATTGACGGATTAAGGAGCTTTCCATGGGCAGTGGTTATGTGATCCGGGGCGTGGTCACGAATCTGACACCGGGGCAGAAGCTCTATCTGATCCTTCGGCCACATCACATTTCGATAATCCACGAGAACTCGGAAAAGGCAATGTCAGCATCGCGCCGCCTTTATCCCGGTGCGGGTATGCATAATGGGCTTGGCGACGCATTCCGGCACGCCTATTGGTCGGCGCTGCTGGCGCGTGATGTCGGACCCGACAATGCACGCCGTTTCACGACCGCGCATGAAAACTACTCGGCAAACCCCCCTGGTGAGCGCGAGATGGATCTGTTCAACAACGATGTCGGCATCCGGATTTTCACGACCGCCGGTCCGGACCCGTCGGATGGCAGGCTGGAACTTCTGGTTCAAGCTGCGATCGGGCAAGGGCGTCTGATGACCGCACCGTCAAGCCCCGGTCAGGCCTACTGAGCATCGCATCACGCGCGCGCTGCGAGGGCGTAGACCACATCCCGGCAGATCATGTGGGCTGCCTTCGCTACGCGCGCTTGCCCATTTGCGCCACGCCCAGCACCTCCAGCACCTTGGCCTCGATATGGGGGGCGTTCATCGCGGCCACGTCATACATATCGCGCGGGCTGGCCTGATCAATGAACACATCGGGCAACACCATCGAGCGGAATTTCAGTCCGTGGTCGAATACCCCCTCATCGCCCAGCAATTGCGCGACATGGCTGCCGAAGCCGCCCACGGCCCCTTCCTCGATGGTGATAAGCGCCTCGTGATCCTGCGCCAGCCGGAGGATCAGATCGCGGTCCAGCGGCTTGGCAAAGCGGGCATCGGCGACAGTGGGGGTGATGCCCTTGGCCGCCAGCGCCTCGCAGGCGCGCAGAACTTCGCCCAGACGGGTGCCAAAGGACAGGATTGCCACGCGCGACCCGTCACGGATCATGCGGCCACGCCCGATTTCCAGCGGCACGCCCTGCGCGGGCAGGTCCACGCCTTCGCCCTCGCCACGCGGAAAACGAAACGCGATCGGGCCATCGTCATGGGCAACCGCGGTCGCGACCATATGCACCAGTTCGGCCTCGTCCGCGGCGGCCATCACCACAAAGCCGGGCAGGTTGGCCAGATAGGCAATGTCATAGCTGCCCGCATGGGTTGCGCCATCCGCGCCCACCAGACCGGCACGGTCGATGGCAAAGCGCACCGGCAGGCGCTGGATCGCCACGTCATGCACGACCTGATCGTAGCCACGCTGCAGAAAGGTGGAATACAACGCGCAAAACGGTTTCATCCCCCCGGCTGCCAGCCCGGCGCAGAAGGTCACGCCATGCTGTTCGGCGATGGCCACGTCGAACATGCGTCTGGGGTGGGCCTTGGCGAACAGGTCCAGCCCGGTGCCATCGGGCATGGCAGCGGTCACCGCCACGATGCGGTCATCGCGGTTGGCTTCGTCAATCAGGGCGTTGGCAAAGACCTTGGTGTAGCTGGGGGCGTTTGACGGGGTTTTCTGCTGCTTGCCGGTCACCATGTCGAATTTCGCGCGGGCATGGCCCCGGTCAGCGGCATCTTCGGCGGGGGCGTAGCCCTTGCCCTTTTTCGTCAGCACATGGATCAGCATCGGCTCGTCGGCGCGGTCGCGCAAGGTGCGAAACAGCCAGAGAAGCTGGTCAAGATCATGCCCGTCGATGGGGCCCAGATAGTTGAAGCCCAGCTCCTCGAACAGGGTGCCGCCGATAGTCACATGCTTGAGCAGATCCTTGGCACGGCGTGCGCCTTGCTGGATGGGGCCGGGCAACAGGGACAGCGCGCCCTTCATGGCCTGTTTCAGGTCCTGGACCGGTTTGTCGCTATACAGCCGCGAAAGGTAGCTGGACATCGCCCCGGTGGGCGGTGCGATGGACATTTCATTGTCATTGAGGATGACGAACATGCGGCGGCCCAGATGGCCCGCATTGTTCAGCGCCTCATAGGCCATGCCCGCGCTGATCGCCCCGTCCCCGATCACGGCAATTGCATCCCCAAGGGCCGGGTCCGGCGCGCCGCCCAACTCGCGCGCCATGGTAAAGCCCAACGCCGCTGAAATGCTGGTCGAGCTATGCGCCGCGCCGAACGGATCATAGGGAGACTCGGATCGTTTGGTAAAGCCCGACAGCCCGTCCTTCTGGCGCAGGGTGCGGATGCGCTCGCGCCGCCCGGTCAGGATCTTGTGTGGATAGCACTGATGCGACACATCCCAGATCAGCCGGTCGCGCGGGGTGTCGAACACGGCATGCAGCGCCACGGTCAGTTCCACCACGCCCAGACCCGCGCCCAGATGCCCCCCGGTTTCCGACACTGTGGCGATGGTTTCGGCGCGCAGCTCGTCCGCCAGTTGGCGCAACTCGCGGTCGCTCATCCCCTTGAGGTCAGCAGGTGTCCTGACCTTGTCGAGCAGGGGTGTCTGGGGCATGTGCGTGACCTTTCCGTGCCGGGGTAGGGCGGCCTAGTTTCTGCGCGCGATAACGAATTGCGCGGCGTCACGCAATATCTGGGCCTGATCGCCGTAAGGGGCAAGGGCGTCCTGCGCCTCGGCCACAAGGGATGTGGCGCGGGCTTTGGCACCTTCCAGCCCCAGCAGCGAGACAAAGGTCGCCTTGCCGGCTTCGGCATCCTTGTTCAGGCGCTTGCCGGCCAGCGTCGCGTCGCCTTCGACATCAAGGATATCATCTGCAATCTGAAAGGCCAGCCCCAGCGCGTGGGCATAGGCCGCCAGTGCCTTGGTCTCGGACTGCGCCATCCGCGCGCCCGCGCAGGCCGCCCATGCGATCAGCGCGCCGGTCTTGCCCGCTTGCAGGGCGGTGATCTGCGGCAGCGTCAGGGGGGTGGCGGCAGTTTCCGCGGCAATGTCCAGCGCCTGACCCAGCACCATGCCCGCCCCGCCAGAGGCCTGCGCCAGTGATGCGATCAGGTCCAGCCGGGCGGCGGGGGTGGGGGCGGCGTCGTCGCGCGCCAGCAGGCCAAAGGCCAGCGCCTGCAACGCGTCGCCCACCAGAATGGCGGTCGCCTCGTTCCATTTCACATGCACTGTGGGCTGGCCTCGGCGCAGATCGTCATCATCCATCGCGGGCAGATCGTCATGGACCAGCGAATAGGCGTGGATCGCCTCGATTGCGCAGGCGGCCTGCACGGCGATGGTGGGCGGTATGCCATGCAGGCGGGCCGATTCCAGCACCAGAAAGCCGCGCAGCTTTTTCCCTCCCTGTGCGGCATAGGCCATGGCGTCGCGCACGTCACTTTGCGGAAGGGTGTTGATTTCGTCTTGCAGCCGCGCCTCGACCATGTCCTGTGCCCGGCTCAGAGCCGCCGGAAAGGCGCTCATGCCGAGAACGGCTCGGTGCCCTTGGGCGTGCCGTCCTCGGACAGGCGAATAGCCTCGATCCGCATCTGGGCGGCATTCAGGCGCGCCTCGCAATGCTTCTTGAGCTTGTCGCCATGCTCATAGAGCGAGATCGATTCGTCCAGCGGCACGTCGCCGCGCTCCAGCCGGGTGACGATATCTTCCAGACCGCGCAGGGCTTCCTCGAAACTCATTTCCTCGACAGGTTTCTCGCTCATGCAGCCTTCTCCATCAGCACCCGGACATGCGCCGCGACACTTGCCGCCAGCGCCTCCAGGTCATAGCCCCCTTCGAGGGTTGAGACCACCCGCCCGTCGCAATGGCGCGCGGCAATGTCGCACAATGCCCCGGTGACCCACGCGAAATCCTGCTCGGTCAGGGCCAGTTGCGCCAGCGGGTCATCGCGATGGGCGTCAAACCCTGCCGAGATCAGCAGCAATTCGGGGGCGAAGCGGTCCAGTTGCGGCAGCACCAAATCTTCATAGATACGACGAAAGGCCGGGCCGTCAGTGCCGGGGGCCAGCGGCACGTTCATCACATTGCCATGCGCGCCACGTTCATCCGCAGTGCCGGTGCCGGGCCAGAGCGGCATCTGATGGCTGGAGATGAACAGCGCGCGCGCCTCGTCCCACAGCAGGTCTTGCGTGCCATTGCCATGGTGCACGTCGAAATCGACCACAGCGACACGGCGCAGGCCGTGCCGTTCCATCGCGTGCCGTGCCGCGATGGCGACCGTGCCGAACAGGCAGAACCCCATCGGCGTGGCGCGTTCGGCATGGTGGCCGGGCGGGCGCATGGCCACAAAGGCATTGCCCGCCTCACCCTGCATCACCAGATCAACCGCATGGCAGGCCCCGCCCGCGCCCCGCATGGCCGCCGTGAGCGAACCAGAGGACACATGCGTGTCAGCGTCCAACTGATAGATGCCTGCGGCCGGAATGGCCATGCGGATGCGTTCCACATAATCTGCCGGGTGGCACAGCAGAAGCTGCGCATCCTCGGCCAGAGGCGCATCAAGACGCTTGAGGGGATCAAACTCTGCCGCAGCAAGTGCGGCGGCGATGGCGTCCATCCGCGCGACCTGCTCGGGGTGTCCGGTGGGTGTCCGGTGCTGACGCGCATCGGGGTGCGAAAGATATGCTGTTGTCATGGCGTGAAGCTAGTGCATCGCCTTGTGCGGGGAAAGAGTGATTTTCGCGTCGGCGCATGTCGGTGCATCTTGTTCGCCAGCGCGCGGGGTGGCACTGTCGCGCAACGTCCCGCGCGCACGGGTCGCAGCGAAAGGCCTATGATGACGCCGAACGATACCCTGACCCTATTGACCCCGCCCAAGGCCGAGCACCGGTTTTTCAACGACGCCGACAAGGCCGTCGCCTATCTTGAGACCCTCTATGAAGAGGCCACGAAGTTTCTGGTCGATGCGTTCAATCGTGTCGCCAGTGGAGAGCGGGTGTCGGCGCGGTTCAGGGCATTCTACCCCGAGATCCGGATGGTCACGACACGTTTTGACAAGATCGACTCGCGGTTGAGTTTTGGCCATGTGTCCGAACCCGGTGCCTACACCGCGACCGTGACGCGGCCGGATCTGTTCCGCTACTATCTGCGCCAGCAGATCGGGTTGCTGATCCGCAACCACAATGTGCCGATCAGTATCGGCCCTTCCGAGACGCCCATACCGCTGCATTTCGTGATGGCCGGACGGGGCGATGTGACCCTGCCCGAGAATGGCGAATTGTCGCTGTCGCTGCGCGATCTGTTCGATGTTCCGGACCTAGCGACCACGAATGACGACATCGTCAATGGCGAACGGAACCGAAACCCGGACGGGTCGCGCCCGCTTGCGCCCTTCACGGCGCAACGGATTGACTATTCGCTGGCGCGGCTGGCGCATTACACCGCCACAGCGCCCGAGCACTTCCAGAATTACATCCTGTTCACCAACTACCAGTTCTATGTTGATGAATTCGAGGCGTTCGCCCGCGCGCAACTGGCCGACCCCGATAGCGGCTACACGGCTTTTGTCGCGCCGGGCGATACGGTTATCACCGACCCTGCCGCGCCTGTGCCCCCCTTGCCCCGACTGCCCCAGATGCCGACCTACCATCTGAAACGCGCGCATGGCGCAGGCATGACGCTGGTCAATATCGGGGTGGGACCGTCCAATGCCAAGACGGCGACGGACCATATTGCCGTGCTGCGCCCGCACGCCTGGGTGATGGTGGGGCATTGCGCCGGGTTGCGGAACTCTCAGGCGCTGGGTGATTTCGTCCTCGCCCATGCCTATCTGCGCGAGGATAACGTGCTGGATGCCGATCTGCCGATCTGGGTGCCGATCCCGGCGCTGGCCGAGATCCAGATCGCGCTGCAGGATGCGGTCGCGCAGGTCACCCAGCTTGAAGGCTATGCGCTGAAACAACTGATGCGCACCGGCACTGTCGCCACGATCGACAACCGCAACTGGGAATTGCGCGACCAGTCCGGACCGGTCCAGCGCCTGTCGCAGTCGCGCGCGATTGCGCTGGATATGGAAAGCGCCACCATCGCGGCGAACGGGTTTCGCTTTCGCGTGCCCTATGGGACGCTCTTGTGCGTGTCCGACAAACCCCTGCATGGCGAGTTGAAACTGCCGGGCATGGCATCGGGATTCTACAAGACCCAAGTGTCACGCCATCTGCAGATCGGCATCCGCGCAATGGAGCTGTTGCGCGAGATGCCACTGGAGAAGATTCACAGTCGCAAGCTTCGATCCTTTAACGAAACAGCGTTTCTTTAAGGCCAGAGGCGCATTTTCCACCGAAAGCAGTGTTTTTTTGGCCCAAGGGCGATTGTCAGGGCTGGCGTTCTTGGGCTAGATGCCTCTCGTAATGCCAGGCGGACAGGTGCACGGACAGCACGGACCGCATTTAAACAGGAGAGACAGATGACCGCGAAACCGATGACCAAGACGCAACTTGTGGCTGCACTGGCAGACGAGATGGGTAGCGACAAGAAAACGGCCAATGCTGCACTGGATGCAGTGTCGGCTCTGGTAATGCGTGAGGTCGCCGCTGGCGGTGCCGTCACTCTGCCCGGTATCGGCAAGATCATGTGCCGTGCCCGCCCCGAGCGTCAGGTTCGCAACCCTGCCACGGGCGAGACCATGACCAAGGCCGCCGACAAGGCCGTCAAGGTCACGATTGCAAAAGCCCTGAAAGACGCCGTCAACGGCTGATACGGATTTGCTTGTTCGTTATGACGGGTCGCCCTTGTCGGGCGGCCCGTTT
>SKRW01000181.1 GCA_007118295.1 Paracoccaceae bacterium | reverse complement strand
GGGTCGGCCAGGGACGAGATGACGATCTCGCGCCCATCCGGGCTGAGCGACGACGGATCGCCCCCGATCGGGCCACAGACACCGCCCTCGCAATGGCCAGGGGGCAGATCCCAACCGTCGCCCAATTCGCCACGATAGACATAGCCACCCCATTCGGAAAAGACCCAGCCATCATTGAACCGGTAGTTCCAGCCGCCTTCATCGCTGTAGACCCAGTCACCTGACCCGTCATTATACCAGCCGCTCGAATCGTCGTAGATCCAGCCGTTGAATCCGTCACCGAAACCGCCCTCGGGCGTTCCCAGCAGGATCGTGCTGCGGGTCAACTCGGTTTCGGTCAGGGTGACGAAACGCGCAAAGCTGGCGGCGATGGCAAAGCTCCAGCCGTCATCGGCGCGGCCCGCGCGGCCATCGACCAGCAGGTCAAAGCGGCTCTCATCCGCGCTGGTAATGCGCACGGGCTTTAGTATCTTCTCCTCGCCTGCCAGATGCGCACCGAAGAAAATTTCGCTGTCGATCATCCGCGCAGCGGTGTCATGTTCGATCCATGTCAGACCGAAACTGCCCGAGATTCCCACGCCGCCACTGGCCGCAGACGTCACCGCGCTGGACTGGCCATAGCTGATGGCCGTGCGCGCCTCGATAGTCACCGCGCCCTCGACATCCATCCGGATCGCACTGGTGTCGTTGTCGAAATTCTCGTCGCGCCCGATGACCATCGCCTCGGTCACGACATTCGAGAAGATTGCGCCAAAATCGCCCGCAAAGGCCAGACCGCCCTCATCCTCATTGCCGCCGCCACCGCCGCCGAGCGGGTTGGACCCGCCGATCGCCTCGGCGACGCGGTTGGAATCTTGGCCGATCGCTTCGGCATCCAGAGCGACCGGGGTGTCGGCCTCGTCCTCGTCATCCTCCGCTTCAGTATCTGGGGTTGGCGCTTCACCCTCGGGTGTCTCGGATGTTTCATCAGGCAACTCCCCGGCCTTGGTGCGCCCGCCCGAAATGACATTGCCCGTGCTTTCGGCAGTGATCTCCAGCCCGCCAAGTTGCGCCTCGCCAAAGCCCCATTCCCAGCCATCAGACAACAGGTCGTCGCCGACCAGACCCGCAATGGTCTCGCGGTCGGCAAAGGTCAGCGCGATCCCAACCCCGATAGAGCGCTGACCAACAGCGCTGGCAGAGACCACTGTGACCGTATCACCGCTGTTGATCGCATGGATGCGCAATGCGCCTTCGATATCGAAGTATGCCCGCGGAGCTACCATCGCACGGGTGATATCGCGCCGCTGCATCAGAGAAAGCGCGCCAGAGAACGCGGTCTTGCCCGCTGCGCCATGGGTGCGCGCATCGGCTGACAGCAACCGTGTGTCGCGGGCAAGGATCGTCACGCCCTTCTCATTGTCCTCGGACAGGATATCCGCGCCATTGTTAACAAGCGACTCCGTGACCGCTTCGATATTGACCAGCGAAATCGAGGCACCATACGCACCGCCTTCATCAGCCGTGGTGGCCCCGTCAGGCGCGCCCGCACTGGCCCCCCATGCACCTGATTGCAGCGCCTGCAAGGTTATGGCCCCGCGCGGGCCTTCCTTGCCGGGATCGAGACCCACCGACCAAGGAGTTGTCATCAGCGTCGCCGTGCCACCAGCGACGACGCGCGCCGACTGATCGCCCGACAACCGCGCCAGCGAAACACCGACGCCCAAAGCCTCACCCGCCGCAAAGGTTTGCGCGACGGACAGGGCAAGGGGGAGGTCAGCGTCGTCAGCGCGGGTGAAAAGTGGCCCTTCGCCATCGGACCATGCGCCGATCAGACCACCGGGGTTGGGTGCGTCTGTTTCGCCATCCTCGGTATCATCGTTTTCGACGGGAGATTCCGCCTGACGCTTGCCCGAATACAGGTCATGCGCGTCGTTCAGGGCATCACGATCACTGAAATCAGGCGCGACATTGCGTGCGGTAATCGTGACCCCCGCAGGTGTTCCAACGGACAGCCCGCCGCCAGAGAAGTTGTCAGGTCCGGCATGGACCGTGGCGTCAAGATCCCAGTCGGCAAAGCTGACGGCGATCAGTGCGGTTTTCTTGGCAGCAGGGCCTGTAACCGGGTCAGTGCCCGCCTCTGGCACCTCGCCCGCAGCGGCATTCGCGCTCTGGCGCACGTCAACCAGCACGTTCTCGGCGGTGATGGCGATCCCCGCCTCGACCGGAACAGGATCCGAGGGGATGGTCGGAAAGCGAAAGCTGCCCGCGCTCCAGACCCGGACCGGGATCGAGGCGGTGGTCAGGCCACCCAGCGCGATGGCCCCGCCGCCGGGCTTTTCCACCCCGGCAAGGTTACCACCCAGCACCACTTCGGCATTGGCATTGTGATTGGCCAGCGCAAAGGCAGCGGCATAGGCGCGGTCGGCCATGTCACCGCCTTGCGTCGCCTGCGTAATACCGGCACCCTCGCCCACGCCCGACCCGGCCTCGGCACCGCTGGCGACTCCGGCCAGAACATCGCCCAGAATCGTCTGCGTTGCCTCGGGCTGGTTGTCTTGCGCATTGTCGGGTGCGTCTTCGGCCTCCAGCGCGCCCCCGGTAACGCGGGCGTCGATCACAACTTTCTCAAACCGATTGCGCGCATTGATCGCGATGTCAAAGCTGTTCGACCAGATCATGCCGCCAACCGCCGTCAGCGCCTTGCGGTCGTCCAGCGACAGCACGATCGCCGCGCCACGCCCATTGTCGCCCAATCGTGTGTCGGCCTTCAGGTCTAGATCGCTGAAATTGGTCGATGAGATCTCGACTGCGCCGCCGGTCTTGATCATTGGTCCGGTCATCAGGCTGACATCCGACGGGATGAACATCGTATTGGCGGACTTGCCCACCACAGTTTCGGCCCCGCCCAGACGGACCGAAGCCACAAGTGCCGTGTTCAGCCCCGACAACCCGCCACCGGGCACGCCTTCGGCGCGCAGCTTGTGATCGGCGCGGGTCGCGGATTCAACAAGAATATCACCCGGCGCGATCATCATGGAATCGGTTACGATGGTCCGCGCGACAGTATTCGACGCTGCAATGACCAGCGCCATGCCGCCAGTGTCGGGTGTAATCTCGGTCTCGGCTGCGGCATTCGACGATATGCGGATATCGCTGCTGGCGCGCAAGACTGACCGGTTTATGCCGATCTCGGCGTGCGCCTCCAGATAGGACGGCCAGTTGTCGTAGTTGATCGCCTCCAGTGCGGCTTGCGCGCGGCTTGCGGCCTGCTCGCCAAGATCGACCAGTGTGTCGGTCAGGCCGAAAGGCATCCCGTCAGGAATCAACCCACCCAGATAGGCGTTGATATTCGCCTCGGCATCGACCTTGTTGGACTTCACCGTCTCGGCGGTTATGACGATCCGGCCTGCATGCAGATAGGCTTGGTCAATCTGGATGGACGTGGACGAGACCGGCAACGCCTGCGTCAGATGGCCTTCGCTGTCAATCCGTGCGGCGGTCAGTAAGATATCGCCAGAGTCATAACCACTATCAGCGAAGGCCAGAAGCTGCGCCTCGGCCTGGATGGTGATGTTGGGGGCGGTCAGTTCGATGTTGCCCGAGTTGCCGGTGGAGCCGGTCGTGGCGTGCTCCTCGTCGCTGGCATCGTCGCTAACCCTGCGGGTCGAGATGATGGCGCCCGAGGCAACGGTGATGCTGGCCGTCGCCTCGGCCAAGAAGTTGGCACCGCTGGTGATTTCACCGCTGATGGTCAGATGCTCGGGGTCGATGAAGACTGTGCCGCCGCGCCCGCCTTGCGACCAGGCTTGCAACAGGCCATGCACCTCGACGGCCTTTTCTGCCGAAAACTCGACAAATCCGCCATCACCGCTGCCATAGGCTGCAACGGACACACGCCCGCCCTGATCCAGAATGGCGGCATTCTGCGCGAAGACGTCAATCGTGCCGCCCTTGCCTGCCCCCTCGCCCTCGGCCAGAATGACCGCACCATCAGCCACGCGCACATTATGGCCCGCGCGGACATGGACGGTCCCGCCGGAATCTCCGCGCCGTGCCGACACGCGCCCGCCGGTTTCGACATGCACATTCCCGCCTGCGTGCAGGGACACGCGGTCATGTCCGCGAACCTGCCCATGGATCACGATATCCGATTGCGACAGCGGGGCGGTGCCATTCACGATCTGCTGGACATGCCCTGCATGAACCCCGCCGCCCGGCTGGATCATCTGACGCACGAAATCCTGCGATGGCGTCGAAAGCGCGACATTGCCGCCATGAAACCCGCCATTCGGCCCGACCACAATGCCTGCCGGGTTGGCGAAATACATATCGCCCCCGATCTGGCCGCCCGCGACCGAATTGACCGCGCCATTGATCACGCTGCGCGGACCGTTGACTATGTTTACAGTCCCTGTGGCACCGGTTGGGACGTGAATATTGGTCACTGACCCGCCCGGTGTCGAGAAATTCGAGAAGGTATTGACCCCGTGCCCGGCAGAGATCGTATTGGTATGGATATTCGTGATACCCCCGCCCGCCGATGTGACGCTGGTTGCGGTATTGCCGTCAGCGACGATCTGCCCACGCGCGGGGACTGCGGGCACAAGCGCCCCACTTACGGCCAGTGCCAGCAAGGCGACTGACCCCCGGTAGGACGCGGCCTGCCGCGGTTTCTCATCCGGCACCGCAAAAAATGGAGTGTGTCGGGTCATTCCGAGGCCCCCGTTTCAATGTCGGAGGCGCCCCTGTCCGCTCTCGGACCCGGCTGGCCAAGCGCGCGCGCCAATGCCAGAAGGCCATCTTCCAGCCCGTCAAGGCTGACCCGGAACACCAGTGACTCGCTTGTCATTTCGGGCCGATACCCGGCAACCCAATCCTCGGCATTGTCGATCAGGTCCAGCTCTTCCGGCCCCAGTTCCAACAGAGCCTCGCAGATGTCGGCAGAGCAATTCTGCCACTCGAATTCCAGCCGGGTATCGGCCTCTTGCCGTCCGATCACGAAGCCAGAGGGGAAGAACACACCATTGGGAACGCGCGCGGCGATCCAGGCCCCCCGCGCATTGTCGGAATTGAAGGCAATCAATTCTGCAAGAACAGTGTTCGTGTCGGTGCGCACCAGACGTTGGGACAGGATGCACAAGGTCTCGTTAACGGCGATCGCCTCGCACGACACGGTCCAGCCCCCAAAGCGAGAGCCATTCTCAAGCCGTTCCGTCTGGGCATATGCAGAGACAGCGAAACACGCAGCAAATGACGCGACCAAAACAGAATACCGCATATGCAACTCCTTATAAATTCGAATGGTCGAAAAAATACAGACCGACCGTTATCAGAAACGCACCCCCAACCTTATATCCAGACGCACCCGCCCTTTGGCGTCTATGCCATTGGCATCCCGCAAGGGCATTGCGACGACAAACTCGCCGACCCCGCGCTGGCCAACCTGAACGACAGTTCCCAGACCGGCAGAAATAACCGTGTCCTGCGACGTTGTTGTCCCGCCGCTACGGTCAAAAGCGCGACCTGCATCGACAAAGGCAAATGGGAACAGCGACACAGGATGCGAAGCGCTTTCCAGCACAGTCCAGGGTGTCGCGCGCTGAAACTGCGCGGACCCGAAAACAAACCCGTCCCCGGAACTGACAGAGGGATCATACCCGCGAACGCGTGTCGGACTGGTCAGCCCGACGCGATATGTAGACGGTACATTCTGGCCAAACGCGGCCTGCCAGCCAAGGCGGCCAAAAGCCTGCCAATCCGCGCCCAGCATTATGCTGCCAGAGCCCTCGCCCGCCAGAAGGACGGTCCGCTGACTGCCCAGCACAGCATCGCGCCACGAAATCACACGGACAGTCTGGTCATACCCAATACCGCCACGTTCCGAAAAGCGCGCGAAATTTGCGCCAAAGGTCAGGGATGAGCCACGTTGATCGGTTGTCACGACCCCGAGCGAGCGGCGCTGCTCGCGGAAATGCTGGGCAGAGGCGCGCAGCGTGACCTGACGATCACGCTCCACCATGACAGGTACACTCACGCCAAGTTCCAGCGTCGCGGTGCGCCCGGTCAGTTCCGGGCCGGTGATGCTGCGCGTGCGTTCCATGCTGGCAGAACCGAACACGGTCAACCCGTCCGCAGTCACTGGCCGCGCATAGCCGGCCGAGGCTGAGCGCACACCGCGCGCAAGGGTCAATGACGCTGATAGCGGGTCAAGATTGCCTGTCAGGGACGCGTGACTGAAAGACAGGATCGCACGTTCACGACCAGTGCCGCGGTTGCCGTGATTATCCAGCGTCAGAGACGTTGACCGCGCTGGCGGCTCTACCGGTGTGAAAACTAGATCAACCGTGTCGGGCTCGGTTCCTTGCGCGACTTCCATCTCGGTTGCAATGCCTGACAGGCTTTGCAACCTGAGTTGCCTTTGCTCGATTTCCCGCAAATCGGCCAGCGCCCCTTGGGGTAGGGCAAGACGTCGGGCGTACACCTCGCCGGTCGCAAGAACCCCGTCCGCAACGCGGATCTGGCCGATTCGCGGCTCAATCAGGCGAATGCGGACATCACCCGTGCGCGGGTCGATCTCGGATACAGCGGCACTTGCGATCCCAAAGCCGTTCTCGGCATAGGCAGCGTTGAAAATGTTTGCCAGTTGGGCCGCCTGTTGGACATCAATCTGGCGACCGATCAGGGCGGCGATTGCTGCGCTGATCTGCGCGTCGGTCAGATAGGCTGACTGGCCCACAGTCACAGATGTAACAGTCATGATCTGCGGACGCCTTGGTGTCACAGCACGTCGCAGAGGCTGGGCGGTCGCGGCTTCTGCCTGAATCGCGGCTTCTGCCTCCAGCGCCAGCTCTTGCGCTGTGGTCAGCCCTGCAGCGGCATCATCTTCCGTTTCGATTTCTACATCTACAAGGTCACGCGCCGCAGCGGGCAATTCATCTTCCTGCTGCCCGACAGGCTGGCTCTGGGCCTGCGCAACCGGGGCAGCAAGGCCGAGCACCAGACCAACAAGAACAACAAGGCAAAAACCCGGCCCCTGGATGCCCGCTGTATCACTATTCATTCGCATTCAATCTCGCTTGGCGGCTGAGGCGCGTGCAGAAACATGCACTTGGCCCTTCCAGATAATCACTTTGATAATGCGTGTTGTTTTTCATCCCAAAGCAGAATTTGCGCCTGTCTGGAGATTGCAAGCCGAAAGTTCATGATCTGTTCGCGATTTGGGGGCGTAGAAAGGGTAGTTTACCCAAAATAGGGTAAGCAGGGGAAATGCGTCTTGAGGCACAGCATCAGCATGTATGATGCAACCATCCCGTGAACAGACCGACAGCACAGGCCACCACACAGTCGCCGAATGACGCATTGTTCGACACGACTGCCACACCCGTGCCGCTGGCCTGGATTGCCCCAGTAGCGGCCTCCTCCTGCGCCAGACCCCGAGATCAATGCAAATAGCGGCGCTGGCCGAGAACCAGCATCTCGCGCGCCTTTTTCAGCCCCGGCAAGGCCGATATCAGACGGGTAGCAGATTGGCAGCAGACTGGTCAGAACACCCCTCAGCAGGATCGCATTCGATGCAGGCTCATGTTGCGCGTCACGAACGGCACGCTGCACCGCAAGCAGGGCGCAAACTCGCCGACAATACAGGACCACCAGTGGAAATCAGGGTCAGAATTTCTGTACCATTGCAGCGTGTTGCCTTAGGTAATAACAGAACTGTGATCCCAGCCGCGCTACGCCCCTACAAACGGCAGCCCGGCCCCAACAAACTTTGACTGGTTCACACCGGTCGATCAACCCAGAGGATTTGCGGCAGATGTCTGAACTTCCCGGCAAGGCGCGTGTGGTCATCATTGGTGGTGGTATCATCGGATGTTCGGTCGCATATCACCTGACGAAACTTGGCTGGTCCGATGTTGTCCTGTTGGAGCGCAAGCAACTGACAAGCGGAACCACCTGGCATGCGGCGGGATTGATCGCGCAACTTCGTCCATCGGCAAACATGACAAAGCTGGCGAAATACACTCAGGAGCTTTATCGCAAGCTAGAGGCAGAAACCGGGGTCGCAACCGGGTTTCGCCAGACCGGTTCGATCAGTGTTGCCCTGACCACCGAGCGTCTGGAAGAACTGTATCGCACCGCGGGCATGGCACGCGCGTTTGGCGTCGAGGTCGAGGAGATGTCGCCATCGGATATCAAGAAGCGCTACCAGCACCTCAATCTGGAGAATGTGACGGGCGGCGTCTGGCTACCGCTGGACGGGCAGGGCGACCCGGCCAATATCGCGTTGGCCCTGGCCAAGGGGGCGCGGCAGCGTGGGGCGCTGATCCATGAGCGGATAAAGGTCACTGCGACCACGCGCAACGGCAGGCGCGTCACCGGGGTCGATTGGGAAAGCGACGATGGCACGCGGCAGGGACATATCGCGGCGGACATGATCGTGAACTGCGCGGGCATGTGGGGCCGCGAGGTGGGGCGCATGGCAGGCGTGAACGTGCCGCTGCAAGCGTGCGAGCATTTCTACATCGTTACCGAGGCGATCGAGGGCCTTGGCAAGTTGCCCGTACTGCGCGTGCCCGATGAATGCGCCTACTACAAGGAAGACGCGGGCAAATTGCTGCTTGGCGCGTTCGAGCCAAAGGCCAAGCCCTGGGGGATCGACGGCATCCCTGACAGTTTTGAATTCGACCAGCTTCCCGAGGATTTCGACCATTTCGAGCCGATTCTCGAAGCGGCGTGCAAGCGCATGCCGATCCTTGCCGAGGCCGGCATCCACACTTTCTTCAACGGGCCCGAAAGCTTTACACCTGATGATGCCTATCACATCGGGCTCGCCCCGGAGATGGACAATGTCTGGGTCGCCTGCGGTTTCAACTCCATCGGTATCCAGAGCGCGGGCGGCGCGGGCATGGCGCTGGCGCAATGGATGCAGGATGGCGAAAAGCCGTTCGATCTGGGTGATGTGGATATTTCGCGGATGCACCCCTTTCAGGGAAACCGGCATTATCTGATCACACGCGCGACCGAAGCGCTGGGCCTGCTGTATGCTGATCATTTCCCGTATCGACAGATGGCCACGGCACGCGGAATCCGACGCTCGCCCTTTCATCAGCATCTGCTGGAGCGTGGCGCAGTAATGGGCGAGGTCAATGGCTGGGAACGTGCCAACTGGTTTGCACTGGACAGGCAGGAACGTGACTATCGCTATAGCTGGAAGCGGCAGAACTGGTTCGAGAATTCCGCCGCGGAACACCGGGCCGTGCGCGAGAATGTCGGCATGTATGACATGTCTTCTTTTGGCAAACTGCGTGTCGAAGGGCCAGAGGCCGAAACCTTCCTGAACCATATCTGCGGTGCCAGCATGTCGGTTCCGGTGGGCAAGATCGTCTATACCCAGTTTCTCAACACCCGCGGCGGGATCGAGGCCGATGTCACCGTGACCCGACTTTCAGAGACCGCATATCTTGTGGTGACACCGGCCGCCACCCGACTGGCCGACGAAACACGAATGCGCCGCCATGTGGGCGAATATCGCGTGGTTATCACCGATGTCACCGCTGCCGAAGGCGTGCTTGCCGTGATGGGGCCCAACGCACGCACATTGCTCAGCAAGGTTTCGCCCAATGACTTCTCCAACCAGTGCAACCCTTTCGGAACGGCGCAGCAGATCGAGATCGGCATGGCCATCGCCCGCGCGCACCGCGTCTCTTATGTTGGCGAACTTGGATGGGAAATCTATGTCCCGACCGAAATGGCCGCGCATGTCTTCGAAACCCTTCTCGACGCCGGGCAGGACATCGACCTGAAGCTGTGCGGGATGCACATGATGGACAGTTGCCGGATCGAAAAGGGGTTCCGCCATTTCGGCCATGATATCACCTGCGAAGACAACGTGATCGACGCGGGGCTGAGCTTTGCCGTCGATCTGACCAAAGCCGATTTCATTGGCAAGGCCGCCGTTGCCGCGCGCAAGGAAACCGGCCCCGAACATCGCATGGTTCAGTTTCTGCTGAACGACCCCGAGCCGCTCCTGTTCCACAATGAACCTATCCTGCGGGATGGCGAATATGTCGGCTATCTCAGTTCCGGGAATTATGGACATCATCTTGGTGCCGCTGTGGGCATGGGCTATGTGCCGTGCAAGGGTGAAAAGGCCAGCGATATGCTTGCGTCGGGTTATGAGATTGACGTGATGGGCAGCAAGGTAAAGGCACAGGTCAGCATCAGGCCGCTCTATGACCCAAAGTCGGAAAGAATGAAGGTCTGACGCGTCACCGATCCGTGGGTAAGGGCTATTGCGTCGAAGCTGCGCCCCTGTGGACGATACGCGACAGCCACTGTTTCGTCAGGCTGCCGAACCGGGCAGGTTTGATCAGCCGCGCGATCCGCGCATCCACGGTTGCAATGAGTGACGTTGCGCGTGCCATCCGGGATCCCGGGCTGGTCCAGACTCGCGACCGGGAAAATCGGGGGCTATGGCACAGCGATTTGCATATGCAGAGCTTTCCAATTGCTGCGGCGTTGACCCATCGGGTGAAGCATGATTTATCGAATTTCGATAACGAATGACATAGGTGAAGCGTGACTGATCGCATGGAGCATCATGATCTGCTGTCAGGGCTGGTCCGGTTGCACATCCTGCACCATGCCGCGGAACACCCGATCTATGGCCAGTGGATGATTGATGAACTGGCACAGCACGGCTACCGCCTGTCGCCCGGCACGTTGTATCCCATGTTGTCAAACATGGAACGGGACGGCTACCTGACCAGTCAGTCCGAACGCGACGGGCGGACGTCGCGCAAGTTTTACACGATCACGCAAAAAGGGCGCGATGGGCTGGCAGTGGCGCGTGTGCGATTGCGCGAACTCAAAGGCGAAGCGGGGACAGAATGACAGACAAGACTGACGCAGGCGAAACGCAACCGGCGCAAGGCACAGCGGGCGAGGTTTTTGTCGCGTTCTTCAAGCTGGGGCTGACCAGTTTCGGCGGCCCCATCGCGCATCTGGGCTATTTCCGGGATGAACTGGTGACGCGGCGGCGCTGGCTGGATGACCGCGCCTATGCCGATCTGGTGGCACTGTGCCAGTTTCTGCCCGGTCCTGCATCATCGCAAGTTGGCTTTGCTTTGGGAATGATGCGCGCAGGCTGGTTGGGGGCGCTGGCGGCTTTTGTGGCCTTTACACTGCCATCCGCGCTGATCCTGCTGGTCTTTGCGATGAGCGCGGCCAGCATTGCCGGGCCTGTGGGAACGGGCGCGTTGAACGGGCTGAAGATTGTCGCCGTCGCGATCATCGCACAGGCGGTCTGGGGCATGTCGAAGACCCTGTGCCCTGACCGCGAACGCGCGGCCATTGCGGTGGGGGCGGTGGTCGTGCTGGCCATTGTGCCCGGTGCTTTTGGGATGGTCGGCGCGATCCTTCTGGGCGGGATTGCGGGCCTCGCCCTCGGGCGTGGAACCGGTACACCTGTCAGCGGGCAGGTCATGATGCCCGTATCACGCGGGGTGGCGGTAGGTGCGCTGGTCAGTTTCTTTGCCGCGCTCCTGCTCTTGCCGCTGCTCGCAGGTCAAAGCCAGTC
>SKRW01000324.1 GCA_007118295.1 Paracoccaceae bacterium | reverse complement strand
CCCATGCCCCTGACCCGTGACCAGATGCGCGCCCTGTTTGACGAAGGATTGCGCGCCGCAGACCCGCGCGCAGCCGTTGTGGATGCTCTCGGGCATCCAGACACGCGACTGGCTCCAGACGGCAGGCTTTTCGTGATCGCGCTGGGCAAGGCCGCCTGCGCCATGGCCGAAGCTGCCCTTGGCACCCTGCCCGCCCCTGCCAGAACGCTTGTCGTCACGAATTATGAGAACGCCCGTCCGATTGCCGGGGCAGAGGTGATTGCCGCAGGCCATCCGGTGCCAGACGAGAACGGCCTGCGGGCCGGAAAGTCCGTTCTGGCCCTGCTGTCCGAAATTCGGGAACAGGATAATCTGCTGGTGCTGATTTCCGGTGGCGGTTCGGCCTTGCTGCCTGCCCCGGTGCCGGGCCTGACGCTTGCGGACAAGGCCGAGGTCAGCCGCCTGCTTCTGGGCGCAGGGCTGGATATCGTGGCCATGAACGCCGTGCGCCAGCATCTGTCAGAGTTGAAGGGCGGCGGGCTGTTGCGTCGCGCAGCACCCGGACGGGTGACGGCGCTCATCCTGTCCGATGTGATCGGCGACGACCTGCGCGCGATTGCATCGGGGCCAGCCGCTGCGCCGCTTTTGCCCCGCGCAGAGGTTGTCGAGATGCTGAAAGGTCAGGACCTCTGGGACCAGCTTCCACCTGCCGCGCGCGCCGCGCTGAACCGGGCCGAAGGCCAAGCGCCCCGCCATCTGGCACAGAATCACCTGATTGGCGCAAACCGCCTGTCACTCGAAGCGATGGGCCACGCCGCACCCGACGCGACGCTGATCGCTGAGCCGTTGACCGGCGATGTCGCCGAAGCCGCCGCCAAGATCATTGCGATGGTGCACGCAGGAACGCCGCGCCTCGCGCTCTTTGGCGGGGAAACCACAGTGACCTTGCGCGGCACAGGCAAGGGCGGGCGAAATCAGGAGCTTGCCTTGCGCGTGGCACTGGCGCTTGACGGTGTCGCTGGCTGGCGGTTTCTATCGGGCGGCACTGATGGCCGCGACGGGCCGACCGACGCCGCAGGGGGCATTGTGGACGGGCGGACTGCGGGCCGTATCCGCGCCGCAGGCGCGAACCCCGAGGCGCTTCTGGAAAACAATGACAGCTATCACGCGCTGCACCTTGCGGGCGATCTGCTGGTGACGGGGGCCACCGGCACCAATGTCGCCGATCTGCAAATCCTGTCGCAGGGTGCCTGACCCCTTGCGAGGCGCGCAACCTTGGCATAAGCGAACGCCCATGACCCAGCATCAACGCCTTCTGATCATCGATTTCGGCTCTCAGGTCACGCAACTGATTGCGCGGCGCCTGCGCGAGTTGAACATCTATTGCGAGATTCACCCCTATCAGAAGGTGACCGATGCCTTCCTCGCTGAATTCGCGCCGCGCGCGATCATCTTCTCGGGTGGTCCGGATTCTGTAACGCGCGAAGGCTCGCCCCGCCCGCCCGCATCTGTGTTCACTTTGGGGGTGCCGATCCTCGGCATCTGCTATGGTCAGCAGGTGATGATGCAGGAATTGGGCGGACTGGTCGTGTCGGGCGAAGGAACGTCCGAATTCGGACGTGCGAAAGTCACGCCAACCACACCTTTGCCCTTGCTGGACGGATGGTTTGAGGCAGGCCCCGAACAGGTCTGGATGAGCCATGGTGACCATGTCAGCCGCCTCGCCCCCGGCTTCGAGGTCTATGGCACCTCGCCCGGTGCCCCCTTTGCCATTACCGCCGATGTCGCGCGCCAGTTCTACGCTGTGCAATTCCACCCCGAAGTGCACCACACCCCGCGCGGCGCGCGCCTGTATGAGAATTTCGTCAAACTCGCGGGGTTCACCGGCGACTGGACCATGGCCGCGTTCAAGGACGAGGCGATTGCCAAGATCCGTGCGCAAGTGGGCAACCGCAAGGTGATCTGCGGCCTGTCAGGCGGAGTTGATTCGTCGGTCGCGGCAGTCCTGATTCACGAGGCAATCGGCGACCAGTTGACCTGTGTCTTCGTGGACCACGGGCTTTTGCGCCTGAACGAGGCCGACGAGGTCGTGACCATGTTCCGCGATCACTACAACATACCGCTGATCCATGCCGATGAAGTTGACCTGTTTTTGGGCGAGTTGGATGGCGTTTCCGATCCGGAAACAAAGCGCAAGATCATTGGCAGATTGTTCATCGATGTCTTTCAGAAATATGCAGGCGGAATCGATGGGGCAGAGTTTCTGGCGCAGGGCACACTCTATCCCGATGTGATCGAAAGCGTCAGCTTTTCAGGCGGGCCGTCTGTCACGATCAAATCGCACCACAATGTCGGCGGGTTGCCCGAGAAGATGGGCCTGAAACTGGTCGAACCGCTGCGCGAACTGTTCAAGGACGAGGTGCGCGCACTGGGCCGCGAGCTGGGCCTGCCCGAGCGGTTCATCGGTCGCCACCCCTTTCCCGGCCCCGGCCTTGCGATCCGCTGCCCCGGCGAGATCACGCGCGAAAAGCTGGACATCCTGCGCCGCGCCGATGCCGTGTATATCGACCAGATTCGCAAACACGGGCTGTATGATGACATCTGGCAGGCTTTTGCCGCCATCCTGCCCATGCGCACCGTGGGCGTGATGGGTGACGGGCGCACCTACGATTTCGCGCTGGCGCTGCGCGCGGTCACCAGCGTGGATGGCATGACCGCCGATTACTACCCGTTCACACATGACTTTCTGGGCGAGACGGCCACGCGGATCATCAACGAGGTGCGCGGCATCAACCGGGTGTTCTATGACTGCACCTCGAAGCCCCCCGGCACGATCGAGCTGGAATAGGAACGCTGCGCAACCAAAGGCTGCATAGCACCTGCCGTCACGAACCATGACATCCGTGCCAGCGGCAGAGCATGCTTTGCAAACGCGTTTGAAACATCTTTTCTAGGCCAGAACACCATGCTAGGCATGATGTCAGGGTGAAACAATATCACCACGCCTGTTCGCCCCGGCGGGCAGTTGAACGATAACAAAACCTTGGGAGATACCAGATGAAGAAGTTGCTTATGGCCAGCACTGCGCTGGCATTTTCGGCAGGCATGGCGCTGGCCGATGAAGTCAAGATGGGTGTTCTG
>SKRW01000119.1 GCA_007118295.1 Paracoccaceae bacterium | reverse complement strand
TTACCGCCCGCAATTCTACTTCCGCACGACCGACGTGACCGGCACGGTTCAGCTGCCCGAAGGCACCGAGATGGTGATGCCGGGTGACAACCTGAAATTCACGGTCGAGTTGATCGCGCCCATCGCGATGGAAGAGAAACTGCGCTTCGCCATCCGCGAAGGCGGCCGCACTGTCGGCGCCGGCGTGGTGTCGAAGATCATCGAATAATCAAGCCTTTACGCCTTGATCTTTTCAGGGGCGTGCAGGCTGCACGCCCCTAATCTTATGGATCAAGGTACGATGAATAACCTGTTTTCCTATTTTGAAACGCGTATCGAGGCCTATCCACCAGAGGCCCCCACGCGACCGCCTGCTACGCTTCTGGGCTTCACGATGCATTTCGCGCGCCCGGTTTTGCCGTGGCTTTTCGCGATGTCGGGCCTCTCGGCGGTCATTGCCATCATCGAGATCATCCTGATCGGCTATCTGGGCACGCTGGTGAACCGGATGACCGAACTTGGCCCTGACCGGTTTCTGGCCGAGGAAGCGGGGCGGCTGTTCGGCATGGCGGGGCTGCAACTGATCGCGCTGCCGGTCCTGTCGATGATGGGCGCGCTGGTCATGTATCAGGCGATCATGGGCAATTTCCCGCAGCGTATCCGCTGGCAGGCGCATCGTTGGCTGCTGGGCCAGTCGATGGGCTATTTTCAGGATGAGTTCGCAGGTCGCATCTCGACCCGGCTGATGCAGACGGCCCTGTCCGTGCGCGAAGTCGTCATGAAACTGATGGATGTCGCAGTCTATATCCTGGCCTATTTCCTTGGGACGCTGTGGCTGGCAGCCACGCAGGATGGCTGGCTGGCGGTGCCGTTTCTGCTGTGGTCGGTGGCCTATGGCGCGCTTTTATGGGCCATCGTGCCGCGTCTGGGGCGGGTGTCGCAGGAACAGGCCGACGCGCGCGCCATGATGACCGGGCGGATGGTGGACAGCTATACCAATATCGCGACGGTCAAGCTGTTCAGCCATTCCTCGCGCGAGGAGGCCTATGCCCGCGAGGGTCTGGACGGGTTCCTGCAGACGGTCTACCGCCAGATGCGACTGGTCGCGCTGCAGGATGTGGGCGTGAACGCGATCAATGCCGTGCTGACAGCCGCTGTCACAGGGCTGGGGTTGTGGCTGTGGTTGCAGGGCCGGATCGATCTGGGCGCGCTGGCCGTGGCGATCCCGCTGGCGCTGCGGCTGGGCAACATGTCGCACTGGATCATGTGGGAATTCGCGCAACTGTTCGAGAATATCGGAACCGTGCGCGACGGGGTGAGCACGCTGTCACAGCCGCGCGTGATCAACGATGCACCGGGTGCGGTGCCGTTGCAGGCCCGCAAGGGGCGCGTGCGCTTCGAGGCCGTGACCTTTCGCTATGATGGTGGGGGTGCCAGAAAGCCCGCTGTTCTGGATGACCTGAGCCTCGATATAGCACCGGGTGAAAAGGTGGGTCTGGTCGGTCGGTCCGGGGCGGGGAAATCGACGCTGGTGAACCTGCTGCTGCGGTTTTACGATCTGGACCGTGGCCGCATCACCATCGACGGGCAGGATATCGCCCATGTCACGCAGGACAGCCTGCGCGCGGCGATTGGCATGGTGACACAGGACACGGCGCTGCTGCACCGGTCCGTGCGCGACAATATCGCTTACGGGCGCCCCGACGCGACCGAAGACCAGATCTGGGCCGCGACCGATCTGGCCGAAGCGCGCGAGTTCATTCAGGATCTGGTCGATGCCAAGGGCCGACGGGGGCTGGACGCGCATGTGGGCGAGCGGGGTGTCAAGCTCTCGGGCGGGCAGCGCCAGCGGATCGCGATTGCGCGGGTGGCGCTGAAGGATGCGCCGATCCTGATCCTGGACGAGGCAACCTCGGCACTGGATTCCGAGGTCGAGGCGGCCATTCAGGCGCAACTGACCCGGCTGATGGAAGGCAAGACCGTGATCGCGATTGCGCACCGCCTGTCCACCATCGCGGCGATGGACCGGCTGGTGATCATGGATCAGGGGTGCATCATCGAGCAGGGCAGCCATGCCGATCTGCTGGCGAGGGGCGGGCTTTATGCGCGGCTCTGGGCGCGGCAATCGGGGGGCTTTCTGCTGGAGGAAGGCTAAGAGTTCGCAGGAAAGGTATTGTCATGCCGACTGATTTTCCATCCACGGACCGTCAGCACCCGATCCCGCTGGCAGATGGTACGCCGCATGTCGGCACGGTCTTTCTGCGCGCCGTGATCGACCATCCTCGCTGGCAGGTTGGGGCGTATACCTATGCCAGTTCCGAGAAACCACCCGAGGATTGGGCGGCAGAGCTTGCGCCCTATCTCTATCCGTTTTCGCCCGAACGGTTGGTGATCGGACGATTCTGCCAGATTGCCGACGGGGTGCGGTTCATCACGGCATCAGCCAATCACCGACTGGACGGGTTTTCGACCTATCCCTTCGCCGTGTTCCACCGTCGATTCGAAGGGGCGGCATCGTTGCCGGGGCCGGGGCCGGATACTGTGATCGGCAATGATGTCTGGATCGGGCAGGGGGCGCGTGTCCTGCCCGGTGCAACGTTGGGCAATGGGGTGATCGTGGGGGCGGGGGCCGTGGTGGCAGGCGCGGTCGCGCCCTATACGGTCGTGGCAGGCAACCCGGCACGCCCAGTGCGCGCGCGTTTTGCGCCCGAAGTGGTGGCGCGGCTGGAGGCAATCTGCTGGTGGGACTGGCCGATCGCGCAGATCGTCGCGCATGAGGTGGCAATCTGCAATGCGGATCTGGACGCGCTGGAAGCTGCCGCGCGCGCGGTCGCATCGCGCTGAGCAGTGCTGTGATGTCGGGCTGTGTGGGTGAATCACCCACACTACGGGGCGCGCGCCCACACCCGCGAGGCCAGTGATGTCCCAGTAATGGCATTGGCGAGGGTTACATGCGCGATTGCGCAGGCGGGCAGATTTCCCTCTTGATCTTGCATGCCGCCTGACCTAAGCCTGCGCGCACGGACTTAGGGGTATAGCTCAGTTGGTAGAGCATCGGTCTCCAAAACCGAGGGTCGTGGGTTCGAGTCCCTCTGCCCCTGCCAGTCCCGCGCGCTGCATCCTGCATATCGGCGCGCACAAGACCGCCAGCACCCATCTGCAGAAATCCAT
>SKRW01000329.1 GCA_007118295.1 Paracoccaceae bacterium | reverse complement strand
GCCGTCGCACAGGCCGAACATGCCGCGCGCGACGCCGCCGAAGCCGAACGTCAGGCCGAACGCATGGCCTCCGAGGCGCGCGAGGCGCGCGCCCGGCTCGAAGCCCGCCGCGACGCTGCGCGCGAGGCTGTCGCAGTCGCCGCCGAGCGCATCGAAGACGAGATGGACTGCACGCCAGACGCCCTTCTCGCGCAACTCGACGCCGACCCCGAAACGATGCCCGACGTGTCGGCACTGGACGAGGAACTGTTGCGCCTGCGCCGCGCGCGCGATGCCTTGGGGGCAGTCAACCTGCGCGCCGAAGAAGACGCCCGCGAGGTGCAGGCCGAGCATGACATGCTGGTGCAGGAAAAGGCCGATCTGGAGGCCGCCATCAGCAAGCTGCGCGGGGGTATTCAGGCCCTGAACCGCGAAGGGCGCGAACGTCTGCTGGTGGCCTTTGACAAGGTGAATGCCAATTTCACGACGCTGTTCACGCATCTCTTCGCCGGGGGCGAAGCGCGGTTGGTGCTGGTGGAAAGCGACGATCCGCTGGATGCCGGGCTGGAAATCATGTGCCAGCCACCGGGCAAGAAACTGTCAACGCTTTCGCTGTTGTCCGGGGGCGAACAGACGCTGACGGCACTGGCGCTGATATTCGCCGTGTTTCTGGCCAACCCCGCACCCATCTGCGTGCTGGACGAAGTGGATGCGCCGCTGGACGACGCCAATGTGGCGCGGTTTTGTGACCTGCTGGATGAGATGACCCGGCGGGGGCAGACGCGCTACCTCATCATCACGCATAACGCGATCACCATGGCCCGCATGGACCGGCTGTTCGGTGTGACGATGGCGGAACGTGGTGTCAGCCAGTTGGTCAGTGTAGACCTCAAGCAGGCTGAAACTCTGGTGGCCTGACAGCAGCCAGCACATAAAAAAACGCCCCTGTTCACAAGGAACAGAGGCGTCTGCATTCTAAAAAGGTTCAGGTGCTGAAAGACGGAATAGTCTTGAAGATGCCAGTGGCCGTTTCTCAGCACATATCAAAAGGTGACCGGTAAAAGGTCTTTCTGGTGGTCGCAAATGTCGATCGCGTCGCCTGCCCTCACTGATGTGTGCAACCAGGGACCAGTCTCGCAACGAGCAGGTCCAGAGGCGCAGATTCCCCAATCCGTCACAATATAATCTGTTTAACGAGTCGTTTGCGCGGCGTCATAACCCATATGGGCTATACGCGCGCGTCAACGCAGGAAACGCGTCAGCAAACCCAGCACATCGCGCCATTTGGCAAACAACACCAGTTGTCCGCAGTCCGGATATACGCAGAACTCGATCCAGTCATGCGCCTGCTGGAACTCGCGCAGCGTAGCCAGCGGAACTTGAGGATCATGCGCACCATTCAGGTAGATGATCGGCAATTGCCCCTTTAGTTGCGCCACATCTTCAGACCAGTCCGTGTTCTGCCGCCCCAGCACCTGACGTGAAAACGCCTCATGCGCCGAGAAGGTGTCGGTCAGTGCGGCCTCGGACCCGATGACCATGGCATCAAAGACTTCGGTCTGCTCGAATGTGCGCAGATCGGCCTCGCAATTGCCATGAATCGCATGGATGAACCCGCGCTTGCCAATCTTGCGCGCCAGCGCGAACCCCGCCTTGACCATGAAAGGCAGCAAATGCGGCGTGTAGCGCGCGCCCGCGATGATGAAGCGATACCATTTTTCCATGCGCTCGATCTGCTCGCGCCGGGTCATCGGTAGCATTCCGGCGCAGGCGATGATCGCCGTGATGCGGCCGGGTGCTGCACGCGCAATCTGGATCGCATAGAAGCTGTCACAGCCGAAACTGACGATAGGGCAGCGGGCGACCTGCTGGGCATCAAGGATTTGCAGCACATCGCGCACCAGGGCCGCGTCGAAATCCTGCCGCTGCGGTAACGGGTCGGAATACCCGTAGCCCGCGCGCACGGGCACGATCACCCGCATGCCCCGCGCGGCCGCTTCGGCCTCCATCGGGGCGGGCCAGCGCAGAAAGGCATAATCGGTGGGCATATACAGCACCGGCGCTCCGGCAGGATCACCCAGGATCAGGTAATCCAACCTGCGCCCGTCCAGCGTCGTGATCGACAGATACGGGCGTTCGGGCAGCCCGCCCACCCCGCGCGAGACCTGACGCGGCCCCGGATCGGCGCGTTCGGTCAGTTCCACCATGTCCATCATCGACAGCACAAGGCGCAAGAGTTCCACCTGCGAATGTGTCTCGGTCTTCATCAGGATGGCGCGCAACTGCGCGCGCACCGTGTTGAGTGAACGCCCGCGGTTTTCGGCGATTTCGGTCAACGACTGGCCTTGAACCATGGCCGCGATGATATCAGTTTCCGCGCCCGTCAGATCGAACGCCTCACGCAGCAACGCGTCAAACCCGTCGGGCCAGTGCAGCAAACTGGTCGCCGCCAGAACCAGCGGGGTGCCGTCCGGCCCCTGACAGCGTTGCAGGCGCAGCACCAGCACCTGCCCGTCGCGCAGGCTCTGCAACCTCAGCAGCGCCGTACTGCGCCCGAAGGGCGATAGCAGCCCGGTGACACATTCAAGCATGGCGCTGGCATCTTCATCCGGGACGGGCAATTGCTGCGCCCGGTCGCCCACCTGCACGCCCAGCCCGGCCAGCGCGGCAGCATTGGCCGCAAGCACCACGCCGCCGGGGCCAAATAGCAGCCCGGCGGTCTTGCCAAGCGGTGCCAGCAGGGCATCAAGGCTGTCAACCTGTGCCTCGCTTTCCTGCTCCAACCGGTCCAGAAACGCACTGGCGCGGGCAAAATGCGCGCGAATCTCGGCATCGTCCAGTAGTAGCGGTGTATTCAGACTGACCTCGCCGCGCAGGGGCGCAAGCGCCGTTTCCCAATGATCCAGCAGATGTTCCAGCCGCGACGGATCGAGTGCGACATCATAAACCCGACTGATCGTTGCATACAGATCAGGTGCCGGGGGCGCTGGTTCGGCGGCTTTGGCGCGGACGAGTGTGGGTTTCATGCGACGCCCCGCAAGAGAGGGGCATGACCGGCGCAGGCACACAGACTTGCAGCATCGGCTGCAGGGAAACCTGCCACACCAGCACTGCCCGGCACGACCACGCCGACCTTCACCAGAAACACAAATGCACCCCTTTCCCAGACATCCCTTGTCGCGAAACATCCGTCAGTTTTACCGACAACAAGGTTAGTTATCTGACATAAAAGGACGATTCGCGCCAGCTTAGAAGTCATGTCCCGCCCACCATTGCGCCATGCCGGCCCTGCACTGCGCGCGCAGACTGGACATTCATCCATGGCCGGGGCTTATATTGCGGCAGTTCTGACAGCATGAGACAATCACCATGACCGCTGCTGCGCGCGCGCCCTTGATGACCCCGGTCCTGATCGGGGGCTGTATCATCATCATGATCAGCTTTGCGATTCGCGCCAGTTTCGGTGTGTTCCAGATCCCCATCGCCGAGGAATTTGGCTGGCTGCGGGCCGAATTCTCGCTGGCCATTGCGATCCAGAACCTCGCATGGGGAATCGGGCAGCCGATTTTCGGCGCGATTGCCGAGCGGTTCGGTGACCGCCGCGCGATCATTCTGGGCGCGCTGGTCTATGCGCTGGGGCTGGTGCTGTCTTCGTTTGCCGTAACGCCGGGCGCGCATCAATTGCTGGAGATCCTTGTAGGTTTCGGCATCGCAGGGACGGGCTTTGGCGTGATCCTCGCGGTGGTGGGGCGTGCCGCGTCTGACGAGAACCGCAGCCTCGCGCTGGGGATCGCCACGGCAGCCGGCAGCGCGGGACAGGTCTTCGGCGCGCCCGTGGCCGAATTGCTGCTGGCCTTCTATTCTTGGCAGATGGTGTTCATCCTGTTTGCAGGCACGATCCTGCTGACACTGTTTGCCCTGCCGATGATGCGCAGCCCCGCGCCGGCCAGCCGCGCCGAACTGGAGCAGAGCATGGGCGCGGCGCTGCAACAGGCGTTTCGCGACCCCAGCTTTACCCTGATCTTTCTGGGCTTCTTTTCCTGTGGCTACCAACTGGCATTCGTGACCGCCCATTTCCCGGCGATGGTGACCGAGATGTGCGGCCCCATCGCGCCTGACGGGATGCTGGCCGCCTTCGGCATCACCACGACTTCGGCGCTGGGGGCGGTCGCCATCTCGCTGATCGGGCTGGCGAATATCGCGGGCACGATCGCAGCCGCCTGGCTGGGCAAGCGGTATTCCAAGAAATACCTGCTGGCCTCGATCTATATGGCGCGCACGGTTGTGGCGGCCGCTTTCATCCTGTCGCCCATCACGCCGGGGTCGGTGCTGCTGTTTTCGCTGGTCATGGGGGCGCTGTGGCTTGCGACCGTGCCGCTGACATCAGGGCTGATCGCGCATATTTACGGGCTGCGGTATATGGGCACGCTGTACGGGATCGTGTTCTTCAGTCACCAGCTTGGCAGTTTTCTGGGTGTCTGGCTGGGGGGCGCGCTGTATGATCTGCATGGCGACTATACGCTGGTCTGGTGGGTCGGCGTCGGCGTGGGGCTGTTTTCGGCCATCGTGCATCTGCCGGTTCAGGAACGCGCGCTGAACCTGCGTCCCGCCTGACGGCCTGCCGGGAAAATGAGTATTTCTGGCAAGATGAAGTCAGATGCGGGCCGCGTGATTTCCGGCCCAATGCCCGGTGGCCAGACAGGCGGTCAGCAGGTAGCCGCCAGTCGGCGCGTCCCAATCCAGCATCTCGCCCGCAGCGAAAACACCGGGCCAGTCGCGCAGCATCAGTGAGTCGTCGAGTCCAGCCCGGACGATGCCACCTGCGGTCGAGATGGCCTCGTCCATCGGGCGCGGGCCGGTCAGGGGCACAGGCACGGCCTTGAGCAGATGGCCAAGGGCGCGCGCGTTGGCAGGCAGCGGGTGTGCGCACTCCAGCAACAGCGCCAGCCGCGCGCCCTGCAACCCCAGCGCACGGCGCAGGCGGTTTTTCTGCGAGAGCTTCTGCGGCTGGCCCGCAAGGCGGCTGACAAGAGTCTGCAAATCCAGATCGGGGAACAGGTCAAGCACAAGGGGTGCGCCCTCACGCAGGGCGCGCGACAGCGCATAAATGCCACCCCCCTCGACCCCGCGCGCCGACAAGGTGAATTCGGCGCGAAGCGATTGCGCACCCGCTGTCAGGCAGGTGCCCTTGATCGGCGCGCCGAAATGGGGCGTCATATGTGCAGACCAGTTCACCCGAAACCCCATATTGGCGGGTTGAAACGGTGCCAGCGGGATACCGCGCGCGGCGACGTGTGCCGCCCATGCGCCGTCCGAGCCCAGCCGCGCCCAGCTTGCGCCCCCAAGGGCAAGAACCGTCACGCGCGGGACTAGCTGGCGCGGCCCCTCGGGCGTGACAAAGTCGAACGCACCGCCCTGCCAGCGCCAGTTGCGTCGCAATTCGACCCCCAGCCCGTCCAGCCGCGCGAGCCACGCGCGCAACAGGGGCGAGGCTTTCATCGCGCGCGGAAAGATGCGCCCGGACGAGCCCGTGAACAGCGGTTGCCCCAACCCTTCGGCCCAGTCGCGAATCTGGTCTGGCCCAAAGGCGCGCAGCATCGGGGCCAGCCAGTCGGCGGCCTCGGCATAGGTCGCGATCTGATCCTCTGTCGGGGCGGCGTTCAGCAGGTTCAGCCCGGATTTTCCCGCCATGAGGAACTTGCGCGCAGGTGACGGCTTCGCGTCGCAAACCACCACATCGCGCCCCGCACGCGCCATCGCTTCGGCAGCCATCAGGCCAGCCGGTCCGGCACCAATAACCAGCGCGTCGATCGCCTCATTCTGTGGCATCTGCACCCCTTGACGTTTCTGTGAAGCAAAGACCTTATTGTGTAACGCCCTTGCGCGCCTCATATTGAGTCAAATCGCACAAACACCGGGGCCCATGTCCAATCTGATCGTCAGTTCCTACAACATTCACAAGGCCGTCGGAACAGACATGCGGCGTGACCCTGCCCGGACTGTGCAGGTGATCGGCGAATTGGGGGCCGACATCGTCGCCCTGCAGGAAGTGGATCGTCGATTTGGTGACCGGCGCGGCGTTCTGGACCCTGACATCCTGCACAGCCGCACCGGGCTTGTTCCGGTGGCGCTGACCGACCGTTTGGGCACGCGGGCGCATGGCTGGCATGGAAACCTGTTGCTGTTGCGCGGGGCAGAGGTTGAACAGGCCCGCGCCGTCACCCTGCCGGGGCTGGAGCCGCGCGGTGCCATCGTGGCAGATATCCGCATTGCAGGCCAGCCCTTGCGCGTGATTGCCGCACATCTTGGGCTGCTGCATCAGTCGCGACTGTTACAGGCGCGGTTCCTGTCACAAGAGATCGAGGCGGGCGATGGCCGCCCCACCCTTGTCATGGGCGACTTCAACGAATGGCGGCTGGGGGCGGGGTGTTCGCTGATGCCCCTGCGACGCGAATTGCGCGCGGTCAAGCGGTCGGCCCAGACAATCGCCAGTTTTCCTGCGCAGATGCCGGTGCTGCCGCTGGACCGGATCATCGGATGTCGCAGGGCCGAGATTGGCGATCTGCGGGCGCATGACAGTACGCTTGCGCGCAAGGCGTCGGATCATCTGCCCATTCGCGCGGCCCTTACCTTGCCCCAAAGCCAAAGCGCGGTTATGTGAGCGCGAACCCCAAGCCGCAGGCGAGTGTCCCATGACCGAGGCCAAGAAGCTTTATATCAAGACCTATGGCTGTCAGATGAATGTCTATGACAGCGAGCGCATGGCCGAAGCGCTAGGTGCGTCGGGCTATGTCATGACCGATGCGCCGGATCAGGCCGACATGATCCTGCTGAACACCTGCCACATCCGCGAGAAGGCGGCAGAAAAGGTCTATTCCGAACTGGGCCGCCTGAAACCGCTCAAACTGACCAATCCAGACCTGAAGATCGGGGTTGCAGGCTGTGTTGCTCAGGCCGAAGGCGAAGAGATCATGCGCCGGCAGCCCGCGGTCGATCTGGTGGTCGGCCCGCAGACCTATCATCGCCTGCCCGCGATGGAGGCGGCGGTGCGCGCGGGCGGGCGCGCCGTGGACACCGAATTCCCCGAAGAAGACAAGTTTGACCACCTGCCCAAGGGCCTGCACACACGGCGCGCCCCGGCGGCGTTTCTGACAGTTCAGGAAGGCTGCGACAAGTTCTGCGCCTTTTGCGTCGTGCCCTACACGCGCGGGGCCGAAGTCTCGCGCCCGGTGGCGCGCGTGATGACCGAGGCGCGCGACCTTGTGGCACGCGGCGTGCGCGAGATCACGCTTCTGGGCCAGAATGTGAACGCCTATCATGGCGAAGGGGATGGCGGCACCTGGACACTGGCGCGACTGATCCGCCACTTGGCGCGGATCGACAGGCTGGAGCGGATTCGCTTCACCACATCGCACCCCAATGACATGGATGATGATCTGATCGCCGCGCATGGGGATGAGCCCAAGCTGATGCCCTATCTGCACCTGCCGGTGCAATCGGGCAGTGATCGCATCCTCAGGGCGATGAACCGGAAGCACACGGCAGATGCATATCTGCGCCTGATCGAGCGCCTGCGCGCGGCGCGGCCTGACCTGCTGCTGTCAGGTGATTTCATCGTGGGCTTTCCCGGCGAGAGTGATGCCGATTTCGACGACACAATGGAACTGGTGCGCGCAGTTGGCTATGGTCAGGCGTTCAGCTTCAAATACTCACCCCGCCCCGGCACCCCTGCGGCAGAACGCGCGACTGTGCCCGATGAGGTCGCCTCGGACCGTCTGCACCGCTTGCAGGCCCTGTTGACGCAACAGCAGCGCGAGGTGCAGGCGGCGATGGTCGGGCGCGAGGTGGCGGTCCTGTTCGAGAAACCGGGGCGCTTGCCGGGGCAGATGATGGGCAAATCCGACTATCTGCATGCCGTTCATGTCACCGATCCGCGCATAGAGATCGGCCAGATCGCGCGGGTGCGGATCACGCATAGCGGGCCAAATTCGCTGGGCGGGGTTCTGGCCGAGTGACCTGCGCCCCGCCAGATATTGTGTCAGTTTCGCGACAAACATCTGAATCTGGCGGGTTTCAGCCGCACCCCGGAAAACAGCCCTTGCGCGAAGGCAAGGCGCTTGGCAGCATGACGATATCGACTCACGGCCCCTATCGTGGCCTTTATGGGAGAATTGCTTGGGCATCAGCGCCTTGACCCCCCCGTCGCCCGACACCGGACCAGCGATGTCGCATCTGGAATTTTCGGATAACCGGTTGCTGGTCGATCTGTGCGGAGAATATGACCGCAACCTGACCCATCTGGAAAGCCATCTGGGCGTGCAGATCATCCGGCGTGGCAACCTGCTGGACATCATCGGACCCGAAGAAGCGCGCGCGCAAGTCGTCCGCATCCTTGAGGCGCTGTATCAGTCGCTCGAAGAAGGGCGGCACATCGAACAGGGCGACATCGCGGCCCTGATCCGGCTGGGCAGCACCCCCGCCACGCGCGAAGGCCCCGAGGGGCAGCTTGAGATGTTCCGCACCGGGCAAATGGAAATCCGCACCCGCAAGAAGATGATTGCGCCCCGCACCAAGGCGCAGCAGGATTACACGCGCGCGTTGCTGAACAGCGAGTTGAATTTCGGCATCGGCCCGGCGGGGACAGGCAAGACCTACATCGCCGTTGCCGTGGCGGTGCAGATGTTCGCGGACGGTCTGGTGGACAAGATCATCCTGTCGCGCCCCGCTGTCGAGGCGGGCGAGCGGCTGGGCTTTCTGCCCGGCGACATGAAGGAAAAAGTCGATCCCTACATGCAGCCGCTCTATGATGCGCTGAACGATTTTCTGCCCGGCAAGCAGTTGCAAAAGCTGATGGAGGAACGCCGCATCGAGATTGCACCGCTGGCCTTCATGCGCGGGCGCACGTTGTCCAACGCCTTTATCGTGCTGGACGAGGCGCAGAACGCGACCGAGATGCAGATGAAGATGTTCCTGACCCGTCTGGGCGAAGGGTCGCGCATGGTTATCACCGGCGACCGCTCTCAGGTCGATCTGCCGCGTGGGGTGCAATCGGGGCTGCGGGCCGCCGAGCGAATTCTGGACGGGATCGAGGGGATCAGTTTCAGCTACTTCACCTCGGATGATGTGGTGCGTCACGCGCTGGTCGCGCGCATCATCAAGGCTTATGAAAAGGACGAAACCACCAGTGCCTGAGCCGCTTGTCGCGCTGGTGATCGAGGATGCGCGCTGGGACGGGGACATGCTCGACACCCTTGCGCAGACCGCTGCCCGCGCGACACTTGCGCATCTGGGCCACGCCTGGCAGGGATACGAGATTGTCCTGCTGGCCTGTGACGATGCCCGCATCGCGGCGCTGAATGCCGATTTCCGGGGCAAGCCACAGCCCACGAATGTGCTGAGTTGGCCAGAATGGGATTTGGGCGCGGAAACGGACGGCGCACACCCGGAACCACCGCCCGAAGCTGACCAGCAAGACCCGGAATCGCTGGGCAATATCGCGCTGGCCCATGACACCTGCCTGCGCGAGGCCACCGAGCAGGGCAAACCGCCCGAGGCACACCTGACCCATCTGATCGTTCATTCGGTGCTGCATCTGCTGGGTTATGACCATATCCGTGACAAAGATGCCGCGTTGATGGAAGAAACTGAAACCCGCATACTTGAACAGCTTGGGATCGCGGACCCATATGGATAAGCGGCCACAAAGCCGTAGCAACCCCCGGAAAGGACCAATGGGCGACACAACCGACGGATCTAGTGCAGCGCAACGCGCGCAGGATGATTCCAGAGAGACCGAAACGCGCGGCCTGTTTGGCCGACTGTTCGATGCCTTGACCCCCGATGACGAAGACGGCCCCGCAAAGGCCCGCGCACTGGGTCAGACCCTGCCGGGACTGGCACGCCTGCAGGATCTGCGGGTCGAGGATGTCGCCATCCCCAAGGCCGAGATCGTGGCCGTGGAGCAGGGGGCCGGGCTGGCAGATATTGTCATGGCTTTTCGCGAGTCCGGTTATTCGCGCATTCCGGTCTATGAGGAAACCCTCGACACCCCCCTCGGATTGCTGCTGCTGAAAGACCTCGCGCTGCGCTACGGGTTCAACGGCCATCACGAGATTGACCTGGTCAGCCTGTTGCGCCCGATCCTGTATGTCCCCCCGTCGATGCCGCTGGCCGTTCTGCTGCGCAAGATGCAGGCAGAACGGACCCATTTCGCGCTGGTCATCGATGAGTATGGCGGGGTGGACGGGCTGGTCACGATCGAGGATCTGCTCGAACAGGTCGTGGGCGAGATTGAGGACGAACACGACACCGAGGATGAGGTCAATATCCAGTACGAAAGCGATACCACATTGCTGGTCGATGCCCGCACGCCGCTGGAAGAACTGGAAGCCAGTCTGGGGTTTGCCCTGACAGAGCCCGAGGAAGAGGAAGAGATCGACTCGCTGGGCGGCCTTGTGTTCCTGCTCTCGGGCCGGGTGCCCGTGCGCGGCGAGGTGATCGAGCACCCCTCGGGTCTGGAATTCGAGGTGCTCGAAGCCGAACCACGCCGCATTCACCGCCTGCGCGTGCATCTGCCCAAAGCCCTGCGCGACGCAGCGCAATAGCCCGCCTTGACAGATCACCCGTCCACATCCCGTTCAGCCCTGTGGCGCAAGCGCCTGCGACTGGGCGGGATATATGGCGGGCTTGGGGTGCTGGCTGCGGCGGGTCAGGCCCCGCTGGGGTGGTGGTGGCTGTCGCTCGGGGCGCTTGCCGTGCTGCTTGCTGCACTACCGGTCACGGGCCATGCCCGCGCCTGGGGCGGCCGGATGTGGCTGGCGGGAACGGGCTATTTCGGCGCGTCCTTGTTCTGGATTGTGGAACCCTTCTTCATTGAACCGGAAACCCACGGCTGGATGGCCCCCTTTGCGCTGGTGCTGATGGCCGTCGGCATGGCGATCTTCTGGGCGCTGGCCGGGTGGCTGGCGGCCCGCGCGACCAGCGGTCGCACGCGGCTGATCGCATTGGTCGCGCTGCTGGTCCTGATGGAACTGGCGCGTGGCTGGGTGCTGACAGGCTTTCCATGGGCCATGCTGGGGCATGGCCTGATCGGAACGCCCATGATGCAGCTAGCCGCACTGACCGGTGCCGGGGGGCTGAGCGTGGCTCTACTGCTTGCTGCCCTCGCACCCGCCATCGGCCACGGGCCGGGCAAGCGCGCCGCAGGCGCGCTTGCCTCGGCCACCGGGCTTGCCCTGATCTGGTTCTGGGGCGCAGCACAGACCGACCTGCCGCCCGCCCGCGAGGGCCTGGTGCGACTGGTCCAGCCCAACGCCCCGCAGGCAGAAAAATGGCGCGAAGAAAATATCTACCGCTTCTTCTCGCGCCTGCTGGACCTGACCGCCACCCCCACGGACCCTGCCCCCGACCTGATCCTCTGGCCCGAAACCGCAGTGCCCTTTCTGCTGGAATTTCCCGGCGAAGGGCTGATCATGATGGCCGATGCGATGGCCGAGCACGGTCCCGCCACGCGCACGGCCTTCGGGGTGCAACGTGTCGAGGACGGGCGCTATTTCAACAGCCTTGCGCTGATCGACACGGACGCACAGGTGCAGGCGATCTATGACAAGCACCACCTAGTGCCCTTTGGCGAATACATACCGCTGGTCGAAGCGCTGCTTGGCCCCAGCTATTCCGGCTTTGCCGCGCGTCAGTTGCAGGGCTACAGCGCCGGCCCCGGCCCTGTCGTGCTGGACCTTGGGCCGCTTGGTCAGGCCGTGCCGCTGATCTGCT
>SKRW01000247.1 GCA_007118295.1 Paracoccaceae bacterium | reverse complement strand
TGTGCTTCCAAAGCCGGTGTCAGGCCCTTAGCGATTGTGTCGAGGCGAAGAACATCGCCTGCGACACCGCCGAGCGCACCTGTTCTTCCTGAAACGGCTTGGTGATCAGAAAGGCCGGTTCGGGCTTTTCGCCTGTCAGCAGTCGTTCGGGATAAGCCGTGATGAATATGACGGGGATATCGGGGTAGTCATTCATCAGGTCGGCCACGGCATCCACCCCCGAACTCTCATCGGCAAGGTGGATGTCAGCCAGTATCAGGTCCGGGCGCTCGCGTTTGCCAAGCGCAACGGCTTCGGTGCGGGTGCGGGCAATCCCGGTCACACCATGGCCCATGTCTGACACGATGCTCTTGATATCGAGGGCGATCAGCGGTTCATCCTCGATGATCTGGATGCGACCCTGCACCGAGCGCGACATTTCGCGATAGGCGATCATGACCAGTTCCTGTGCCTCTTCTTCGGGCACCTGAATGATCACCGCGATATCGGAGTAAGAAAATTCTTCCAGCGCGCGCAACAGCAGCGCCTCGCGCGTGTTGGGGGTCAGTTGCGCCAGAAGGTTTTGTGCGCGGGCCTCGATCCCCTCGACAGGTTCAGAGCCAACTGGCGTTCCGGTGCTTTGCCAGACAGAGTGAAAGGCCCGGAACAGTCCGACCTTGGGCAAGAACCTGTCATCCAGCAGGCTCCGGTCCTGCAAGATCGCCTCCAGAGTGGCTGCCGCGTAGTGATCGCCAGTCTGCTGCGCGCCGGTCAGCGCGCGCGCATAGCGGCGAAGGAACGGCAGTTCCTTGGCGATCTGCAGTGATTTCGACATATGTTCCCCCAGGGTTGCAGGCATGATCGTCGTTTTCCTTGTCGCAAAGTATGATTGTCTTTGAGGCGAGATCAATTTTTTCTCACATCGACGGAACCAGAACGCATGACACGGCGTTCTGGTTCCGCGACAGATTGAAAGATTGGGTATATGCTGTCCGACATGCGAAAAAATCGGTGTTGCAGGAAACGGAGCAGGCTGGCAGATGGTGATGATGAGCGACAAAGACGATATGGACAACGGTGCGGTGCCGCCGTCCGTTGCGCAACAGATCGATGAGAATCTGAAGCGCCTCTATGATGATGCCGCGTCAGAAACACTGCCCAAAACCCTGACTGACCTGCTGGAGGCCCTGCGTAAACAAGATGGCCGAGAACGATCGGATGACGCATGAGCACCCCAGACAGGCTGCCCGAAACAGACCCCCGCGAGGAAATCGTAGACCACTTGCCATCGCTGCGCGCGTTCGCGCGTGGCCTGAGCGGGGATCACACCGCCGCTGACGATCTGGTGCAGGAAACCGTGTTGAAAGCATGGAGCAAGTTCAATCAGTTCCAGACAGGGACGAATTTGCGTGCCTGGCTCTTCACGATTCTGCGCAACACATATCTTTCAGGACGGCGTAAGCGCGCCAAAGAGATTGCTGACAGCGAAGGCAGTTTTGCCGCGCGACTGGCCTCCAAGCCCGACCATGACGGTCGCCTTGCGATGCAGGAATTGAACGCCGCCATGAAGCAATTGCCTGTCGAACAGCGCGAGGCATTGATACTGGTGGGGGCAATGGGGTTTTCAGTCGAAGAAGCTGCCGAGACATGCGGCTGCGCGCTAGGCACGATCAAAAGCCGCGCAAACAGGGGCCGCGCGACACTGGCCCGGTTGCTGGGTCTGGAAAAAGGCGAACAACTGGAATCGACCGATGGCGCGGTCGCCGCCGTCATCGCGATCGCGCCATCGGGCCTCTGAGCGCAGGCCAAAGGCCGGTGACGCATCCGAATACATCCGTGCAATGAGTCTGGCCGACCCGGTTCTGTCTTGCAATGTGAAATCTGTCTGATGTCCTGCCAGTTTTGTGCCCGTTCTCCCGCCAAAGTATCGCGGCGCACAGAAAACGCGGAACCTTCGTCATGGCTTGTCGGTTGATGGCTCATGATCTTTCCCACGGACGCCACTGAAAAACGCGCCCGCGCGCATCAACCGCTGCAAGACAGGTCGCTGGCTGTCTGGGCGCATGGCGGCGCAATCCTCTTTCTGGGGATCATCGCCATCGCCGCTCCGTTTCTGGTGCTTCGTCTGTCTGGCCCGGACGCGTCGGGCGGGTTGAGTTGGGATTTCAGCATGGGGCTGGGCTTTGGCGCATTGGGACTTGCGGCACTGCAATTCGTCCTGACGGGCCGTCTGCGCTGGGTGACGCACCCCTTTGGTGCCGATATCGTGTATCTGTCTCATCGCTACCTGAGTTGGGGCGCAGTCACGCTGATGCTGGGACATTTTGCCCTGCTTTACGCCTTCCACGAACCTGCGCTGGGGGTTCTGAACCCGCTCTATGCGCGCTGGGAACTAACGGCAGGCCGCGTCGCGCTTGTGTGTTTTCTGGCGCTGATCATCACCTCCGAATTCCGCAAGCGTCTGCACCTGCGGCATGAATGGTGGCGCGCGCTGCATCTTGCCCTTGCTCTGATGGGCATGCTGGCTGCCATTGCCCATGTTCTGGGCGTCGGCACCCTGACGGACACCCCGCAAAAGCGTGCGTTGTGGCTGGGCGCGACTGTGGGCTTCATGGTGGTGCTGATCTACACGCACCTGATCCGCCCGTGGATACAGTCGCGAAACCCGTGGCGCGTCGTCAACAACCGTGCAGAGCGTGGCGGTGTTCATACACTGGGACTCGCGCCAGAGGGGCGCGCCCTGCACCGCTGGAAGCCCGGACAATTCGCATGGCTCAAGGTCGAGCGTTCGCCGTGGTCGCTGATCGAGCATCCCTTCACCATTTCGACGGCCCCGGAAAAAGGCCCCAATCTGTCGTTCTCCATCAAGCCTCTGGGGGATCATTCGGCGGCACTGGCCCGGATGCCGACAGGCGCGCGCGCCTATGTGGACGGACCATATGGTGCCTTTTCCATTGATCGCATGGCGGACGCGCAAGGTATCGTAATGATCGCGGGGGGCGTCGGAATCACACCGATCCTGTCCAACCTGCACGCGCTGGATGCACGCGGCGACACCCGACCGATAATCCTGCTTTATGGCAGCGCAAGTTGGGACGACACCAGTTTTCGCGAAGAACTGGCTGCGATGGGCGCGCGCCTGAACCTGACGCTTGTGCACGTTCTGGCCGCGCCGCCCGACGACTGGCAGGGCGAGAGCGGCGTTATCGACCGTGATATCCTGCTGCGGCACCTGCCCGACG
>SKRW01000182.1 GCA_007118295.1 Paracoccaceae bacterium | reverse complement strand
TCGCGCAGATTGGCCATGAAGCCATAGCCATCCGTATTGTCCGCCTCGATCCGGCCATCGATAAACTGCAACGTGTTCGCGGCCCCGATCGCGCGCGCTTCTGGGGTGACATAATCGGCCAGCGCAAGCGCCGCCTCCTTGTGGGGAATGGTCACATTCGCGCCGACAAACCCCATCGCCGGCATGGCGCGCAACACACGTTCCAGGTCATCCGGTTCGACATGCAGCGGCACATAGTGACCCGCGAGTTCGTATTCCCGCAGCCACGCCCCATGCAACCGTGGCGAGCGGCTATGCCCGACAGGGCACCCAATGACACCTGCAAGCGGCACCTTCATCCCTCGATCACTCCGCGCAAGGCCAGATGGTTCAGCAACTCCAGCAAGGGCAGACCCAGAATAGTAAAATAATCGCCCTGTATCTGCGCAAACAACCGCACGCCTTCTTCCTCCAGCTTATAACCACCAACCGACGTGCCGATACCCGGCCAGTTCCGTGCCAGATAGGCGTCCAGATACCCATCCGAAAAGGACCGCATCACCAGCCGCGCCACCCCGACATGCCGCCAGACCGGCGCTCCTTCATCATATAGCACGGCAGCAGAGTAAAGCTGATGTGTCTGGCCGCGCAATGCCTGCAACTGGGTGCGAGCGGCATCACATGTCGCGGGCTTTTCCAGAACCTGGCCTTTCAGCCCCAACACCTGATCGCAGCCCAGAACCAACCGCTCTGGCATACGACCCGCAATCTTGCGTGCCTTGGCTTCGGCCAGCGCATCGGCCATATCGCGCGGATGGGCGCCCTCAACCTCCAGCGCGGCACGGATGGCGCTTTCATCGACACGGGCGGGTATGCTCTCGAACGCGACACCGGCATTGCCCAGCATCTGCTGCCGGATGGACGAGGTCGACGCAAGAACAAGCACCATGTGGACAAGCCTGTGAAAAAGCCGCTGCAAAAGCCACTGTCAGACCGGGGGACAACAGCGCCTGAGCGATGTGCTGGCATGTTCTCCCTACCTGCGCAAGGCTGCGATGCGGCCTGTCAACAGCGGATAACCTGCAGCACCCGCCTTGTGGAAAACCGAAATCTGCCATGCAGGGAAAATCCTGTTTCTCTGTTTGTTCTGATAAATAAATATAAAAATCAATTTGTTATGGTTAGGAATCTTCCAGATCAGAAGGTTTCACAATGTGGATAACCCTGTGTATGAAAAAACTATCCCCATATCCACAGGCCCTACTAGATACTACATTCCTATTTACTTCTTTCTTGAATAAAAGAAGCCAAAGGAACAGGGGCGCGCATGCTGTCGGATTACTATCTCTGGATCAAGGCGCTGCATATTATGGCAGTGATAAGCTGGATGGCAGGTCTGTTCTATCTGCCCCGTCTGTTTGTCTACCATGCCGAGCGTGGGCAGATCGATGGCATCCTCCCTGTCTTCCAGATAATGGAAGAGAAACTGCTGCGCGTCATCATGAACCCCGCCATGATCGTGGCCTGGGTCAGTGGGCTGATGATGGCGGCGATTCCCGGTGTGGTGATGTGGGATGCAATCTGGCCTTGGTCAAAATTCATCGGGCTTGTCGGAATGACATGGTTTCACATGTGGTGCGCCCGCCGCCGCCGGATCTTTGCCGAAGGCGGCAACACATTGTCAGGGCGCGACTACCGCATGATGAACGAGGTGCCCACTGTCCTGATGGTGGTCATTGTTCTGTCGGTTATCGTCAGATTCTAGGAGGAATTGACTCTGGTCAGGCTTTTCAGGTAAGGGGGTGCAGCACCACCGTCCGGTGAGTTGCGCCTCATGACCTTTATTACCGCTCTCCCCGCAGTGATGCGGGCCGACAGGATTGTTCCATGTCCGACATGCTGACCGAAGACCGCCCCGAAATTGCTGCAGACCGGATCCAGGAGGCGGTAGAAGAACCCGAAAAGCTCCATCTTGCAGACCTCAAGGCGCAAAGCCCGGCAGACCTGCTGGCAATGGCCGAAGAGCTTGAGATCGAGAATGCCTCGACCATGCGCAAGGGCGAGATGATGTTCTCGATCCTGAAAGAACGCGCCGAAGAAGGCTGGCTCATTTTTGGCGAGGGCGTGCTGGAAGTGCTGCAGGACGGCTTCGGTTTTCTGCGCGCACCCGAGGCAAACTACCTGCCCGGCCCAGATGATATCTATGTGTCGCCTGACATGATCCGGCAATATGCCCTGCGCACCGGCGATACGGTTGACGGAGAAATTCAGGCACCTGCCGAGAACGAGCGTTACTTTGCGATAACCAAGGTCACGCAGATCAATTTCGATGACCCGGAGCGCGCGCGGCACAAAGTACATTTCGATAACCTCACGCCGCTCTTTCCGGATGAGCGTTTGTGGATGGAAACCGATGACCCGGTAACGCGGGACCGTTCCGCGCGGATCATCGATATCGTGACGCCACTGGGCAAGGGCCAGCGCGCGCTGATCGTGGCCCCGCCCCGGACTGGTAAAACCGTTCTCTTACAGAATATTGCGCACAGCATCGGCAAGAATCACCCCGAATGCTACCTGATCGTACTGCTGATCGATGAACGCCCCGAAGAGGTGACGGACATGCAGCGTTCGGTAAAGGGCGAAGTCATTGCATCGACGTTTGATGAACCGGCAACCCGTCACGTCGCCGTATCCGAGATGGTGATCGAAAAGGCCAAGCGCCTGGTCGAGCACAAGCGCGATGTGGTGATCCTGCTGGATTCGATCACGCGTCTGGGACGGGCGTTCAACACCGTTGTGCCGTCTTCGGGCAAGGTGCTGACCGGCGGTGTCGATGCCAACGCCCTGCAACGGCCCAAGCGGTTCTTTGGTGCCGCGCGCAATATCGAGGAAGGCGGATCGCTGACCATTATCGCAACTGCGCTGATCGACACGGGCTCGCGCATGGACGAAGTGATCTTTGAAGAGTTCAAAGGCACCGGCAACAGCGAGATTGTGCTGGACCGCAAGGTTTCCGACAAGCGCGTTTTCCCGGCCATCGACATCCTGAAATCCGGCACGCGGAAAGAAGACCTGTTGATCGACAAGGCAGATCTGCAGAAAACCTTCGTCTTGCGCCGCATCCTTAACCCGATGGGAACAACGGATGCGATTGAATTTCTGATCTCAAAGCTGAAACAGACCAAGACCAACAGCGATTTCTTCGATTCCATGAATTCCTGACATGGACACGATTTTCGCACTGGCCTC
>SKRW01000051.1 GCA_007118295.1 Paracoccaceae bacterium | reverse complement strand
GACAATCCTGAACGGCCTGCGCGAGCGCATCATCCAGATCATTGGCCTGATAAAGCGACACCCATTCCTGTTCGTTGCCGATGACATAATCCATCTCGTTTGCCACCAGATTGCGGAAATCCGCGCGGTGCCGGTCCACACAGAACGGGTCCGACAGCGCGATGCCGGCGCGCCCCCCTGCTGCACGGCAGGCGCGTGCCGCCTTCAGAAACGCCTGTTTTCCCTTGTCCTTGTCGAACAGATAGCCTTCGAGGAACACGATCTCGCTGGCGGCCATCACCGCCTCGTCCACATCATCGGGGCCGACCTCGGCCGAGATGCCCAGATAGGTGTTCATCGACCGCTCGCCATCGGGGGTGACAAAGATCATGCTGCGCGAGGTGGGCAATTCGCCCCCCATGACTGGCGGATTGACGAAATCCGCGCCCGTATCTGCCGCATAGAACCGGCCCAGCGCGTCATCATTGACCCGCCCCACAAAGGCCGCTTTCAGCCCCAGCCTGCCCACGCCCGCCAATGTGTTGGCGACGGACCCGCCCGACGCCTCGGCCCGGTCCTTCATCGCCCCATACAGCACTTCGGCGCGCTCGCGTTCGACAAGCTGCATGATGCCCTTGCGAATGCCCATATGGTCCAGAAAGAGGTCATCCACAGTGGCGATGACATCGACAATCGCGTTGCCGATCCCGGCAATCTGGTAAGGTTTCATGGGGTCTTTTCCTCATAGGGGCAGAGATCGCGGATCAGGCAGGCATTGCACAGGGGCTTGCGGGCCTTGCAGGTATAGCGGCCATGCAGGATCAGCCAGTGATGGGCATGAAGCTGGTATTCGGCGGGAATGTGGTCCTCGATGGCGCGCTCGACCGCGTTCACGTCGCGACCGGGGCAGATGCCGGTGCGGTTGCCGACGCGAAAGATATGCGTGTCCACGGCCTGCGCGGGCATGCGCCACCACATGTTCAGCACCACATTCGCAGTCTTGCGCCCGACACCGGGCAGCGATTGCAGGGCGGCGCGCGACGAGGGCACTTGCCCGCCATACTCCTCGACCAGAATGCGGCTGAGTTTGATGACGTTCTTCGCCTTGTTGCGATACAGGCCAATCGTCTTGATATGCGCGATCACGCCGTCTTCGCCCAGCGCCAGCATCTTTTCGGGCGTGTCGGCCACCGCAAACAACCCGCGTGTGGCCTTGTTCACGCCAACATCCGTGGCCTGCGCGGACAGCGCCACGGCCACGACCAGCGTATAGGCATTGACATGCTCCAACTCGCCCTTGGGTTCAGGGTCGGCGGCATGAAAGCGGGCGAAAATCTCGCGGATCGTGGCGTAATCGAGCTGCTGGGCCATGGCGCTGCTATGCCAAGTGCAAGCGCGCGGGGCAAGCCATTATGCGCGCGCCGTGGCGGCCATATCCAGCGCACCCGCATCCCGCATCAGCGCGCGCACGCGATCGGTGAAAAACTCGCCATCGCCGGGGTGGCTGTCGCCCTGATGGATGATCAACGGCGGCAGCAGCGTGAAAGGCGCACGCGCGCCCTTGCGCGCCTGCACGATGACGCGCCGGGCCGGACGCGCGCGGCGCGCGGCCAGTGGCAGCACCGTGCAGGACGCGCGGGCATGGAATGCGGCCAGCAGGTCCGGCAGACGCTCGGTCAGGTGGATCAGGGTGACATGGCCCAGATCGCGGGTGCGGCGCAGCGCCACATCTACCCAATCCGCCAGCGGGGTATCTTCACGCAGGGCGCGGTCACGGCCTGCATCGGCGGCAGCGGGGCCATGCGCGGCGTAATAGGGCGGATTGGCGATGACATGGTCAAAGCGGCGGGCACGCAGGGCAGGCGGCAGGGAGCGCAGATCAGCCTCGATCACGTCAAGTTCCGCGCCATTCGCGGCGGCATTGCGGCGCGCGAGGGTCGCGTAACAGGGCTGTAGCTCTACCCCCGTCAAAGCAAGGCCAGACACGCGCGCGGCAAGACACAGGGCCGCAACCCCTGCCCCGCAGCCCAGTTCCAACACCGATTGTCCGGGCAGGGCGGGCACTGCGGCGGCCAGAAACACCGGGTCTGTCGCGGCACGGTAACCTGTGCGCGGTTGCCATATCTGCACCCTGCCATCCAGAAAGGCATCGCGGGTCAACGCGTCAGTCATGCAGCGGGATGCCATTGTCGCGCAGGATGGACACCGCCATGAAATGATCTTCGCGTCGAACCATCAGCCGCCGCGGCATCATGCCCAAGGTCGATTCGAGTGTGTGCATATGGACGTCGATATCAAACACCTCTATACCCTCGCCTTGCAGGATCGCTGTGGCATAGGGGATGATCGTCGGGTCCGTCGTGCGCAGCAGTTCCTTCATGAGTTGACCATATTTCCTAGAGGCCCGGTTTGTCGAGACAGGACGCGATGAACAAGATCACACCCGAGCACGTCGCTCCACATGAGCAACTGGCAGAGTATCTGACAGCCGATCTGGCGCAGGTCAATGCCCTGATCCGGTCGCGGATGGCCTCTGAGCACGCCCCCCGCATCCCCGAAGTGACGGCGCATCTGATCGAGGCGGGCGGCAAGCGCATCCGGCCCATGCTGGTGCTGGCGGCATCGCATATGTGCAACTATCAGGGCGAATATCACCACCATCTGGCGGCCACGGTCGAGTTTATCCATACGGCCACCTTGCTGCATGATGATGTGGTCGATGAAAGCCAGCAACGGCGCGGGCGGGCCACGGCCAATCTGCTATGGGACAACAAGTCGTCTGTGCTGGTGGGCGACTACCTGTTTGCGCGCGCGTTTCAGTTGATGGTCGAATGCGGATCGTTGCGGGTGCTTGATATCCTGTCCAACGCGTCCGCAACCATTGCCGAGGGCGAGGTGCTGCAACTGACCACCGCGCAGAATCTGGCCACGACCGAGGATCAGTATCTGCGCGTGATCCGGGGAAAGACGGCTGCGCTGTTTTCGGCGGCGACCGAGGCGGGTGCCGTGCTGGCAGGCGCGCCCGAGGCGCATGTGTGCGCATTGCATACTTATGGCGATGCGCTGGGCGTCAGCTTTCAGATGGTCGATGACTGGCTGGATTATGGCGGCGCAGGCGCGGGGATCGGCAAGAATATCGGCGATGATTTCCGCGAGCGCAAACTCACCCTGCCGGTGATCCGCGCAGTGGCCCGCGCAGATGCCGCAGAGCGTGGCTTCTGGGAACGGGTGATTGAAAAGGGCGTGCAGGACGCGGATGATTTCGCGCAGGCGCAGGCCATCCTTGCACGTCACGACACCATGACCGAAACCCGCGCCGAGGCGCTGCACTGGTCCGCCGAGGCCAAGCAGGCATTGGAAACTCTGCCCCCGCACCCATTGCGCGACATGCTGGACGGGCTGGCCGATTATGTGGTCGCGCGTCTGTATTGAGGGGCAGTTTGCCCGGCTGACAGGGTGACCACGCGCCGGTTCACACCGGGATTGCGCGGGTTGGCGTCACCCACCATCCCGGATGGGCCGCTTGCAGGGTGCGGGCGGCAGCCTGCGCGCCCGAAATCGCCTCGAACAACCCGAAACACGTCGCGCCTGATCCTGACATGCGTGCCAGCGCACACCCCGGCATGGTCTGTAACGCGGCCAGCACATCCGCGATAACCGGGGCTGCGGCGCAGGCCGGGGCTTGCAGGTCATTGCGCTGCGCGCGCAGCCAGTCAAACAGCGCCACCGCATCTGGCCACGGATCGCTTGTGTCCGGCAAGGGCGGCTTGTCACGGCGTGTCAGTGCCTGAAACACCTGCGGGGTCGGTATTTCGATACGCGGATTGACCAGCACCATCGCAAAGGGCGGCATGGGCGGCAGCGGGTCCAGATGCTCGCCAATGCCTCGCATGCGCATCGGTCGCGGCGACAGACAGACCGGGACATCCGCCCCGAGGCGCAGCACTGACGCAGCATCCGGCAGCCGGCGGCCCGTCAACCGGGCGATCAGGCGGAGCGTGGCAGCGGCATCGGACGACCCGCCGCCGATCCCGGCCGCGCGCGGCAGGTGCTTGTCGAGCGTCAGGGCGACATCCTGCGCATCCATCAGACGCGCGGCGCGCAGGACCAGATTATCGACCCCTGCACTCAAACCAGCAGATTCGGGGCCTGTGATGGACAGGGACAATCCGGCCAGTGGGCGGGCTGAAAGCGTGTCACCGACCTCGGTGAACACCACAAGCGAGTCGAGCAGATGATACCCGTCGGCACGCCGGCCCGTCACATGCAGACAGAGGTTGATCTTGGCGGGCGCGGATTCAATCGCTGTCATTCAGCGGTTTCTGCCTCTTCCAGCGCGATGTCCTTGCCGACTTCCAGCTTGCGGCGCACCAGTTCCATGTCCAGATCGGCATGTGGCCCAAAGGACAAGGCGCGGCGCCACTGAAAGCGCGCCTCGCGCTCGCGGCCCACGGCCCAATAGACATCGCCCAGATGGTCATTCAGGATCGGGTCGGATGGCAGCAATTCAACGGCGCGTTCCATCACCGGCACGGCTTCGTCATAGCGGCCCAGCCGGTAATAGGCCCAACCCAGCGAATCGGTGATGTAGCCGCTGTCGGGGTCGCCCTCGACCGCGCGTTCGATCATGTCCAGCGCCTCGTCCAGATTGCGGCGCTGTTCGACCAGCGAATAGCCCAGATAGTTCAGCACCTGCGGCTCGTCAGGCACAAATTCCAGCACGCGGCGGAACTCGGGTTCGGCACGTTCCCATTCGCCCATCCGTTCAAGCGAAATCGCGCGGGTGTAGAGCAGCACCCAATGGCGCTCTTCGATCTCGTCGATCAGATCAATCGCGCGTGTGTAGGCAGCGGCGGCTTCCTCGAAGCGCTCTTCGCGGCGCAGCATGTCGCCAAGGCTGGAATAGACCAGCACCGACTCGGGGCGGGCTTCGGCCAGCGCGAACAGGCTGTCCACCGCCTCGTCCGTCTGGCCGGAATCAAACAGCGCGTTTGCCCGACCAAGCTCTGCGCCCAGATATTGCGGGTTGTCCTCGGGCATCAGGGCGTAGGTCCGGTCTGCCAGCATGTTCTGGCCCGCGCGTTCCAGCAATTGCCCGGTCAGCAGGATGGCATCACCATGATCGGGGCGCAGTGCAATCGCCAGTTGTCCGTAGATCATGGGCAGCCAGTCGCCGCGATCCCCGACAAGCGCAGAGCCAAGTGTGAAATACAGTTCGGCCATCCCGTCGCGCGCCGAAGAGATCGTGGTAAAGGGAACGGGTGTCTCATCCGCCAGCGCGGCGATGATCTGCGCCACATCGTCATCCGGGGTCGATCCGAACATCTGCTCGCCCAGTTCGCGCGCCTCGTCGAACCGGCCAAGCTGTGACAGGATCGCCATATGCCCGATGACACCGCGCCGTGACAGGGTCACCGGCCCGTCAGGTTCGCCCGAAAGGATGTCAGCGGCGCGTTCCAGATCGCCGACCAGCGCCAGCGCAATCGCTTTTTGATACAGCGCGAAGGGTGCCAGTTCCGGGCGCTCGTCGATTGCAAGGTCGAACGCGCCCAGTGCATCGGACATGCTGCCGCGTCCCAGTTCGGCCCATGCCGCACCCATGGCATCGGTCAGCGGGCCAGTGCGGCGTCCGTCTTCCAGCGCCCCAAGAACAGCATCATAGGCCCCCCGCGTGAATTCGTCTGCTTGCAGGATAACGGCGGCAACCTGGCTGGGGCCGTCATGGGTAAAGCTTTCCGCAGCCAGTTCGACCGCGCGTTCGAAGTTTCCGCTCAGGACATGGCCCTGCATGGCGAGTTCGCGGAACATCGCGTTGTCCGGGTCCGCCCCCAGCGCCCGATCATAGCTTTCGGCGATCTGGACAAAATTGTCATCCGAAACCGCCAGCCGCCCGCTGAGAAACGCGCTTGCCAGCCCCGATGGCATCAGGCTGTCGGACTGGGCCGCCAGCGGCGGCGCCGACAGTGTTGCGGTGCAAGCCATCACGGCAAGAACGCGAGCGAGGCGAGGCAGATACGTCACGATGGATGTGCTCCGTCATAAGGGTCGTGGGGAACACTAGGGCGCGCGCCCCGGCGAGGCAATCGCTGCGGCACGCTTTTCGCGACCTGCTCACCGGATCGTGGCAATCGCCCTCACATATTCGGGTAGTTCGGCCCGTCGCCCCCCTGCGGTGTTACCCAGTGGATATTCTGGCTGGGGTCCTTTATGTCGCAGGTCTTGCAATGCACGCAGTTCTGGAAGTTGATGACAAAGCGCGGATCCTTGCCGTCCTCCTCGACCACTTCATAGACGCCAGCAGGGCAATAGCGCTGCGCGGGTTCGGCATATTTCGGCAGGTTGACGCTGATTGGCACTGACGGGTCTTTCAGCGTCAGATGCGCGGGCTGGCTCTCTTCGTGGTTGGTAAAGGAATAGGCCACATTGGTCAGCCGGTCAAAGCTGAGCACGCCATCGGGTTTGGGGTAGTCGATGGGCTTGTGCTTTTTCGCCTCGCCCGTTGCGGCAGCGTCGGTCTTGCCGTGGCTCATGGTGCCGAACAGCGAAAAGCCAAGCGTATTCGTCCACATATCCAGCCCGCCAAGCTTCAGTGATGGCAACAGCCCCCAGCGTGACCACATCGGCTTGACGTTGCGCACCTTTTTCAGATCGCGGCCCACTGGCCCTTCGCGCAGTTCCGTTTCATAGTCGGTCAGTTCATCGCCCATCCGTCCGGCCTGTATCGCGGCATGGGCCGCCTCGGCGGCGGCCTTGCCTGACAGCATGGCGTTGTGGTTGCCCTTGATGCGCGGCACATTGACCAGACCCGCCGAACAGCCCAGCAGAGCGCCACCGGGAAAGGTGACCTTGGGGATCGACTGATAGCCACCCTCGGAAATCGCGCGCGCGCCATAAGCCACACGTTTGCCGCCCTTCAGCAGTTCGGCCACCATCGGATGATGCTTGAACCGCTGGAATTCCTGATAGGGTGACAGATAGGGGTTTTCATAGTTCAGATGGACCACGAACCCCACATAAACCTGATTGTTGTCAATGTGGTAGATAAAGCTGCCGCCACCGGCATTGCCACCCAGGGGCCAGCCCATTGTGTGGGTCACGGTGCCCTCGCGGTGTTTTTCGGGGTCGATTTCCCAGATTTCCTTCATGCCCAGGCCGAATTTCTGCGGCTCATGCTCCTTGGACAGGTCGTATTTCGCCATCACGTCCTTGGACAGTGACCCGCGCACGCCTTCGGACAGGAACACATATTTGCCATGCAGTTCCATCCCCGGCTCATAGCCTTCGCCGGGGGTGCCATCGGCGTTCTTGCCAAACTCGCCCGCGACAACACCTTTCACGCGGTCACCCTCATAGACCAGTTCCGAGCAAGCCATGCCGGGAAAGATCTCGACCCCCAGTTCCTCGGCCTGTTCGGCCATCCAGCGGCAGACATTGGCCATCGAGACAATGTAGTTGCCGTGGTTGTTCATCAGGGGTGGCATCGGCCAGTTCGGAATGCGAATTTGCCCCGCTGGCCCCAGCATGTAGAAATTGTCATGCCGCACCGGCACGGTGATCGGTGCGCCGCGGGTTTTCCAGTCCGGCATCAGCGCGTCCAGCCCGCACGGGTCCAGCACGGCCCCCGACAGGATATGCGCGCCCACTTCGGACCCCTTTTCCAGCAGCACCACTGACAGATCAGCGTCCAGTTGCTTCAGCCGGATCGCGGCGGACAGCCCCGCAGGCCCCGCACCCACGATGACAACATCATATTCCATGGCTTCGCGGTCGATTCCGGACATGGGGACTCCTGTTTCTGTGCGTGGCGGGGTGCCTTCGACATTTTCTTTCGCGTTACACCTAGCCAGCGCAGGCGCGCAGGTCAATCGGGACGCGGCGTCGCAGCATGCGCCAGACCGCCCTTCTATTACACTTGCATTTCAGCCCTGTCTCGGGTCTGATGCCGAGAGGAGACAGGACAGCCCCGGCCAGGCCGCGGGCGGTCTTTTGCATTATGTGGGACATCAGATGGAAAAACTGCCCCTGACACGCGCCGGACAGCAAATGCTGGATGCAGAGTTGAAAAAGCTCAAATCCGAGGAACGCCCCGCCATCATCCGCGCCATCGCCGAGGCGCGCGAGCATGGCGACCTGTCCGAGAATGCCGAGTATCACGCGGCCCGCGAAAAGCAGAGCTTTATCGAGGGGCGCATAAAAGAGCTTGAATCGATCCTCTCGCGTGCCGAGATCATCGATCCGTCGCGGCTGTCCGGGTCTGTCAAGTTTGGTGCAACCGTGACAGTGGTTGATGAAGACACGGATGAAGAACGCACCTTTCAGATCGTGGGCGAGGCCGAAGCCGATCTGGAAAAGGGGCTGCTGAACCTGAAATCACCACTGGCGCGCGCGCTGATCGGCAAGGATGAGGGCGATTCGGTCGAGGTGCGCACCCCCGGCGGGGCGCGCAATTACGAAATCCTTGTCATCAGCTACGGGTGAGATGGCGCCCCCCTCTTCCATGCCAGCGTCGCGCAAACGCCGCCCCGCACGCGGGATAGACCCGGCACGCGCCCGCGCCATCGCGCTGGTGCTGTGGGTGCTGGCGGCGCTGGCCTTTGTCTGGCTGGCAGATTTCGCGTCCATGGATGCGCTGACCGTGGCCGCACTTGGCATCGCGGTCTTTCTGCCCGTGGTCGTCATCACCCTGGCGCTGCTGATTGCGGGCGCCACATGGACGCTGCGCGACGAAACGCGGGCGCTGCAGGGCACGGTCGAGGATTTACGCCGCAGCCTGCTGCAGCGCGACACCGGCACCCCCCCTGCCCCGGCCGCCCTGCCCGAACCGCCCGCGCCGCCGCCGCTGTTCCTGTCGCAGCGCAGTCGCCCCGTGCCCCCGGCCGAGCCTGAACCCGATCAGCCGGTTCTGGCGCTTGGCCCGTCTGCCACGCCCGACCCCAGCCCGCTGGACCCCGCGATGCTGATCCGCGCGCTGAACTTCCCCGAGGATGAACATGACAGCGACGGGTTTGATGCCCTGCGCGCGGCGCTGACCCACCCGCGCCTTGCGCCACTGATCCGGGTGGCACAGGAGGTGCTGACACGGCTCTCGCAAGAGGGCATCTATATGGACGACCTGCGCCCCGACCGCGCGCGCGCCGAATTCTGGCGAGCCTTTGCACAAGGCGCGCGCGGGCCGCAGATCGCCCCCCTTGGGGGCATCCGCGATCGCTCCTGCCTCGCCATAACGGCTGGACGGATGCGCGCGGACCCGGACTTCCGGGCAAGCGCGCATCTGTTCCTGCGCGAATTCGATCAGGCGCTGTCCCAGTTCGAACCGCAGGCCGATGATGCCCAGATCACGGCGCTGGCCGATACGCGCTCGGCGCGCGCCTTCATGCTGATCGGACGGGTCAGCGGCGTCTTCTCGCGCTGACCCTGCTGCTTTCATCTTTGCAAGAATATCCTCGGGGGGTGAATTTGCCGCAGGCAAAGAGGGGGGCTCGAGAGCCCCCCTTGCTCCGCCTCAAAATTCGCCCTAGTCCAGCAGGCATGACCCAGCACTCCACACGCCCCGACTATCTCAATGGCTGCCGCGACGGGCTGCCGTTCTTTCTGGTGATCGCGCCGTTCGGGGCCGTCTTTGGTGTGGTCGCGACCGAGGCCGGGCTGGACCTTGCACAGGTGATGGGCTTTACCTTTCTGGTCATCGCCGGGGCCGCGCAATTCGTGGCACTGCAGATGATGGTCGAGAATGCGCCGGTCCTGATCGTTCTGGCCGCATCACTTGCCGTCAACCTGCGCATGGCGATGTATTCCGCGGCCCTTGCCCCGCATCTGGGTGGGCTGTCCTTTGGCAGACGCGCCGTGATTTCCTATCTGCTGACCGACCAGACCTTTGCCGCCGCCATCCTGCGCTATGAACAGTCGGCCCCCCGCGCGCTGCACCAGAAAATGGCCTATTTCCTTGGCGTTGCCACACCGGTTGTTCCAGTCTGGTATCTGGCCACATGGGCGGGGGCCGCGCTGGGCAGTGCTATCCCGCCGGGGCTGCCGATCGATTTTGCCGTGCCGATCACCTTTCTGGCCCTGATCGTGCCGATGTTGCGCACGCTTGCCCATGTCATCGCCGCCCTTGTGTCGATCATCGCGGTGCTGGCCCTTGCCTTTCTGCCCTTCAATCTGGGGCTGCTGATCGCGGCCCTTCTGGCCATGATTGCCGGTGCCGAGACCGAGCGGCGCATGGCAGCGCAGGCCGCGCCATGAGCTATTCAGCACTGCAGATCTGGGTGATCATCCTTGGCCTAGGTCTGGGCACCTATCTGCTGCGCTTTTCCTTTCTCGGGATCATCGGCAATCGCCCGCTGCCCGAATGGGTCCTGCGTCATCTGCGCTACACGGCGGTCGCCGTCATGCCCGGACTGATCACACCGCTGATCCTGTTCCCGCAAGCGACCGGAGGCGCGATGGACCCTGTGCGGCTTGGGGCGGCACTGGCGACCATCGCCATCAGCCTGTGGACACGTAATGTCACGCTCACCATCTTCGGGGGCGCTGCGGTCCTGTTCGCGCTGCATTTCGGACTGGGCTGACGGGGCTACCCCCCGGCGGGCAGCACGGCACCGGGGTTCAAGATGCCGTTGGGGTCCAGCGCGTGCTTGATCGCACGCATCGCGGCCAGCTTTACCGGGTCGCCATAGCGTGCCAGATCGCCTGTTTTCAGCCGCCCGATTCCGTGCTCGGCACTGACCGAGCCCCCCAGCGCATGGACCAGATCATGTACGCAGGTCTTGATCGCCTCGCGTTCATGCTCATGCGCGCTGCGGCTGCGTCCGGGCATGGGAAAGACGTTGTAGTGCAGATTGCCATCGCCCAGATGCCCGAAACAGTTGATGCGGAACTCGTTGATCCGCGCCAGCGCAGGCCCCGCCTGCGCGATGAAGGCCGGGATCTCGGATAGCGGCACCGAGATATCATGGCTGGAAATCGCGCCGATGTGGCGGTTCGCCTCGGGGATCGACTCGCGCAGGGACCAGAACTCGGCCCGCTGCGCCAGTGACGCCGCGATCACACCATCCGACACGAGGCCCGCCTCGGCTGCGGCCTCGAAAACCCCTTCGAGCGCGCGTCCCGGATCGCCGCCTTCGGGCAATCCCAGATCGATCAGCACCATCCAGTCGGGCGCTTGGCCAAAGGGCTGGCGCACCTGGGGCATGGTCTCGCGCAGAAAGGCCAACCCCATACCGCCGATCAGTTCAAAGGCCGATATGCCCTCACCCAGTCGCGCCTGCGCCAGTGCCAGCAAGTCCAGCGCAGCGGCAGGGCTTTCGACGACCATCAGGGCCGCACCCTGTTCGGCGGGGCGCGGGGCCAGCCGCAGGCTGGCTGCCGTGATAACCCCCAGCGTGCCTTCGGACCCGATCATCAGGTGGCGCAGGTCATAGCCAGTGTTGTCCTTGCGCAATCGCTTCAACCCGTGCCAGACCCGCCCATCCGCCAGCACCACTTCCAGCCCCAGCACCAGATCGCGCGCGTTACCATACCGCAGCACATTCACTCCGCCCGCGTTAGTCGCCAAAAGCCCCCCGATCCGCGCCGACCCCTCTGACGCCAGCGAAAGCGGAAACAGCCGCCCGGCATGCTCTGCCGCGCGCTGCACATCGGCCAGAATGCAGCCCGCCTCGGCGATCATCACATTCTCGGATGGGTGGACCGCGCGGACCCCTGCCATCTTTTCCAGCGACAGAACCAGCGGCAACGGCCCCGCTCCGGCCACCTGTCCGCCGACAAGTCCGGTGCCTCCGCCATAGGGGATCACGGGCACGCGGGCCGTATTGCAGGCGCGCAGGATCGCAGCGGTTTCCTCGGTGTCGCGCGGCAGGGCGACAACTCCGGCGCGCCCCTGCCAGCGCCCGCGCGGTTCTTCGAGATAGGGTGCAGAGGTCGCCGTCAGGCGTCCTTCGGGCAGGATCGCCCCAAGGCTGTCCACAAATTCCACATCACAATCACGCATTCACTGCTCCGCCCGGATCAGGGACCAGGCGCACAAGGCGCACGGGT
>SKRW01000342.1 GCA_007118295.1 Paracoccaceae bacterium | reverse complement strand
GGCAGTTCTTTTTGTTGTCCACATCAATACCAAAAGCTTAACCTTGCCGGAGGCACTATGCATCGTTCCATCCTATTACCTGTCGTGATCATTTCCCTGTTATCCGCCTGCGAAATGGAAAGCCCGCCGACCGCGTCCCCGCCCGCGCAGCAAAACCCTATTCAGCCAGTTGCGGCCTCTGCGCAGATTTCCGACAGTTCCAGCACGTCGACGACGACCGTGCAAGGGAACACCACCCGCACTGTAACCGAAAGCAGTTCTGTCTCGGTGGATGCTGGCGGATTGCTCGGGTCGATCCTGGGCGGGGCGACGCCCGCTGCGGCCAATTCGGCGAATGATTATGCGGGGCAGTGGCGTGCCGTCACCGAAGACAATCGCGAGTGTCGGGTCAACCTGATGTCACCACGCGCGCCAAATGCGCCTGCCACTGCGCAGACGATTGGCTGTTCCGGTGATCTGTTCGGGGTCACGCGTTGGTCGTTGCGCGGGTCTGAACTTGTCCTGTCAGATGCCTTTGGCAACAGGCAAATCAGAGTGCGCGCCACAGCCGTGAACCGTCTGGATGGAGACGTGACCATGTGGCGCTGATGGCAAAACCCTGTTCCTGACTGTCACTTTTGTCCCCCGCTGGACTTGTCTAAGCGGGGGGCATTCTATCGTAGCCGGGCCAAAGCAGCACATGAACGGTCCTGTTCCGCAAACTGGCGGACGCGCAGAGAATGCTGCGCGTGGCCATGTCCCGCAAGACCAGTGTCGTCTGTCGAGGCGCTGAGCGATTGCAACTCCAAATGTCCGTTGGAATGATGCTGCCCTGCAATGATAGTGCATTGCCCACTGTCGGTTTGGGGTCGGCCATGTTGCTGCGCCTGCGAAGGGGCCTGCAATACCGCTGATGGGATACATTCCCCACCCGTCCTATTCCGTCGGCAGATCAATCCTGTGGCGCAACTCTCCGGACCCGCGGTCATAGAGCAGCACCTCGCCTGTATCGACCAGCACCAGCACCCAGTCGCGGGCCAGTGTGATCGCCTGCGCACGGGTGCCGTCGGGTAGCGCGATCTCGTCTGGCAGCGCCAGCGGGGCGGGGGCCATGCCAAGGCGGGTGACAAGCAGCCCAAGGATGAGTATGAGGCCCACGATCATCACACTCGTCAGCACAACCACCAGCCGCTTGATGAAACGCACGTCAGGGGGTGGGGGGTCCGGGGGCACAGCCATGGCACAAGCGCCTTTCACTACATTGCAGGTCGTCATCGGGCCACAGCCCCCTGCGCGCCTTGATAAGGCCTTGGCGCGCGATGTGCCAGAGCAGGCGTCCCTGTCACGCTCGCGTCTGGCCCGCATGATCGACGAGGGGGCCGTATCGCGCGCGGGTGAGGTGCTGCGCAATCCGCGCGCGCGCGTCGCCGAGGGCGATATCCTGACCCTGCAGATCGCGCAGGCGGTCGAGGTCGAGACTGTGGCGCAACCCATTTCGCTGGCGGTGGTCTGGGAAGATGACGATCTGATCGTCATCGACAAGCCTGCGGGCATGGTCGTGCATCCGGCCCCCGGCTCACCCGACCAGACATTGGTGAATGCGCTGCTGCATCATTGCGGCGACAGCCTGTCGGGCATCGGTGGCGAGAAACGCCCCGGTATCGTGCACCGGATCGACAAGGACACGTCCGGGTTGCTGGTCGCGGCCAAATCCGACCGCGCGCATCACGGCCTGGCCGCACAATTCGAGAAACATACTGTGCTGCGCCGGTATCTGGCGGTGGTGCATGGTGTGCCGGATGCCGCCGACCCGCGGTTGCGCGGGGTCCGGGGCACGAATTTCGAGGCGGGCAATATCCTGAAGATCACCAGCCAGCTTGCCCGGCACCGGACCGACCGGCAAAGGCAGGCCGTCGTCTGGTCGAATGGCCGCCATGCCGTCACGCGTGCCCGCGTGATCGAGAGTTTCGGCGCGCCCCCTGCGGTTGCCCTGCTGGAATGCTGGCTGGAGACAGGGCGCACGCATCAGATTCGCGTGCATCTGGCCCATGCGGGCCACGGTCTGGTGGGGGACCCGGTTTATGGTGGGCGGCGCAAATTGTCGGACCGCGCGCTGGGGACCGGGGCTGTCGCCGCCTGTGCCGCGTTTCCACGTCAGGCCCTGCACGCGGCCACGCTGGGCTTTGTGCACCCGGTAACGGGCGAGTCGCTGGATTTCGCAGCACCCCTGCCAGCAGATCTGGCCGGGTTGCTGGCTGCGCTGCGCGTGCCGGATCAGCCGCAGGATGCGTGAATCCGCTCACGCAGGCACACATCGCAGTGAGATTTCATGACATGGATAGGGTCATGGCAATTTACCTGATATCAACGAAGTCAGGATATACCGGGGTTGCGGGGGCGTCCCTTCGCACATATCTCCCGGTGCCAGTTGCAGGACAAAAGGTTTCCCGATGAGCAGTTATGCCAATCTTCCCGCGCCAAGTCCCGAACAGGGGCTCAACCGCTACATGCAGGAAATCCGCCGCTTTCCGATGCTCGAACCGGAAGAGGAATTCATGCTGGCCAAGCGCTGGGTCGATCATCAGGATACCGAAGCGGCACATAAGTTGGTGACCAGTCACCTGCGTCTCGCGGCCAAGATCGCGATGGGCTATCGTGGCTACGGCCTGCCACAGGCCGAGGTGATTTCCGAAGCAAATGTCGGCTTGATGCAGGCGGTCAAACGCTTTGATCCCGACAAGGGGTTTCGCTTGGCCACTTATGCAATGTGGTGGATCCGCGCTTCGATTCAGGAATACATCCTGCGATCGTGGTCGCTGGTGAAACTGGGCACGACAAGTGCGCAAAAAAAGCTGTTCTTCAATCTGCGCAAGGTGAAATCCAAGATCGGTGCGCTGGAAGATGGCGATCTGCGCCCCGAGAATGTAGCACGCATCGCGCGCGATCTGAATGTGACCGAAGAGGAAGTGATCGCAATGAACCGCCGGATGTCCGGCAGCGATTCCTCGCTGAATGCTACAGTCGGCAATGAGGAAGGCGCGTCAAGCTGGCAGGACTGGCTGGAGGATACGGATGCCGATCAGGCCAGTGACTATGCGGAGCGTGATGAATTCGAACTGCGCCGCGAATTGCTGATGGAGGCAATGGACGTGCTGAACGAACGCGAGCGTGACATCCTGACCCAGCGGCGACTGAGCGAGGAACCGGTCACGCTGGAGGACCTGTCGCAAAGCTATGATGTCAGCCGCGAGCGCATTCGTCAGATCGAGGTGCGCGCCTTTGAAAAGCTGCAGGCGCGCATGC
>SKRW01000339.1 GCA_007118295.1 Paracoccaceae bacterium | reverse complement strand
CGCGTGCGGATGAACGCGATCACCGCCGGGTCCAGCCCCTGCGGCAAGGCGTAATTCTTCAGCCAATCCTCTGCCGTGGCGGTCAGGCGCAGGTGGATCAGCCGGTCGGACAAGGCCGTGCCCATCTCATAGGCAATCGCGCCATCCTCGACCATGTTGCCCGCCGCGACGACAAGGCAACTGTCCGGCAGCACATGCCGACCGACACGCCGTTCCTGCAACAACCCGTAAACCGTGGGCTGCAACTGGGGCGGCGCGGCAGTCAACTCGTCCAGAAACAGGACCGAGGGGCATGATGGATCATCTGGCAAGTCCTCGGGGCGGAACCAGATGGTGCGCTGCGCCTGCATGTCGAAAAACGGCAGGCCGCGCAGATCCTGCGGTTCAATCGTGGTCAGGCGCAGATCATAGAGCCGCGCCCCGATGCGGTCGGCCAGTGCCTGCACGATTTCGGTCTTGCCGATGCCTGGCCCGCCATGCAGCATCCAGCTTGCCCGCAACCCGCCCCCGGCCTGCGCCCGCCAGCCTGCCATCAGCAGGTCCAGCGCCTGACCTGTCGGGATTTCGGGAGTATTGACCATGGGCACCTCTGTCTTTCGTGTAGGAAATGGCGCGCAATCGCCCTCTGGCAAGCACCCCTACCGCGCCAGGGCCAACAGCCCGGCCACGTCCAGATGCGCCTCCAGGTGATCCGCCAGCGCGTCCAGCGCCGCCTCGACCCCGGCACCATAGGCAATGCCTTCACCTTGCACGCCAAGCCCGGCCAGAAATTGCGCACGAAAGGCATCACTGGCAAACATGCCGTGCAGGTAAGACCCGGTGACCCGGCGGCAGGGTGACAGCGCACCCTCAGCCTCTCCGGCGACACGGGCAAAGGGCCGCGCGCGGTCGGGGCCATTGGTAACGCCGATATGGATTTCATACCCCGCAACCGGCAACCCGCTGGCGGCATGGGTCGCGCTGACACGCTCCAACCGCTTGTCGGGGCGCATTTCAGTCTCGACCGCCAGAAAGCCAAGCCCCGGATCACTGCCCGCAGGCCCCTCGATCCCGTCAGGATCAGATATCACCTGCCCCAGCATCTGATAGCCGCCGCATATCCCCATGATATGCCCGCCGCGCCGGTAATGCGCGCGCAGATCAATGTCCCAGCCCTGCGCCCGCAGAAAGCGCAGGTCTGCGCGCGTTGACTTGCTACCCGGCACGATCACCAGCCGCGCCTCGGCCGGGATCGGCTGACCGGGGCGCACCATCACCAGATCGACACCCGGCTCTGCGCCCAACGGATCGAGATCATCGAAATTCGCGATTCGCGACAGCGCGAGGCATGCAATGACAACGCCGCCGCCCGCCCGCGCGTCCGGCAGATCAAGCGCATCTTCGGCGGGCAGTCGGTGCGCATCCGCGAACCATGGCAGCACCCCGAAACCCGGCCAGCCCGTGCGCGCGGCGATCAAAGTGTAGCCATCATCGAACAGGCGCGGATCACCCCGGAACTTGTTGATCACGAAACCCGCGATCATTGCGGCATCTTCCGGGTCAAGAACAGCCTGCGTGCCCACGATCTGCGCGATCACCCCGCCGCGATCAATATCGCCAATCAGCACGACGGGCACATCAGCGGCCCGCGCAAAACCCATATTGGCGATATCGCCCGCGCGCAGATTGACCTCGGCCGGGCTGCCCGCCCCCTCCACAATGACCAGATCGTGCGCGGCGGACAGCCGGTTGAAACTCTCCAGCACAGGCTGCATCAACTGCGGTTTGAGCTTGGCATATGCCGCCGCGCGCACAGTCGTCAGCCGCCTGCCCTGCACGACAACCTGCGCGCCCGTCTCGCTTTCGGGCTTCAAGAGGATCGGGTTCATATCGACCACAGGCTCCAACCCGCAGGCCCAAGCCTGCAATGCCTGCGCGCGCCCAATCTCGCCGCCATCGACGGTCACGGCGGCATTGTTCGACATGTTCTGCGGCTTGAACGGGGCAACCGACAGGCCACGCCTGCACGCGGCACGCGCCAGCCCCGCAACCAGAAGCGATTTGCCCACATTCGACCCGGCACCCTGCAACATCAACGCGGGCATCGCGCCCCCCTTGCCGAAACTCCCTCTGGCCTCGATGCGCCTCCGGCGGGGATATTTGGGCAAAGATGAAAGGGCATTCCCGGAACATATATGCACCGCGCCCTGAACCACCGGAATGGAGCGGGCGCGGCGCTTTCACCTTTGGCGGTCATCGGGATCCCTCCCTGTACCGCGCTGCAACAGTGACCTGACAAGGTTAACATTCCGTTATTTCATCTTTGCATAAATATCCCGGGGGAGGCGCGCGACAGCGCGACGGGGGCAGCGCCCCCATGCGACGGTTCAGAACTCGACGCCCTTCTGCGCCTTGATCCCGTCGCGAAACGGATGTTTGACCAGTGTCATTTCTGTCACCAGATCCGCGATCTCGATCAGTTCCGGCTTCGCATTGCGCCCCGTCAGCACCACATGGGTCATGGGCGGCTTTTCGTCACGCAGGAAAGACACCACCTCATCCACCGGCAGGTAATCATAGCGCAGCGCGATATTGATCTCATCCAGCAGCACGAACCGGATGTCGGGGTTGCGGATCAGGTCCTTTGCCGCATCCCAGCCCGCGCGCGCAGCAGCGATATCGCGGTCACGGTCCTGGGTTTCCCATGTGAACCCCTCGCCCGAGACGACAAAGGTGCATTCCTGCGAAAAGCGCCCCCGCAGGAATTCGCGCTCGCCTGTCGTCCAGTTGCCCTTGATGAACTGCACCACGGCGCAGGGCATGTCATGGGCGACGCAGCGCATGATCATGCCGAACCCGGACGAGGATTTGCCCTTGCCCGCACCTGTATGCACGATGATCAGCCCTTTCTCGCCGGTCTTGGTTTCCATCATCCGGTCGCGCGCGGCCTTGATCTTCTGCATCTTGTCGCGGTGGCGGGCGGCGTCGTCCGTATCGGTCATCTGGTCGCATCCTTGCTTGACACATCAGCGTCATGCGCGCATGACGGTTCTGCTGGTGCCTGTTCGTGACAGGTGAAAAGGGAATGTGACAAGGCGGGATCGCAAGATCAAGCCCCAAGCACAGCCGCCCCCGCGACCGTGACCGGAGAGGTCGCCCGATGCCACTGGTCCTCTATGGGCCGGGAAGGCGGGCCGACCGCCGAGGTGCAAGCCTCGACATCCGCAAGCCGGGAGACCTGCCAGCGCATGAGGCCGCCCCGGTTGCGGGGCATTGTAACCAGCGGGGTGACTGGTCGGCTCGAATCGGTTCAGGTGTTCAGCCTTGCCGGTCCTGCCGAAACATCCCGCCCTGACTGCGCGCGGCGGGTGGCCGCGCAAGGAGATGCGCGATGATCTATCCCTGCAGGGACACACTCTGGCACTTTGCCGAAGATGTTCTGAAACTGCCTTTCAGACGCAGGAAAAGCATGTGTTTCATCACGAGCAAGAGCCCGCACCATGCCGTCTGACATGGCCGATCTTCTTGTTTGCACCACATGCCGCTGCGCAAGCCCCGTCAACCCGCTGGCCACACCGGACCCGGAGACGCGCCCCGGCGCGGAACTGGTGCTGGCCCTGCAAGCCGCCGCGCCCGAAGGTCTGCGTGTCATCGCGGTGGAATGCCTGTCCAACTGTTCGCGTGGTTGCACCATCGCCCTGCGCAAACCCGGTGCATGGACCTATGTTTACGGCAACCTGACGCCTGAGACCCACCTGCCTGCCATTCTGGAAGGTGCGCAGAAATACCGCGCCGCCGAAGGCGGCCTTGTGCCGTGGCGCGAGCGCCCCGAACATTTTCGCAAGAATTGCATCGCCCGTATCCCGCCACTGGAGGCCCCGAATGTCTGATCTGTCCAAAACCCCCGTAACCATCATCACTGGCTTTCTGGGGGCCGGCAAGACGACGCTGATTTCCCACCTGATCCGCAATGCGGGCGGGCGGCGGCTGGCGGTCGTGGTCAATGAATTCGGCACTGTGGGTGTGGATGGCGACATCCTGAAATCCTGCGCCATCCCTGATTGCCCGGCGGAAAACATTGTCGAACTGTCCAATGGCTGCATCTGTTGCACCGTGGCCGATGATTTCATCCCGACCGTCGAGGCGCTTCTGAAACTGGACCCCAAGCCGGACCACATATTGATCGAAACCTCGGGGCTGGCCCTGCCCAAGCCGTTGCTCAAGGCATTCGACTGGCCTGCGATCCGCTCGCGGATCACTGTGGACGGGGTGATCGCGCTTGCCGATGCCGAAGCAGTGGCGGCGGGCCGTTTCGCCCCCGATGTGGCCGCAGTGGACGCCCAGCGCGCGGCGGATGAGTCGATTGACCATGAAACACCCCTGTCAGAGGTGTTCGAAGATCAGATCGCCTGCGCTGATCTGGTTTTGTTGACCAAGCCGGATCTGGCCGGGCCAGAGGGCGTGGCCAAGGCGCGCGCGGTCATTGCGGCAGAATCTGTCCGCGCCCTGCCCGTGATCGAAGTGGCCGAAGGCATTGTCGATCCTGCCGTTCTTCTGGGGCTCGAAGCCGGGGCAGAGGATGATCTGGCCGCCCGCCCGTCCCATCATGACGGCCATGATGACCACGAGCATGATGATTTCGACACCATCATGGTCACGATGGGCGAAATATCGGACCCTGCCGATCTGGCCACACGGATTGCGCAACTGGCACAGAGCCAGCATATCCTGCGCGTCAAGGGCTATGCGGCGGTTGCGGGCAAGCCCATGCGCCTGCTGGTGCAGGCTGTGGGCGCGCGGGTGCGCCATCAGTTCGACCGGCCCTGGCGCGCGGGCGAGGCGCGCGTCACACGCCTTGTCGTGATCGCCGAACATGACCATGTGGATGAGGTGGCGATCCGCGAGGCGCTGGGGGCATAGGGGAAGGGCCTGATCTGCGATGCATGTCATCTTTCGCGAGAGCCACGGTCTGGATGAGGCCGCCACTCCGACCGATCTGGGCCAGGCCCCGGCGGATCTTGTGGTGCTGTCCTTTTCCGACAGCGACCTTGGGGCTTTCGCGGCGGGCTGGACAGCAGGCGGTGGACGGGCGGGCAAATTACCCACCCTACGACTGGCCAATCTTGCCGCGCTGAAACACCCGCTCTCGGTCGATACCTATATCGAGGCGACAGTGTCAGGGGCAAAGGGTGTGCTGATCCGGCTGATCGGGGGCGCGGCCTACTGGGACTACGGCCTGACCCAGTTGGGGCGACTGGCACGCGAAACCGGCCTGGCGCTGGCGGTTCTGCCTGCCGACGGACGGCCCGACCCGGCGCTGGACGCAGCCTCGACCCTGCCGGTCAGCACCTTGCGCCATCTGCAACATCTGTGTGACATGGGCGGCGCTGTGGCCGCACAGGCGGCCTTGCAGCAGATGGCTTTGGCCTCGGGGCTGTATGCGGGGCCAGTGCGGGGCGTGCGCGGGGTCGCGCAGGTCGGCGGCTGGCAGACCGGCGGGGTGATGTGCCCGGCGGCCTTTGCCGCGCAATCGGGTCGTCCGCGGATTTTGCTGACCTTTTACCGCTCTTACCTGACTGCCGCCGATCTGGACCCGATTGCCGCCATGGCCAAGGCGTTCGAGGCGCGCGGCTATGATGTGCTGGGCCTGTTCACCCCCTCGCTCAAGGCGCCCGAGGCGCGCGGCTGGCTGGCGCGCTGGGTGCGGGCGCTGGCCCCGAAAGCCGTGGTCAACGCGACGGCCTTCTCGGCGCAGGGGCCGGACGGGGCGGTGCTGGAAGGGGCGGGCGTGCCGGTCTTTCAGGTCGCATTCGCCACCAACGAGCGCGCACGCTGGGCAAAGGCCGAACGCGGCCTGTCGCCCGCCGATCTGGCCATGCATGTGGTCCTGCCCGAAGTTGACGGGCGTATTTTCGCGGGCGTCGCCAGCTTCAAGGAATTTGGCACCGCAGACCCCGATCTGCAGTTTGCCCGCGCCACGCATTGCTCGGATGCCGGTCGCATTGACGCCATCGCTGACCGGGTCTGTCGTTGGGTGCGCCTTGGCGCAAGTCGACCCCGCACGGCACTGGTGCTCTCGACCTATCCGGGCAAGGCGTGGAACATGGCGCATGCCGTGGGGCTGGATGCCGTGCAAAGTGCGCTGGGTATCCTGGACCTGATCGGCGCACCCGCGCCAGACGCGCCACTGCCAGACGCCCTGGCGCAGGCCCGCCTTGCATGGCCACTTGACGCCTATCGCCGCGCCCTTGCGGCGCTGCCGCAAAGCCTGCAGGACGATCTTGCACAGGTCTGGGGCGCGCCCGAGGATGACCCCGCCTGCACCGGCAGCGCCTTTCAGTTTCAGGTGTTGCGGATCGGCGATACGCTGGTGGCCCTGCAACCCGAGCGCGGCACGCCCGCGCGGCGCGATGACGAATACCATGATCTGAGCCGCACCCCGCGTCACGGCTATGTGGCCTTTTACCTGTGGCTGCGCAGCCAGTGTGATGCACTGGTCCATATCGGCGCGCATGGCACGCTGGAATGGCTGCCGGGCAAGTCGGTCGCATTGTCCGGCAGTTGCTGGCCCGAGGCGCTGACAGGTGATCTGCCCGTGATCTACCCTTTCATCGCCAATGACCCCGGCGAGGCCGCGCAGGCCAAGCGCCGCATCGGCGCAGTCACGCTTGGCCATATGCCGCCGCCGATGGTGTCGGCGGGCGCGGGTGCGGGACTGTCGCGGCTGGAGGCCCTGCTGGACGAGTTTTCCAACGCCGACGGGCTGGACCCCGCGCGCCGCGACCGCCTGCAGGACGACATCAGGGCCGAGGCCGAAGCGTTGGGCCTTGGTGCCGAACTGGGCCTGACTGATGCGGGCTGTCTGGCCGAGGCCATCACCCGGATCGACCGCTTTGTCTGCGATGTGAAGGAAAGCCAGTTTGGCGACGGGCTTCATGTTTTTGGCACTGGCCCTTGCGGGGCTGGGGAACGCGACGGGCTGATGCGGGCCCTGCGCGGGCAGTTCGTGGCACCGGGGCCTTCGGGCTCGCCGCATCGGGGGCGGCAGGATGTGCTGCCCACCGGGCGCAACCTGTTCACCACTGACCCGCGTTCCGTGCCCACCCGCGCGGCCCATGCGCAGGGCATGCGGCTGGCCGAGGAATTCGTGCGCCGCTACCTGCAGGACCATGGCGACTGGCCGCGCGCGCTGGTGGTCGATCTGTGGGGATCGGCAACCATGCGCACAGCGGGCGAGGAATTCGCCATGGCCCTGCACCTGCTGGGTGCGCGCCCTGTCTGGGACGACGGGTCCGAGCGTGTCTCGGGTATCGAGATCGTGCCGCTGGCCGAAATGGACCGCCCCAGGCTGGACGTGACGCTGCGCGTCTCGGGGCTGTTCCGCGATGTCTTTCCGCAACTGGCAACCCTGTTCGGTCAGGCGGTCGCGGCCGTGGCCGCCCGCGATGAGGCACCCGACTGGAACCCGCTGGCGGGACGGACCGGCGCGCGCGTCTATGGCCCCGCCCCCGGCAGCTACGGGCTGGGCATGGGTGCCACACTCGACGACTACACCGAGGCAGGCCGCGCTGCGGCGGGCCGCGCATGGCTGGCGGCATCCGCGCACCCGGTCGGCGGCGATGCGCCCGACGCTGACGGGATCGCGGCGCGCGTGTCGGAAGCGCAAGCGTTTCTGCACCTTCAGGACCTGCCGGAAACCGACCTGCTGCTTGCTAAGGACTACGCCGCGCATGAAGCGGGCTTTGCCGCAGCACAGTCCCTGACTGGCGGGCAGGCCACGCTCTACCACATGGACGCGACACGCCCCGACACCCCCCGTGCGCGCCACCTGAACGAAGAGATCGCGCGTGTGGTGCGCGCCCGCGCCGCGAACCCGCGATGGATCGCGGGCATGATGCGCCACGGTTTTCGGGGCGGGGCCGAGATTGCCGCCACATTGGACCATATGGGCGCGTTCGCACATCTGGCAGGCGCTGTGCCGCCGCAACTGTTCGACCTGTATCATGACGCCACATTGGGTGACCCGGAGGTGCATGACTTCCTTGCCCGCGAGAACCCGCAGGCATTGGCCGCGATGCAAGCACGCTTTGCCGCGCTGCACGCCGCCGGTCTGTGGCAGACGCGCCGCAATTCGATCCTTGCGGGGTTGCCTGATGGGTGAGTGTCCGGGGACTGGCATGTGCGATGCGGGCATGACGCCAATATTCTGTCGGGAAGAGCCGCGCGCTGCGCGCGCGGTCCGGCAACTTGCAACCGGGCATGGACGAGTGGACTTTGCGCGATTGGCGGGCAAGGGGGTTTGCGGCCAGTGTTCTAAGGGGATCAGGGCGCTGACCGCCATCGGGACCACCCGCACCGGTAATGGCGCAACACATTATCGGCTGCGCCCAGTTTCGCGATCTCTTCCGGGACTTGGGCAGATCGTTACGAATGAGATAGGTATTTCCCGCAGTTTTACCCCATGCAAAGACAGGCGGCACCGGGTGCATGGGGGCCTGACATGAGCGAGATAAAGGGATGGTGCCCCGGCGCACTGCGCCCCATGCAGTCGGGCGATGGCTGGGTGGTCCGCGTCCGCCCACGTCGCGGACGGCTGAGCCGCGAACAGGCGCTGGGCCTGTGTCAGGCGGCCATGACGCATGGGGCCGGACTGGTTGACCTGACCAACCGCGCCAATCTGCAAATCCGGGGTGTCAGCGACCGCGCACTGGCACCATTGCAGGCAGCATTGGGCGATCTTGGCCTGCTCGACCCCGACCCCGAACAAGAGGCGCGGCGCAATATCCTGATCGCGCCCGACTGGCAGGATGCCGATGATACTGCACGGCTATGGGACGCATTGGCCGCACGACTGTTGGACCTGCCCGCCCTGCCCCCGAAAATGGGCTTTGCCATTGATGCAGGCCTCGGCCCCATCCTGTCGCGCGACCCGGCGGATTTCCGGATCGAACGCAGCGCGGATGGCGCGCTGATCCTGCGCGCCGAGGGCCGACCCTTCGGCATGGCGCTGGACCCCGGCACAGAGATCGACGCGCTGTTGCGGCTGGCACAGTGGTTCATGGACAGCGGCGGGTTGGCGGCGCGGCGCATGGTGCGTCACCACGCAGACCTGCCCGACTGGGGAAACTGGTCCCTGCCACCGGCGCAGGCGCGGGCCCCGCTTGCAGCGGGCCCCGCGTCCGGCGGGTTGATCTGTGGCGCTGTCTTCGGACAGATAGACGCGCGCGATCTTGGCACTGTGCTGCAGCAATCCGGGGCCGCGGGCCTGCGCGTCACTCCGTGGCGGCTGGTGATGCTGGAAGGAGTGCAGGGCGAACCGGACATGCCTGCGACACTCATCACGACACCGGGCCACCCGGCCTTGCGGATCGATGCCTGCGCGGGCGCGCCGCTTTGCCCGCAAGCGACTGTCCCCACGCGGGCGCTGGCGCGCGCGCTCGCCGGTCATGTGACCGGCAGCCTGCATGTGTCGGGCTGCGCCAAGGGTTGCGCGCGGGCGCGGCCTGCGGATATGACGCTGATCGGGCGCGCGGGGGCTTTCGATCTGGTGCAGGGCGGGCGGGCTACCGATCCGCCGACCGAGACAGGGCTGTCCCCGGCCCATATCCTGACGCGCTTCGGAGTTGTCTGATGCCCTATACCTATGAGACCGATGGCGCGGCAATCTACCGCCAATCCTTTGCAACCATCCGCGCCGAAGCGGACCTCGCCTGCTTTGCCCCGGACGAGGAACCTGTCGCCGTGCGCATGATCCATGCCGCCGGCATGGTGGGGCTGGAGGCGTTCATCCGCTTCTCGCCCAGTTTCGCGACCAGCGCCCGCGCGGCACTGGCGCAGGGCGCGCCCATCCTGTGTGATGCGCGCATGGTGTCCGAAGGCGTCACCCGCACGCGCCTGCCTGCCGATAATGCCGTGATCTGCACCCTGCAGGACCCGCGTGTGCCCGATATGGCGCGCGCGATGGGCAACACCCGCTCGGCGGCGGCGCTGGAACTCTGGCGGCCTCATCTGGCAGGGGCGCTGGTGGCTATCGGCAACGCGCCGACCGCGCTGTTTCATCTGCTCAACATGCTCGAAGACCCCGACTGCCCGCGACCCGCGGCGATCATCGGCTGCCCCGTGGGCTTTGTCGGCGCGGTCGAATCGAAAGACGCCTTGTGGCAGGCACAGCCCGTGCCCTGCTGCATTGTCGAAGGGCGGCTGGGCGGCAGTGCGATCACGGTCGCGGCTGTCAACGCAGTGGCGAGTCGCGCGGAATGAGCAGGGGAACGCTCTTTGGCGTTGGCCTTGGCCCCGGTGCGCCTGACCTGATGAGCGTGCGCGCTGACCGGTTGGTGCGCAGTGCCGCGCATGTCGCCTATTTCCGCAAGGCCGGGAGGCACGGGCAGGCGCGCAGGATTGTCGAGGGGATGCTGGCTGCTGGCGCGCAGGAACATCCGATGGAATACCCGGTGACCACGGAAATCCCGCTATCCGACCCGCGTTACAATGACATGCTGGCGGCATTCTATGCCGACTGCACAGCCCATCTGCGCACGCTTCTTGATCGCGGTGAGGATGTCATCGTCCTGTGCGAGGGCGATCCGTTCTTCTACGGCTCGTTCATGCATCTGCATTCGCGGTTGCACGGGGTCGTCCCGGTCGAGGTGGTGCCAGGCATCACTGGCATGTCGGGCGCATGGACCGCGACCGCCCAACCCATCACATGGGGCGATGATGTGCTGACCGTCCTGATGGCAACCCTGCCCGAAGAGATGCTGCGCGAAAAGATCGCGGCCACGGATGCCCTGGTCGTGATGAAGATCGGGCGCAACCTGCCCAAGCTGCGCCGGGCCTTGCAAAGCGCCGGACGGCTGCAGGACGCGTGGCTGGTTGAACATGCACAGATGCCAGAGCAGACGGTGCAACGCCTGAGCGATGCCGGGGAGGTCGTGCCCTATTTCGCAATCGTCCTGATCCACGGGCGAGGGCGGCGGCCATGAGCGGTTGGACTGATATTGCGAGAGGTCCAGAACGCGCCTGCGTCCTGTCCGGGCCTGCCGAGGCGCGCGGCACCGCTATGCGCCTGACCCATGGCAGGGCGCGGGCGGCATGGGCGCAATCACGCGAGGTTGCGACAGGGCGGCGCGCTTCGCGCGCCGTTTGGCCCCTTGGGCAGGCTGCGCCCGGCAGAGATGGGCGGGGTGACCGCCGCGTTCACGCCGTATCCGATCTGGCAGGAGGCAGGTGCCAGCCTGTCCGCGTGCTGCCCGTGACCCATGCGGAGCCGCAGCCATGAGCGGTTGGCTTGCCATCGCCGGGCTTGGCCCCGGACGCACGGATCTGGTCACCCCCGAGGTGACGCATGCGCTTGAGCAGGCGACTGACATCGTGGGCTATATTCCCTACGTCGCGCGCATTGCGCCCCGCGACGGGTTACGGCTGCACCCCTCTGACAACCGTGTCGAACTGGACCGCGCGCGCCACGCGCTGGGCATGGCTGCCGAAGGGCGACGGGTGGTCGTGGTCTCGTCCGGGGATCCGGGCGTGTTTGCCATGGCCTCTGCCGTGTTCGAAGCCGTTGAGGCAGGGCCAGCGGACTGGCGCGGGCTGGACATACGGATTCTGCCGGGGATCACGGCGATGCTGGCTGCGGCAGCCCGCGCAGGCGCGCCCCTTGGCCATGATTTCTGCGCCATCAACCTGAGTGACAACCTCAAGCCCTGGGCGCTGATCGAGAAACGCCTGCGACTTGCCGCCGAGGCCGATTTCGCGATGGCCTTTTACAATCCACGCTCGGCCTCGCGGCCTGAAGGCTTTGCGCGGGCATTGACGCTGTTGCAAGAGATCTGCGCAGACGCCCGCCCGATGCTGTTCGCGCGCGCTGTCAGCACCCCCGAGGAGAGTTTGCGCATTGTGCCCTTGCCCGAGGCGCGCGCCGAGATGGCCGATATGCGCACTGTTGTGATACTGGGGTCCAGCCGGACACGGGTGATTGAAGGGGCGGGGCAGCCGTGGCTGTATACCCCGAGGTCGGCATGATGGGCCAGCCTCAAAGG
>SKRW01000249.1 GCA_007118295.1 Paracoccaceae bacterium | reverse complement strand
CTGAGGATATTTGTGCAAAGATGAATGGGACGAGGGATGATGACGCTGGAAGAACTGCGCGCGGCTTTTGACGCGGGCGAAATTGACACGGTTCTGGTGGCCGCACCTGATATGCAGGGGCGGTTGATGGGCAAGCGCTTTCACGCAGCGCATTTTCTGGACACGGGGCACAAGGAAACGCATTGCTGCAATTACCTGCTGGCAACCGATATGGAGATGCTGACGGTCGAGGGCTATGCCTCGACCTCCTGGGCGAAGGGCTATGGCGATTACACCATGAAGCCTGATCTGGCGACATTGCGGCGCGTGCCGTGGTTGCCGGGCACGGCACTGGTGCTGTGCGATCTGCTGGATCATCACACGCATGAAGAGGTGGCGATCTCGCCGCGCGCGATCCTGAAGCGTCAGGTCGCACGGGCGCGGGCGCAGGGCTATGCGGCCATGGCGGCGACGGAACTGGAGTTTTATATTTTCGAGCAGAGCTATGAAGCCCTGCGGGATGGTGGCACGGACCGGTTGACGCCGGTTTCCGCGTATAACGAGGACTATCACCTGTTCCAGACCTCCAAGGAAGAGCCGCTGATGCGAAGCCTGCGCAACGGGCTGTATGGCGCGGGCATTCCGGTTGAAAATTCCAAGGGTGAGGCCGAGGCCGGGCAGGCAGAGATCAATATCCGCTATGACGAGATGCTGCGGACGGCGGATTTCCATGTGATCACCAAACAGGCGACCAAGGAAATCGCGCATGGCCTTGGCAAGTCGGTGACCTTCATGGCGAAATATGACCATAGGCGCGCGGGGTCTTCAAGCCATGTGCACCAGTCGCTCTGGACGCTGGACGGCGCGCCTGCCTTTCTGGACAAGGGTGCCGAATACGGCATGTCGGCACTGATGCGGCAATATATGGCGGGGCAACTGGCCCATGCGGGTGAATTGACCGCGCTGCTGGCGCCCAATGTGAACAGTTACAAGCGGTTCTGTGTGGGCATGTTCGCGCCGACCAAGGCGGTCTGGTCGCTGGACAACCGCACTGCCGGGTTCCGGGTCTGCGGCGATGGCACGAAGGCGGTGCGGGTGGAATGCCGGATTGGCGGGGCGGATCTGAACCCCTATCTGGCCTGCGCGGGGCTGCTGGCGGCGGGGCTTGCGGGGATCGAGCAGGGGCTGGAACTGGAGCCCGAGATGCGCGGCGACAGTTACCAGAATACGGGCGCACGCGAGATCCCCAGGACCCTGCGCCATGCGGCGGATCTGCTGGAAGGGTCCGCCATGCTGCGCGACGCCTTTGGCGACGAGGTGGTCGCGCATTACACGCGCGCCGCGCGCTGGGAGATCGAGGAACATGACCGTGTGGTGACGGATTGGGAGCGCAAGCGCCTGCTGGAGCGGGGGTGAGGGGCGCTGCCCCTCTTGGCCTGCGGCCAATTCACCCCGGAGTATTTCTGGCAAGATGATGCCTGAAGAACAGGAGAGTTGATGACTACGATCAGTTTGATTTCGCCCATTGACGGGTCGGTCTACGCCGAGCGCGCAGTGCTGCCGCTGGCGGCGGCACAGGATGCCGTGGCGCGCGCGCGCGCTGCGCAGGGCGCCTGGGCCGCGCAGCCTCTGGCCGCCCGGATTGCCACTGTGATGGCGGGGATTGATGCGCTTGAAGCGATGGCCCCGCAGATTGTGCCGGAACTCGCCTGGCAGATGGGTCGCCCGGTGCGCTATGGCGGCGAGTTCGGCGGGGTGCGCGAGCGCGCTGGATATATGGCGGGCATTGCGCCCGATGTGCTGGCCGATGAGGTCATTGAGGACAGTGACCGCGCGACCCGTCTGATCGCGCGCGAAGCCCAAGGCGTGGTTTTCGTGATTGCGCCGTGGAATTATCCGTTTCTGACAGCGGTGAACACAGTTGTGCCAGCCCTGATCGCGGGCAATGCGGTTGTGTTGAAACATGCCAGCCAGACGCTCTTGGCGGGCGAGCGGTTGGCAGAGGCCTTTCATACGGCTGGCGTGCCTGTGGATGTGTTCCAGAACGTTGTGCTGGATCATGCCACGACCGAGGCCCTGATCGCTGCGCGGTCGTTTGATTTCGTGAATTTCACCGGTTCGGTCGGTGGCGGGCGCGCGATCGAGCGCGCGGCGGCGGGCACGTTCACGGGCACAGGGCTGGAACTGGGCGGCAAGGACCCCGGCTATGTGCGGGCGGATGCCGATCTGGATGCGGCAGTGGACGGGCTGATGGATGGGGCGATGTTCAATTCCGGGCAATGCTGCTGTGGGATCGAGCGGATTTATGTGCATGAAAGCCTGTATGACGCTTTCGTGGACAAGGCCGTGGCCTGGGCGCGAGGGCAGCGCCTTGGCAACCCGCTGGATCAGGGCACGACCATGGGGCCGATGGCGCATGCCCGGTTTGCGGCGCTGGTGCGCGCGCAGATTGCCGATGCTGTGGGGCAGGGCGCGCGGGCGCTGATCGATGTGGCGGAATTTCCGGCGGATGATGGCGGGGCCTATCTTGCGCCGCAGATTCTGGTCGATGTGACCCATGACATGGCCGTGATGCGCGAAGAAAGCTTCGGTCCGGTGGTGGGCATCATGCCGGTCAGAGATGATGCCGAGGCGACCCGTCTGATGAATGATTGTGCTTACGGGCTGACAGCGTCAATCTGGACGCGGGACGCGACAGCAGCGCGCGCCATCGGGGCACAACTGCAGACGGGCACGGTGTTGATGAATCGCTGCGACTATCTGGACCCGGCGCTGTGCTGGACCGGGTGCAAGGATACCGGGCGGGGCGCGGCCTTGTCGCCGCTGGGGTATCATGCAGTGACGCGGCCCAAATCCTTCCATCTGAAAAAGGCGTAACCTATGGGACCGAGTGCGAACTGGAGCTATCCGACCACGATCAAGTTCGGGGCGGGGCGGATTTCGGAACTGGCAGACCAGTGCAAGGCGGCGGGCATATCCGCGCCTCTGCTGGTCACCGACCGTGCCCTGGCCAGTCTACCGATCACGGCGCAGGCGCTGGACCTGCTGGAGGGCGCGGGGCTGGGGCGTGCGGTATTCTCTGGCGTGGACGCAAATCCGACCGAGGCCAACATGCATGCAGGGCTGGAGGTCTACCGCGCGGGCGGCCATGATGGGGTGGTGGCCTTTGGCGGCGGCTCGGCGCTGGACTTGGGCAAGATGATCGCGCTGATGGTCGATCAGCCGGTCAGTGTCTGGGATCTGGAAGATGTGGGCGATTGGTGGACGCGCGCCAACCCCGACACCATTGCGCCGATCATTGCAGTTCCGACGACAGCGGGCACCGGGTCCGAAGTGGGGCGCGCGGGCGTGCTGACGGACAGCGCCACGCATCGCAAGAAGATCATCTTTCACCCTAATTTGATGCCTGCAATCACCATCTGCGACCCGGAACTGACTGTGGGCATGCCCGCTTTCATCACCGCAGGGACGGGCATGGATGCGCTTGCGCATTGTCTGGAGGCGTATTGCAGCCCGCATTACCACCCGATGAGCCACGGCATTGCGCTTGAAGGCATGCGGCTGGTGCTGGAAAATCTGCCGCGTGCCTATGCCACGCCCGGTGATCTGGAGGCGCGCGCCAACATGATGGCGGCTGCTGCGATGGGGGCGGTGGCGTTTCAAAAGGGGCTGGGTGCGATCCACAGCCTCAGCCACCCGGTGGGGGCAGTGTATAACACTCATCACGGCACGACCAACGCCGTGGTCATGCCCATGGTGCTGGATTTCAACCGCCCCGCGATTGAAGCGCGCATCGCACGCGCGGCAGATTATCTGGGCATTTCGGGTGGGTTTGACGGCTTTGCCGCGCGTATCATGGATCTGCGCGCATTGCTGGGTATTCCTGCGGGTCTTGGCGCGATGGGGGTCGAGGCCGCGCGTCTGGACGAGTTGACGGAAATGGCGCTGCTCGATCCGTCTTGCGGTGGCAACCCTGTCGAGATGACGCATGAAAAGACGCGCGCCCTGTTCGAGGCCTGCCTGTGAGGCGACGTATCGGCCAACAATGCCGGGGCTGGCTGTCCAGCGCATGGCTATTGCGTATCGATGGCGCGTCGGCCAGCACCGGAACCCGTGTTGGCGTGCAGGCACAGCAGCAATCTATGCAACCATCGCATATACTGATTTTACATATGATGGCTGTTTTCCGACACTCACATCAGGAACACGGGGTTGCCACGATGGGGGTATCGGGATGAGCGTGTGTCGAGTGAGTTCGGCAGCATTCGCCTTGCCTGACTGCGGCGATCAATCTGCGCACTTGACGGGGTCAGCAGTGGTGGATTTGTCCGGCCTGTTCGCGCGGCGATGCGAACGGATGCAAATGTCGTCAAACTGTCGTGAAACCACCACTAGAACAGGAGGCAGGTGACGAGTCGCCCGCTTCGCGGTGAGGGCAGGGTGCCAGGGTGCCGGCATGTTGCTTTCGAACACAATGGCATCGTGATCAAACATGATCAAAACGGAGGTAAGTTGTTATGAAGAATAGATTAAAACTCACTGTGGCTGCTGCCGCGCTGGCTGTTGCATCGGTTGCAGGACAGGTGGGCGCACAGACAGCCCTGACTGTCTACACGGCGCTTGAAAATGACCAGCTTGGTCCGATCAAGCAGGCAATCGAAGCGGCGGTTCCCGATGTCGAGATTGTCTGGATGCGCGACTCGACCGGTGTCATCACGGCGCGCTTTCTGGCCGAGGCTGACAACCCGCAGGCAGACATGGTTCTGGGCCTCGCTGTCTCAAGCCTGATGATGTTTGACGAGCGCGGCCTGCTGGCCAGCTACGCCCCTGTCGGTGCAGAGGCGCTTGCCCCTGCATTCCGCGATGATCGGGACGAACCCACATGGATCGGCATGGACGCCTATGTTGGCGTGATTTGCCACAATACGGCCGAAGGGGGCGCGGCGGGAATCGAGACGCCGACAAGCTGGCAGGATCTGCTTGCGCCCGAATTCGAGGGCAAGATCGTCATGCCGCACCCCGCCTCTTCCGGGACCGGCTATCTGACTGTTGCTGCATGGTTGCAGATGATGGGTGAAGACGACGGCTGGGCCTTCATGGATGCCCTGCATCAGAACATGGCTGCCTATCTGCATTCGGGCTCGGCCCCATGTGTGCAGGCCGCGCGTGGTGAACGTGTGGCGGGGATCGCGCTGGACATGCGCGGCGTGCAAGAGCGCGCAATGGGCGCGCCGCTGGAAGTTGTTGTTCCCAGTGAAGGTGTCGGTTGGGAAATGGAAGCCGCTGCAATCGTTCTCGGCACAGACCATATGGAAGCGGCACAATCCGTCATGGACTGGATCGCCACACTAGAGGCGAATGAGGTCTTCCAGCAGACCTATGCCATTGTCGCCCACCCCGATGCCACCAACTATCCCGATGGCTATCCGGAAGGGGTGCAGGAAGCCTTGATCGACAATGATTTTGGCTGGATGGCGGCAAACCGCGAGCGGATCCTCGCGGAATGGACCAGCCGCTACGAAGCCAAGGCCGCACCGCGCAATTGATGCGCGCGTGATCCCTGACAGTTTCGGTCGCCGCAGCCATGCCGCGCGGCGACCGATATTTCTTGTTCAACAAGCGGAAAGAGGGCCCCCGAATGGTATCCGAATCGATGTCTGCAGACGCAGAGCAGCCATTTCTGCAGATCGACAACATGACAAAGCGATTTGGACACTTCACTGCGCTGGACCAGATTTCCCTGCAGATTCACTCGGGGGAATTCGTCTGCTTTCTGGGGCCGTCAGGCTGTGGAAAGACGACCTTGCTGCGGGCCATAGCCGGGCTCGATATTCAGGACGAAGGGCGCGTCACGATGAATGGCAGGGACGTGTCCCTTGCGCCCCCCGCAGATCGTGATTTCGGCATCGTGTTTCAATCCTACGCGCTGTTTCCGAACCTGACGGTTGCGGCAAATGTCGGGTACGGGCTGGTCAACCAGCGTTGGCCGCAGCGGCGTATCGCAGAGCGTGTCGCCGAATTGCTGGCGCTTGTCGGTTTGCCCGAGCAGGGCGAGAAGTATCCGGTTCAGCTCTCGGGTGGGCAACAGCAACGGGTGGCGCTGGCGCGCGCGCTGGCGACCTCGCCGGGGCTGTTGTTGCTGGACGAGCCGCTTTCGGCGCTGGATGCGCGCGTGCGGTTGCGGCTGCGCGAAGAGATCCGCGACTTGCAGCGCCGATTGGGTGTCACGACCATCATGGTGACGCACGATCAGGAAGAGGCGCTGACCATGGCCGACCGGATCGTGGTGATGAACCATGGCGTGATCGAACAGATCGGCACCCCGAACGAAGTCTATGCGCGCCCCGCCACTGCCTTTGTCGCTGATTTTGTCGGCACGATGAGCTTTTTCGAGGGCACGCTGACTGCGTCGAACCAACTGACTGTGGCGGGGATCGACCTTGCTTGCGACGATGATCGCGGGCTGTCGGCGGGCACCCGCGTGACTGTCGGGCTGCGCCCCGAAGAGGTGCGTGTGCGTGACGTGGCACCCGATCAGCCCAACACGTTGCAGGTCCGCGTCGAAGATCTGGAATACCTTGGTGCGTTTTGCAGGGCGCGCCTGCGCACCATTGCGGGGGATGTTCCGATCCTCGCGGATTTCTCGGCCAACCTGATGCGCGACATGCAGATTACGCTGGATCGCACCCTGACCGTAGCCTTGCCCGCGTCGTCGCTACATGTGTTCGCGACCCCGATTGATGAACTGACCGCCGAGGAGGCCGCCTGATGAGCGTCACCGCGACCCGTCAGCCGACCCCGGACATTTCCCGCCGACGGGCCTCGTTGCGCCCGAGCGAGAACCTTGTTGCTGGCGCGCTGGTGGCGCTGCTATGTGTGTTCCTGCTGATCTCGATTGCGTTCCCGCTTTATGCGCTGCTGTCCAAGAGCGTACTGAACGCGCGCGGCGAATTCGTGGGGCTGGCCAATTTCGCCGCCTATTTCGCCAATCCGATCCTTGTGACCTCGCTGTTCAACAGCCTTTTCATCGCGGCGCTGTCCACGGTGATCGTGATCCCGCTGGCGTTCACCTATGCCTATGCGCTGACCCGCACCTGCATGCCTGCAAAGCCCCTGTTCTACGCACTGGCGCTGCTGCCGCTGTTCGCGCCGTCGCTGATGTCGGCGCTGTCGCTGGTCTATATCTTCGGCAATCAGGGCTTTTTGCGCTGGATGCTGTTTGGCAACACCATCTATGGCCCCATCGGGATCGTTATCGCGCAGGTGACCTATACTTTCCCGCACGCGGTGCTGATTCTGGTGACAGCGCTGGGCCTGTCGGACGGGCGACTCTATGAGGTCGCCGATGCGCTCGGAACGTCAAAAACCCGCATTTTCCGCACGGTCACACTTCCGGGCGCGCAGTATGGGCTGATCAGTGCCGCCTTTGTCGTGTTCACGCTGGTCATCACCGATTTCGGTATCCCCAAGGTGATCGGCGGGCAATACAACGTGCTGGCCACCGATGTGTACCGCGCCGTGGTCGGCCAGCAGAATTTCGAGATGGGCGCTGTGGTGGGCATGATCCTGCTGGTGCCTGCGGTGCTTGCGTACAGCGTGGACCGGATCGTCAATCGCCGTCAGGTGGCGCTGTTGTCGGCGCGCGCCGTGCCCTACCAGCCTGCGCCGAAAAAAGCGCGCGATCTGGGCTTTGTCGTCTATTGTCTGGTGGTGGCGTTTCTGGTCGCGGCAGCGCTGGGCGTCGCAGTCTGGGCATCGTTCATCCAGTATTGGCCCTATAACCTGTCCTTTACGACCGCAAACTACAACTTCCCGCGGTTCGAGCCCAATGGCTGGAACCCCTATTTCACATCGGTCAAGATGGCGGCGCTGGCGTCGATTATCGGGACCGTTGTCATCTTCACGGGTGCCTATGTCATCGAAAAGACCAAGGCCTTTCCAATGGCGCGGGGGTTTGCGCATTTTCTGGCCATGCTGCCGGTGGCCGTGCCGGGGCTGGTGCTGGGGTTGGGGTATGTGTTCTTCTTCAACGCGCCGTGGAACCCGCTCAACATCTTCTATGCGACGCTGACCATTCTGGTGGTCAACACCATCACGCATTTCTTTACCGTGTCGCATATCACAGCGCTGACGGCGCTCAAGCAGATCGACCGCGAATTCGAGTCTGTGTCGGCCTCGCTCAAGGTGCCGTTCTGGAATACGTTTCGACGGGTCACAGTGCCGATCTGCCTGCCCTCGATCCTTGATATTGCTGTCTATCTGTTCATCAACGCGATGACGACAGTTTCGGCCGTGATCTTCCTCTACGGTGCCCAGACCAAGCTTGCGTCCATCTCGATTGTTCATATGGACGAAGCGGGGTTCATTGCGGCTGCAGCGGCCATGGCGACCATGATCGTGGCCACATCCATCGCGGTGAAGGTGCTTCATATCCTGCTGGATCGCTTTTTTCTTGCGCGCTTCCAGTTCTGGAGGAGGAGATGAAAGGCAGCGATCAGGTGCCGCCCCATCGCCAGATGCTGTCACAATCGCCCCAAGGCGTGCCCCCCCATCCGGCCTTTGCGGATGGGACTGCACACATCGCGGCCGAGATTGCCCGCAACGCCGGACGTCACGCGTTGCAGTGGTTTCGCAACCCGTTGAGCGTTGAAACCAAGGAGGACGAGAGTCCCGTAACCGAGGCCGACCGCGAGACCGAGGCGTTCATCCGTGCCGCCATCGCGCAGCATTTTCCGCAACACGCGATTCTTGGCGAAGAGTTCGGCGGTCAGGGACATACCAGCGATCCACTCTGGGTGATCGATCCGATTGACGGCACGCGCAGTTTCATCACTGGCATGCCGCTCTGGGGGACTTTGCTGGCCTATTTGCAGGGCGGGCGCTGCCGGGTTGGTGTTGTCGAGATGCCCGCGCTGGATGAGCGATGGCTGGGGGTCGCGGGCGAAGGGACATGGTTCAGCGACAACCGCACACCGCCAAGACCATGTAACGTCAGCGCCTGCAAAGCTCTGGCGCAGGCGCGTTTCTACACCACCTCGCCGCAGTATTTCGAAGGGCCCGAGCGCCGCGCGCTCGACGCCTTGACCGCGTGCGTGGCGATGACGCGTTTTGGCGGGGATTGCTACAGCTATGGGCTGCTTGCACTGGGCATGATCGACCTTGTGGTCGAAACACGTTTGCAACCCTATGATTATTTCCCGCTGATCCCTGTCGTGCAGGAAGCGGGCGGGGTGATCACGGACTGGTCCGGTGCGCCGCTGGACATGAATTCCGATGGGCGCGTCATCGCCGCCGCAAGCCCCGAGTTGCATTCTGCAGCCTGTGCCCTCTTGCAGGTATAAGCGGCGACAGCCCCGCGTCAGGCAAAGGCAATCGCGACAATCCCGAGCACAACCACACAGGACGCAAGCAGCCGTGGCAGCACCGGACGTTCGGCAAACAGCATCGTGCCGATAAGGGCGGCAATCACGACCGAGGTTTCCCGCAGCGCCGAGACCAGCGCCACGGGTGCAATGGTCTTTGCGTGAATGGCAAGCCCATAGGCTACGGATGATGCGACCCCCCCGCCAAGCCCGATCATCCAGGACCGTGCCCCGATCATGCCAAGCTCGCGTTTGCGACGCCACAAGAGCCAGCCTGCGACGAAACCCTCGCAGATGAAAAGCCACGCAATATAGGCCAGCGAGTTCTCGGACAGGCGCGCGCCGGTGCCATCCACCACGGAATAGGATGCGATGATAAAGCCCAGCAAGACACCCAGCATCACGGCCTTCGGGTTTACTCCGCGCCGGATCGAGCCTGCCGCCAACAGCAACACGCCCCCCGATATTGCGGCGATGCCGGTCCATCCCATCGCGTTCACGTTTTCGCCCAGCACCACCATCGCGCCCAGTGCAACAAGCAAAGGCGCTGAGCCGCGCGACATCGGATAGACAAGGCTGAGATCGCCAAGGCGGTAGCCATGAAAGATGGCCCAGTAATACCCCCAGTGAATGATTGTCGAGGCCGCGATATAAGGTGCGGCCTGCCACCCCGGCAGGGGCGTGAACCATGCCAGAACGAAACCGAAAACAAGATGACCAAGCGCAATCAGCGCAAGCGTGATCTCCCGGTCACCGGATGCCTTGACCAGCGCATTCCAGCCCGCATGCAGAAATGCCGCTATCAGCACCAGAACAAGCGCGTGGGTGCTCATGTCCGTGCACGCAGCGGGTAGGGGGTCGGCATGGGCATTCCAGACAGGTCATTGGGGCGCATGGGGCCGTTTTGCACAACGGACCTGCAGCGCCGTGAGGCGGGTTACCAGGGCAGAGAGAAGGTCTTTGTGTTCGTATAGCTCTTCATGGATTCGACGACACCTTCCTTGTAGCCATTACCACTGTCCTTGATGCCACCGAATGGGGACATTTCGGTGCGGTAGCCCGGCACCTCCCAGATATTGACCGTGCCGACAACCAGACCGTCGATATAGGCGCGAATCCGTCGCCAGTCATTCGTGCAGACGCCTGATGACAGCCCGAAGGGGGTGGAATTGGAAATCGCCATGGTTTGCGCATCATCATCGGGCACGCGCACGATGGGCACGATGGGCCCAAAGGTTTCTTCCATGACAAGCGCGCTGTGATGGGGGACATGATCCACCACGATTGGCGGCACAAGCGCCCCGCGACGTCCTGGGTGATACAGGATGCGCGCGCCCGCAGCCTCGGCGTCATGAACGCGGGCCTCGAAGGTTTCGGCGGCCTTGGCGTTGATCACACAGCCCAGTTCGGTCGCGGGGTCCATCGGGTCGCCGAAGCGCAGGGCGCGGGCGCGCTCCAGCACCAGTGGCACGAAGCGCTCGGCCACGCTCTCCTGCACCAGGATGCGCTTGACCGCAGTGCAGCGCTGGCCGGAATTCTTCGTGGCCCCTGTCACTGCCAGATCGGCGGCGCGGGCCAGATCGGCATCATCCAGATCGTTGCAGATGATCAGCGGGTCATTGCCACCCAGTTCCAGAACCTGCCGCTTGTAGACCGCCTGTGCCGCGATCATCTTGCCGACCGGCACTCCGCCGGTAAAGGTGATCAGGTCGAAATCGGGATTGGCAATCATTTCTGCGCCAATATCGCCCGGCCAGCCGGTCACGACCGAGAGCATCTCGGGCGGCAGCCCGGCTTCGTACAGTGCATCGGCCAGCCAGAGCGCGGTCAGCGGCGTCAGTTCGGTAGGTTTGCAGACAATGCAGTTATTGGTGGCAATCGCGGGCGCGATCTTGTGGCTGATCATGTTCAGCGGGTGGTTGAATGGTGTGATGGCCGAGATCGCGCGCAGGGGTTCGCGCAGGGTGAAAATGCGCCGCGCCTTGCCATGCGGCGAGATATCGCAGGCAAAGCTCTCGCCGTCATCGAGAATGCAAAGCTGGCCGGTCAGCGAATAGACGTCCTGCGCCCGACCACATTCATACAGCGCATCAGCACGGCTGATCCCCAGTTCCGCCACGATGATCGCGGCCAATTCCACCTTGCGTTCCGCGATGATCCGCGCGGTTGTCAGCAGGATTTGCTGACGTTGATAGCGGGACAAGTCGGGCCGATACGCCTTGGCGATCGCGAATGCCTCGCGCGCGTGTTCGGCCTGTCCCGCAGGCACAGAGCCGACTTCCTCGCCCGTGAAGGGGTAGAAGACCGGCACGCGGTCAATCGTGTCAACCTTGCGCCCGGCGATGCGCATGGACTCGTGCCGATAGGGGATCGGGGTCATGTTCAGTTCGCCGCTGCCTGACAGGCAATCTGGAAGGCATCGAAATTGCGCAACTCGGGGGCATGTGGCAAATCAAGGACACGATTGACGATGAAGGGCACCTTCTGTTCCGTCAGCCCGCCATGACTGCGCAACGGAACATCCAGCGCGGCAAGATCGTGGCGATGGGCAGAGGTGCCAATGGTCATGTTCTCGGTCGAGGTCATGACCACATCACCAATGCGGTCTGCAGGCAGTTCCCAGCGCTCGACGGCGTCTTCCCTTGTCAGGACAACGTCCATGCCAGTGATGGCGCTCAG
>SKRW01000031.1 GCA_007118295.1 Paracoccaceae bacterium | reverse complement strand
CGCTGCGCGCCCGTTCCGGGCACTTGCTTGCCGCTCTCGCACGCGGGGGGCGCACGCGGACGGACCCTGAGTTTCGCCATGTCTGCGCTATCAGGCCGCTCACACCCGCGTGATCCTCTTGCGTCAGAGGGGGGAAGGGACTAGGCAGGTCGCGTCAACTTAACGATCCGGAGATCACTGATGGCCAGACCCAGAATTGCACTGATCGGTGCAGGACAGATTGGCGGCACGCTTGCGCATCTTGCGGCAATCAAGGAGCTTGGCGATGTCATTATGTTCGACATTGCCGAAGGCGTCCCCCAGGGCAAGGCGCTCGACATCGCGGAATCGGGCCCGTCCGAAGGGTTCGATGGCCGGTTCAAGGGCACCAATGACTATGCTGATATCGCAGGTGCCGATGTGTGCATCGTCACCGCAGGCGTGCCGCGCAAGCCGGGCATGAGCCGTGATGACCTGCTGGGCATCAACCTCAAGGTCATGAAATCCGTGGGCGAGGGCATTGCTGCCCATGCGCCCGATGCGTTCGTCATCTGCATCACCAATCCGCTGGATGCGATGGTCTGGGCGCTGCGCGAATTTTCCGGCATGCCGCATAACAAGGTGGTCGGCATGGCCGGCGTGCTGGATTCTGCACGCTTTCGTCACTTCCTGAGCCTCGAATTCAACGTGTCCATGCGCGATGTGACCGCGTTTGTGCTGGGCGGGCATGGCGACACGATGGTGCCGCTGGTGCGCTATTCGACTGTGGCGGGCATCCCGCTGCCCGATCTGGTGTCGATGGGCTGGACCAGTCAGGACAAGCTGGACGCCATCGTGCAACGCACCCGTGATGGTGGTGCCGAAATCGTGGGCTTGCTGAAAACCGGTTCGGCCTTTTATGCGCCCGCGACCAGCGCCATCGAGATGGCCGAAGCCTATCTGAAAGACCAGCGCCGCCTGCTGCCCTGTGCGGCCTGGTGCGATGGCGAATTCGGCCTGAAAGGCATGTATGTCGGCGTGCCCACGATCATCGGCGCGAACGGGATCGAGAAGATCGTCGATATCAAGATGACCAAGGACGAGCAGGCGATGTTCGACAAATCGGTCGAGGCTGTGCGCGGTCTGGTCGAGGCCTGCAAGGGAATCGACTCGTCGTTGGTTTGATCGGCATTATTTGAAAATGAGAAAAGGGGCTGCGCGAGATGCGCGGCCCCTTTTTTGCTGCCTGATTTCGCCTGCACTGCTGAGACAGCATGTCGCAGTCCGCATGTTAGCGGTATTTGTGATCACTGGCTCGAAAACAGTGATCACAAAATTTCGATTTTCCGCCCAACGCCAGAAAAATTGTCAGATAACCGTTGTTTTCCGCGCCAAATCTGCCATGCACGGGCCAGAGATAGCTAGAAATGGGACAGTTTCATGAACATCCATGAGTATCAGGCCAAAGGGCTTTTGCGGGCCGCTGGTGTGCCGGTTTCCGATGGACGCATCGTCTTCAAGGCGGAAGAAGCAAAATCAGCGGCGGGCGAATTGGATGGCCCGCTTTGGGTGGTCAAGGCGCAGATCCACGCAGGTGGTCGCGGCAAGGGCAGCTTCAAGGAAGCCTCTGCCGGGGAAAAGGGCGGTGTCCGTCTGGCAAGATCGGTGGCCGAGGCCGAAGAGATGACCAAGCAGATGCTGGGACGCACGCTGGTCACGCATCAGACCGGCCCGGCGGGCAAGCAGGTCAACCGCATCTATATCGAGGATGGCTCGGAGATCGAGCGCGAACTGTATCTGGCGCTGTTGGTGGATCGTGTGACCAGCCGCATCAGTTTTGTGGTCTCGACCGAAGGCGGCATGGATATCGAGGAAGTCGCGGCCAACACGCCCGAAAAGATCCTGTCGTTCAGCATCGACCCGGCGACTGGCATTCAGGGTTTTCATGGCCGCCGCGTGGCCTTTGCGCTGGGGCTGGAAGGCAAGCAGGTCAAGCAATGCGTCGATCTGGTCGGCAAACTGTACAAACTGTTTGTCGAACGTGACGCCGAGATGGTCGAGATCAACCCCCTGATCGTGACCGACAAGGGCGATCTGAAATGCCTTGATGCCAAGATGGGGTTCGATTCCAACGCGCTGTATCGTCAGCAGGAAATCCTGTCGCTGCGCGACGAGACGGAAGAAGATTCCAAGGAACTGGCCGCCAGCAAATATGATCTGAACTATATCGCGCTGGATGGCGAGATCGGCTGCATGGTCAATGGCGCGGGCCTCGCGATGGCCACGATGGACATCATCAAGCTCTATGGGGCAGAGCCTGCCAACTTTCTGGATGTGGGTGGTGGTGCGACCAAGGAAAAAGTGACCGAGGCGTTCAAGATCATCACCTCTGACCCCAATGTCAAAGGCATCCTTGTCAATATCTTTGGCGGGATCATGCGTTGCGACATCATCGCCGAGGGCGTGATTGCTGCCGTCAAGGAAGTGGGTCTGCAAGTTCCATTGGTGGTGCGTCTGGAAGGCACGAATGTCGATCTGGGCAAACAGATCATCAACGATTCCGGTCTAAACGTGATTGCAGCGGATAACCTGTCCGACGCGGCCGAGAAAATCGTCAAGGCGGTGAAAGGCTAGGGGCGCGGACGCAAGCACGAGAGGGCCTGCCGTGATCGCAGTATTTGAAACCTATGACATGGCCTTTGTCGGCGTGCCGAAATGCATGACGACATCGGTTCTGCGCAGTTTCTACCGTCTGGAACACGGGACAGAGTTCGATCGCGCGGCCTTTGGCGGCAATATCCACCGCTACTACCGGCACGTGGCCGAAACCTATGTTTCGGGCCACGAACCGCCGGACCTGGGCGGGTTGGGTGCCTTCTGGCGCTTTGCCATCGTGCGCAACCCGATCAAGCGGCTGTTGTCAGTCTATACCAACCGGGTGCTGGGGCATCGCGATATTGAAAAGGCGCTTGCGCAATCGGGGGCAGAGGGGCTGGACAGGATGCCCACGCCAGATGCGTTTTTTCGCGATCTGGACAGCTACCGCGCGCTTGTCCCCTCGATCCGCCACCATACGGACCCGTTCACCACTTTTCTTGGCCCAGACATGGGCCGCTATGACGAGGTCTTTCATGTCGAGGATGTGGCGCGGTTGCGCCTTGTCCTGTCCGCGCGCGTGGGTCAGCCCTTCGTGCTGGACAACAAGCAACGCTCTGCGCAGGTGCTGGGGTTCAGCGACCTGTCACGCGCCGCGCAAGAGCAGATCATCACGCATACACAGAGCGATTTCGAGCTGTTGCATGCACATTACAGTCTCGAACACAGCTTGCGCGCCCTGCAGGGTGCCTG
>SKRW01000155.1 GCA_007118295.1 Paracoccaceae bacterium | reverse complement strand
TGGAAACCCTCGACACGGGCAAACCGTTGCAGGAAACGCTGGTGGCCGATGCAGCCTCGGGTGCGGATGCGCTGGAATATTTCGGCGGCTTTGCCCCCACAGTCACCGGCCAGACGATCCCACTGGGGCGTGACATGGCCTATACGCTGCGCGAACCGCTTGGGGTCTGTGTTGGCATTGGCGCGTGGAATTACCCGATCCAGATCGCTTGCTGGAAGGCCGCGCCCGCGCTGGCCTTTGGCAATGCGGTCGTGTTCAAGCCATCTGAACTGACGCCCCTGTCGACGCTGGCACTCGCCGAGATCCTGACCGAAGCGGGCCTGCCTGCCGGGCTGTTCAATGTGGTGCAGGGTATGGGCGACACAGGTGCGGCCCTGGTCACGGATGCACGGGTGGCGAAGGTGTCGCTGACAGGGGCGGTGCCGACCGGGCGCAAGGTCTATGCGGCTGCCGCCGAAAGGATCAAGGCCGCCACGATGGAACTGGGCGGCAAGTCGCCGCTGATCCTGTTCGAGGATGCCGATCTCGACAACGCTGTCGGTGCGGCGATGCTGGCGAATTTCTACTCTGCCGGGCAGATCTGCTCGAATGGCACACGGGTCTTTGTGCATCGCAGGATCAAGGAAGCATTCCTTGAAAAGCTTGCGGCACGAACTGCAAGGATCACACTGGGCGACCCGCTGGACGAGGCCACACAGATGGGGCCGCTGGTTTCGACCGCGCAGATGGACAAGGTTCTGGGCTATATTGCCCAAGGTAGCGCCGGCGGCGCGCGGCTGGTCTGTGGCGGTGCGCGTCTGGGCGAGACAGGCGCATATGTGCAGCCCACGGTCTTTGCCGATGTCACCGATGACATGGTGATCGCGCGCGAAGAGATTTTCGGCCCCGTCATGGCCGTGCTGGATTTCGACGACGAGGCCGAGGTGATCACCCGCGCCAATGCCACCGAGTACGGGCTGGCGGCGGGCATCTTCACGCGTGACATCACACGCGCGCACCGGGTGATCGCGCAGCTTCAGGCGGGCACCTGCTGGATCAACGCCTATAACCTGACCCCGGTCGAGATGCCCTTTGGCGGCGTCAAGGCCAGCGGTGTCGGGCGTGAGAACGGGCATGCGGCACTGGAGCATTACACCCGCATCAAATCCGTGTATCTGGGGCTGGGCGATGTCGATGCACCCTATTGAGCGGACATCATGATTGAGCGGACATCATGGGGCAGGGGGTCTGACCTGATTGCCGCGCCCCTGCGGAGGCGCGAAGATCCTTTTCTGGCGTGCCTGACGGCACGCGCGCCTGGCCGCACCGTCGCGCAGTCAGCCCGATGACAGAGGCAGATTTCATCGTCGTAGGGGCCGGGTCGGCCGGGTCTGCGGTCGCCTACAGGCTGGCCGAGGCGGGCCATAGCGTGCTGGTGGTCGAGGCGGGGGGCAGTGATGCCGGGCCGTTCATCCAGATGCCGGGGGCCTTGTCCTATCCGATGAACATGCGCCGCTATGACTGGGGTTTTCAGACCGAGCCAGAGCCGCATCTGGGCGGGCGCGTGCTGGCCTGTCCGCGGGGGCGCGTGATTGGCGGGTCCAGCAGCATCAACGGGATGGTCTATGTGCGTGGACATGCGCGCGACTATGACCATTGGGCTGATCAGGGGGCGGACGGCTGGCGCTATGCCGATGTGCTGCCTTATTTCCGGCGCATGGAAAACTGGCACGGCGCGGCCCCGTCCGACTGGCGCGGCACCGATGGCCCGCTGCATGTCAGCCGGGGCGCACAGGAAAACCCCCTGTTCCGCGCCTTTGTCGCGGCCGGACGGCAAGCAGGCTATCCGGTGACCGACGATTACAATGGCGCCGCGCAGGAAGGGTTCGGCGTAATGGAGGCGACCATCTGGCAGGGCCAGCGCTGGTCTGCGGCCCGCGCCTATCTGCGCCCTGCGATGGCGACAGGGCGCGTGAAGCTGGTGCGCGGCGAAGTGGCCCATGTGCTGTTTGATGGCGACCAGCGCGCGCGCGGTGTTCGTCTTCTGGATGGCCGCGACCTGCAGGCGCGCGCCGAGGTGGTGCTGGCCGCCAGCAGTATCAACACGCCCAAACTGCTGATGCTGTCAGGGATCGGCCCTGCGGCGCATCTGGCCGAGCATGGGCTGGAGATTCGCGCAGACCGGGCCGGGGTGGGGCAGAACCTGCAGGATCATCTGGAGTTGTATCTGCAATATGCCGCCAGCCAGCCTGTGACGCTGTACAAATACTGGAACCTGTTCGGCAAGGCATGGGTCGGTGCGCAATGGTTGTTCGCGCGGTGTGGCCCCGGTGCCTCGAACCAGTTCGAGGCCTGCGCCTTTATCCGCTCGCGCGCGGGCATCGACTACCCTGATATCCAGTACCACTTCCTGCCCATCGCTGTGCGCTATGATGGCAAGGCCGTGGCCGAGGGGCATGGTTTTCAGACCCATGTCGGGCCGATGCGCTCGAAAAGCCGGGGCTGGGTAAGGCTGAACTCGAACCGCGCGCAGGACGCGCCGCGTATCTGCTTCAACTACATGAGCCACCCGGATGACTGGGACGAATTCCGCACCTGTATCCGTCTGACGCGCGAGATCATGGGGCAGGCGGCCTTTGCGCCCTATCTGAGCCATGAAATCCAGCCCGGGGCCTCTGCCCAGAGCGATGCGGATCTCGACGCCTTCATCCGTGCGCATGTCGAAAGCGCCTATCATCCTTGCGGCACGGCCCGGATGGGGCGCGCGGATGACCCGCTGGCCGTGGTCGATCCGTTCGGGCGCGTGATCGGAGTGTCGGGTCTGCGGGTGGCGGACAGTTCGATCTTTCCGCGCATCACCAATGGCAATCTGAACGCGCCATCCATCATGGCAGGGGAAAAGATCGCGGATCACATTCTGGACAGGCAATTGCCAGCGGCAAACCTGGAGCCTGTTCTGCACCCCGCCTGGGTCAGTGAACAAAGATAGCGTTGCTGCCCTGAATTCCGCGACATCACGCCCTGCGCAACGGATCATCGGGGCATTGCCTTGCCCGCCACCTCTGCGCGTTTGGTGTTAGTCTTTCCAGTGCTGGACGAGGGAGTTTCTGGCGTCGAGGATGTGTTGTCTGGTGCGGTCTGCGGCGCGGTTGGCGTCATTGGCCTTGCAGGCCTCGACGATGGCCAGATGCTCGCGATTGGCGCGTTCCATGCCGTCGCTGAGCAGGAGTTGCGCGCGCAGATAGGGGTCGATGCGGTCCATGGCCTTGCTGAGCACTTCCATGTGATAGGGCAGCCCGCTGGCCTGATAGAGGGTGGTGTGAAACC